>JBDHQH010000172.1:0-6430 GCA_039806935.1 Verrucomicrobiota bacterium
ATCGGGGCAATTTCCAGATTACTCAAGCGATGCTTTCCCAAACGCTCAGCCGCCCGTGGATAACGCGCCAAACCGTGGCGCAAAAGATTGCCAACGCCGCCGGACGGGTGGCCGCGCAACCACTGCTGAGCGGCTCAATGCGGGTGCGCAAGTCCAGCGCGGCCATCCTGACGGTCGGCGGCACCTTCACCCTGAACTTTCCGCAGAGTGGCGTGAAGGGCCTCCTGTGCCGTGTCGAGCGGTTAACCCTCCCGGCTCCTGGCCAGGGAGAAGCCACGGTGGCGTGAGGACACGGGTTTCTACAACGCGGACCACTACACGGCGGGGACTGATTCGCCCGAAGTCGAAGACGTTTTCGAGGTTCATGAATTGGCTTACCAAAAGCTGGTTGAAGCGCCGTGGGGCCATAAAGGAAATTGGCAAGGATGCTGCTGGACAGAAACGCTGAAAAACTTTCAAATCGATCACACCCCTCAATCTTCATGGAGCCCCCGCAAACATGGGCCAAAATGCTTGAACCGCCCTTCAATATCCGGACAGTAGTGAAAGGGGATAACCCTAGACCTCCGCCAGAATTCTCTTTCCCCAGCCGCGGGCATCGGCTTTTATGCCGGTGGATTGAGACCACTATGAAATCCGCGCTCATCTGCCAGCTCCTGCTCGCCGCTCTCGCCGCCCTCGCCAGCGACACCAATCTGATCGCCCCCGGAGCGCGGCTGGAAAAGCTGGCCGGAGATTTCGTTTTCACCGAGGGCCCCGCCGCCGATGGGCGAGGCAACATTTTTTTCACCGATCAACCCAATGATCGCATTTTGAAATGGAGCATTGACGACCAGCTCTCGATTTTCCTGCAGCCCAGCGGGCGGGCCAACGGCCTTTGCTTTGATGCCGCCGGCAATCTCTGGATCTGCGCGGATGCGAAGAACGAGCTCTGGCGGTTGCCGCCCGATGGAAAGCCGGTGGTGGTCTTGCGGGATTACGAGGGCAAACGGTTCAACGGTCCCAACGATCTTTGGATTTCCTCGAACGGTGACATCTATTTCACCGACCCGTATTACCAGCGGAAGTATTGGGATCGGGGCGGGAAGGAGATGGCGGAGTGCGTCTATTATCTGAAACGGGGCGCCGGCCCGGCCCGCCGGGTAATTGGCGATCTGCAACAGCCCAACGGCCTCATCGGCACGCCGGACGGACGGACGCTTTACGTGGCGGACATCGCCGCGAAAACGACCTATCGCTATCAGATCGAAGCCAGCGGTGATTTATCCGGCAAAAGACTTTTTTGTCGGGAGGGTTCGGATGGCATGACCCTTGATGATCGCGGGAATGTGTATCTGACCGGCAAAGGGGTGATGGTGTATGCGGCCTCGGGCGAAAAGATCAAGCAAATCGACGTGCCGGAGCCGTGGGTGGGGAACGTCTGCTTTGGCGGACCGGATGGCCGTTCTCTGTTCATCACCGCCAGCAAAGGGCTTTACCGTTTGCGCATGGCCGTCCGGGGCGTGAACAGCCAATGAACCGAAGACGATTTATGAAAGCAAACCAACCAGCCCTCGTCCTGCCTGTGTTTCGCGGCCGCGTGGCGTTTTTCCTCGCGACGATCCTCGTTGCGGCCGGATGGTTTCCGGCGCTGGGCGCCGGATTGGAACTCGCCAAAAACGGCGTCACACGCTACGTCATCATCCTGGCGACCAACGCCATTCCCTCGGAGCGCTACGCCGCCGAGGAATTGCAAACCTATCTGAAAAAAATCACCGGGGCGACGTTGCTCATCACCAACGAACTGGCGCCCCGGCAGGCGCGTGAGATTCTGGTCGGCGGCAGTTCCCGGACGAGCCGGCTGGAGTTGGGCCTCGAGCAGCTCGGGCCGGAGGGGTTTGCGCTTCGCACGGACGGCAAGCGGTTGATCATCGCCGGCGGCCGGCCGCGCGGCACCCTCTACGGCGTCTATGAGCTGCTCGAGCGACATCTCGGCGTGCGTTGGTTGACTCCCGAGGTCGAGCGGGCGCCGCGGACCAACCGGCTGGTCATCGCCCGGCTCAAAGAATCGAAAATCCCCGCTCTGGAATATCGCGAGGTGTTTTGGACCGAAGTCATGCGCAACGCGGATTTTGCCGCCCGGCACCGGCTAAACGGACATCATTACCCGCTCCAGGCGAAGCATGGCGGACGTCCCGCCGTGTATTTCCCGTTTGTCCATAGCTTTGACAGCCTGGTGCCGGCGGATTTGTTTGCGGCGCATCCGGAGTACTTTCCGATGATCAAGGGCAAACGGGTGGGAGGCTATGTCCAGCGCTGCCTCGCCAACCCCGAGGTGCTCAGGCTCTCGATCGAGCGCGTGCGATCCTGGATTCGCGAGCATCCGGAGGTCACCATTGTGAGCGTTTCGCAAAATGACACGGGAAACTGGTGTCAATGTCCTGAATGCAAAGCGTTGGATGACGCGGAGGGCAGTCCCTCGGCTTCGGTGGTTCGTTTTGTCAACGCCATTGCCGAGAACATCGAAAAAGATTACCCGGCGGTGCGTCTTGACACGCTCGCTTACCAATACACCCGCAAGCCGCCGAAGACGCTGCGCCCCCGTCGGAACGTGATCATTCGCCTGTGTTCGATCGAGTGCTGCTTTGCCCACCCGCTCGCGTCCTGCGCATCCGTTGAAAACCAGAAGTTTCGCGACGACATTCTGGCCTGGCAGCCGATCGCCCCCTCGCTTTACGTGTGGGATTACACCCCGAATTTCGCCCATTACCAGCAACCGTTCCCGAATTTTGACGCGTTGCAGCCCAATGTCCGGTTTTTCGTGGAACATGGAGTGAACGGCCTGTTCGAGCAGGGCAACTATTCGCCCGGCGGCAGCGGCGAACTCGAGCCGTTGCGCGCCTATTTGCTCGCCCGGCTGCTCTGGGATCCGGAGACAAATCTGGAGGCTTGCATGGAGGAATTCCTGAGTGGTTATTACGGCCGCGCAGCCTCGGGGATGCGCGCTTACGTCCAATTGCTCGAAGATCAGGTCCGCGATGGGGGCACTCATGCCCGCATCTACGACTCGCCGCAAGCCGGATACTTAAACCCGGATTTCCTCGAGCGGGCCAATCGCATCCTCGACTCGGCCGAGAGCGCCGCGGACGACGAGTCGATTCGCTTTCGCGTGCGGGTGGCTCATTTGCCGGTGTGGTATGTCCAACTTGCAACCCGCCAGGTCAAGGGCGAGGAACACCGCGCGTTACTGGAAAAGTGGCTGGCGATTGCTCATCAGGCGGGCATCTCCCATATCAGCGAGGGCCAGTCGCTGAAAGCCTGGGAAGCAAAAATGCTAGGTCAATAGGCGGGTGGGACGCTACAGCGCGAGCCCCGACTGGCTGCTGAGCCGAACGGTGAGCGTCGAGCTCCCGCGGGGCGGCAGGCTCAACTGGTTGGGGCCGACATTGCCCGACTCCACGCAGACCATCCGTTGGTATTCGTCATTTCCGAAGTCGCGCATCTCCTGGGCTTTTTGAACCCAGGGGTTCCAGACCACGGTCGAGGCGGAATCCTCCTTTTCAACGAGGATCTTCCGGCCGTAGCGCGGGTCGTGAATGGTGACCGGCGTGGTCGTGTTGATATACGTGCGGTCCACCTCGCCGCCGATGCGGATACTTTCGGCGGTTTCCACCTTCTCCGCGAAATTGGCGGTCTTGTCCAGGTATTTCGCGCTGTGGAGACCCTGGATCGAGATTGCGGTCACGTCGCTGACCAGGAAGTAGGTGTGCAGGCAATTCTCGAAGGTCAGTGGTTCATCCGGCGACTCGTTGGTCACGGTGAGCCGCAGTTCGAGGGCTTCTCCGACCGTCACCTCGTATTCGGCGCGGAAGGGCGGAAAGCTTCCGGCTTCGGGGCAATCGGGCAGACGGAAGTGGGCGCTCACGCGTCCGTCCAGGGCCAGCCGGACTTCGCGCAATTCCCAGGTGACGTTTCGGCCGAAGCCATGCTGCCCCAGACCCTCGCGCATCCCGAACCACGGCACGATCACGGGAATGCCGCCGCGAATCGGATGTCCGCTCTCGAACCGGCTGCACTGGCTCATAAACAACAGTGGAGGCTCCCGGCGCTTTTGAAAACCGGTTACGTGGGCGCCATGCAGGTAAATCTCAGCGTCCGCCCAGCGGGTGCTCACCTCAAGCATGGGCAGTTCGCCCTGGCCATCCAGAAACGTCACTTTGCCTGGGGTTTCAAGGCTCTTCTCCGCTTCAGGATTGTTCATAATCACCTCTGCTGTAGGGGAGCTTACCCATAACCTCGCCGAGGTAAAGTTTTTTGCTTTTCTTCTTTCGCCACCGGGCTATGGTCGCCGTCAGTATGCCAAAAAACCAGTACCGCTTCTGTTTCGGGCCGTGGAATATCAGTGAGGGCCAGGATCCCTACGGCCCGCCGACCCGCCAACCCCAAACCTTCGATTGGAAGCTCGAGCAGCTCAAAAAGCTTGGCTTCGACGCCATGATGTTTCATGACGACGACGCCGTCCCGGACATTGATGGCAAGAG
Organism: Verrucomicrobiota bacterium; assembly: GCA_039806935.1. GTDB lineage: Bacteria > Verrucomicrobiota > Verrucomicrobiia > Limisphaerales > UBA8199 > JBDHQH01. The sequence continues at coordinate 4,521 of JBDHQH010000172.1, forward strand.
CGCGGAGCAGGCGCGCCAGGAGGCGCGCGCGCTCCGGAAAAAGCTCAAGGGTGCCGGCATTGCCGCCGAGATGGTGGCTCCGCGGCTTTGGTTCAGTCCGCTGACGATGGACGGCGGCTACACCAGCAACGATCCGAAATGCCGCAAATACGCCATGGAACGCTCCCTGCGCTGCATTGATATCGCCCGGGAGCTGGGCACCGATCTCATCGTGCTGTGGCTGGCCCGGGAGGGCACGTATTTGCGCGAGGCGAAGAATGGGCGGCGCAGTTTCGAGTTGCTGGTCGAGGCAATGGACAAAATGCTGGCGCACGACAAAAAGATCCGGCTGGCCATCGAGCCCAAACCGAACGAGCCGATGGATCACGCCTATTTGCCCACCATCGGGCACGCCCTGGCCATTGGCGCCCTTACGCGCGACCCCAAACGGGTCGGTTGCCTCATCGAGTCCGCGCACGCCATTCTGGCCGGGTTGGATCCCGCCGACGAGATCGATTTTGCCATGCTGTTCGGGAAGCTCTGGTCACTGCATCTGAATGACCAGAACGGGCTGAAGTTCGACCAGGACAAACCGTTCGCGAGCGCAAACCTGCGGGTGGCGTTCAATCAAGTGCGGGCCCTCGAGCGCAACGGCTATGGGCGGCGCGGCGAGTACGTCTGTTTTGATGTCCATCCCTTCCGCACCACGAAGCCTGAGCATTGGCTGGCGCATCTGGACAACAGCCGCCGCACGTTTCTGCGATTGGTCGAGAAGGCCCGCTCCTTCGATGAAACCAAGGCCCGGCAGTTGGTGGCCGATCGTGACTACGCGGCGCTGGACCAGATGGTGCTTGAGCACCTCATGGGGAAGTAGCCCGGGCCTGACCGCCGCCGGCTGACCTGGCGGGGGCCGGGCGCGCGCTCACTCGTGGCGCGCGGCCAGATAGCGTTCGGCCTCGATGGCGGCGGCGCAGCCCATGCCGGCGGCGGTCACCGCCTGCCGGTACACCCGGTCGGCGCAATCCCCGGCCACAAACACCCCCGGCAGGTTGGTGGCCGCGCCCCGGGCGGGGACAATGTAGCCCTGGTCGTCCAGGTGGAGCTGGCCTTTGAACAGGGCGGTGTTCGGCACATGCCCGATCGCCACGAACACGCCCGCGCACTCCACCGTGGATGCCGCGCCGGTTTTCAGGTTTTTCAAGCGCACGCCGGTCACCTTGTCCTGACTCACATCCAGCACATCGGCCACCGCCGAATCCCAGATCGGTTTGATCCCGGGGTGTTCCAACACCCTTGTCGCCATGATGGGCGAGGCCCGCAGCGTGTCGCGGCGATGCACCAGGCGCACCTCCGAGGCGAACCGCGTCAAATAGAGCGCCTCCTCGCAAGCCGAGTCGCCGCCCCCGACCACCACCAGCGGCTGATTCCGGAACATCGGCAAAGCGCCGTCGCAAGTGGCGCAATACGTCACTCCCTTGGTCTCGAGTTTTCGTTCGTTTTCCAAACCCAAATGCCGGGGGCTTGCCCCGGTGGCGATGATGATTGTTTCCGCTTCGAGCGGTTCGCCGTCCACCATCAACTTGAGCGGCCGTTTCGTGAGTTCGGCCGATTCCACGACCCCGAATCGCGCCCGCGCGCCAAACCGCTCTGCCTGCCGCTGCATCCGCGTCATCAACTCGAAGCCATCAATCCCCTCGGGAAAACCGGGAAAATTCTCCACTGTGGTGGTCGTGGTGAGCAGTCCGCCCGGTTGAGTTCCCGTCAGGATCAGCGGCTCGAGGTTCGCTCGGGCCGCGTACAGGGCCGCCGTCAATCCCGCGCAACCCGAGCCGATAATCACCACTTTCTCCATCATGTCGCGCAGGTTAAAGGCCGCCCGCGACCGTGGCAAGAATCCGATGGTCGTGGACGGCCCCGCCGCCGGAATGCCG
>JBDHQH010000173.1:0-6385 GCA_039806935.1 Verrucomicrobiota bacterium
AGCGCGCCTCGGCCGCGCCCGTGGCGGCCGCCCGACCCGCCGCGCCGCTGCAGGCCCGCCCCATGCCGATGGTGATGGCGCCATCGATCAGCCCGCTGGACAAGGGCCTGGCCGTGGCCGCCGCGGTGGTCGGTTTGATCGCCATCGCCAGCACGATTTATTTGAACTGGTTTGTCCTCCAGTAAGCGCCGGAGGCGGAGAGGACGCGAGCGGGACGCGGGAGACGCAAGATTTACGGGCTTATGGCTGCACAAAATATAATCACGCTGACGCAAGAGAATTTTGAGCGCGAGGTGCTCAAAGCGGAACAACCGACCCTGGTGGATTTCTGGGCCGAGTGGTGCGGTCCGTGCAAGATGCTGGCGCCCGTTCTGGACGAACTGGCGCAGGAATACGACGGCCGCGCGCGCATCGCCAAACTCAACATCGATGATCATCAGGAGCTGGCCGCGCAATATCAGATTCGCTCGATCCCGACCCTGCTCATGTTCAAAAACGGGCAGGTGATTGATCAAGTGGTCGGGTTGCGCAGCAAACGGGATCTGAAGGCGGGTTTTGACCGCGCGCTCGCCGGGTAACCCGCGCGGCTCGAACCGCGGGCGGACTCGGCGGCCGCCGGGCCGGTTGCATGTCCCTGTTCCTCACACCAGGCCAGCTCCGCACCCGAGCTGAATTCTACCATCAACTCGGGCAACTGACCGCGGCAGGGATCGGTTTGCCGCAGGCGCTGGGACAATTGGGAGCCCGGCCGCCGGCGCATTCCTACCGCAAACCCCTGGCGCGCCTGAGCGCGGATTTGGCCGGCGGCGCGTCTTTCAGCGAGGCGCTGCGGCGGCAGGCGCCGTGGGTGCCGGAGTTTGATGTGGCGCTGTTGCAAGCCGGCGAGGAGAGCGGCCGGCTTGAGGCCTGCCTGCTGTTGCTGGCCCGCCATTACGAGGATCGGGCGGCCCTGCTGCGCGAGATGCTCGGCAACCTGGCCTATCCGGTCTTTTTATTTCACTTCGCCATTTTAATTTTGCCTTTTCCCGCCTGGTTCACCACCGGGAACGGACGCGCCTATTTGGCGCAAACCCTGGGAGTGCTCGCACCGGTGTATCTGATCGTGTTTCTGCTCGTGTACGCCATGCAAAGCCGGCATGGCGCGCGCTGGCGCTCGGGCGTCGAGCGGGTGCTGGAGCTCGCGCCGGTGCTGCGCGGAGCGCGGCGGGAGCTGGCCCTGGCGCGGTTGATCGCGGCGCTCGAGGCGCTGCTCAGCGCGGGGGTGACGATCATCGAGGCGTGGGAACTGGCGGCCCGGGCCAGCGGATCGCCCCGGCTGCTCCGGGTGGTGCTGGCCTGGCGTCCGCTGCTGGAGGCCGGGCGGACGCCGGCGGAAGCGCTCTCGGCCAGCGGGCAATTTCCCGATTTGTTCGCCAATCAATACGCCACGGCGGAGATGAGCGGGCAGACAGACCAGACGCTCCGTCGTTTGCACGGTTACTATCTCGACTCGGGCACGCGGCGCTTGCGGGCGCTGGCGCAATGGACGCCGCGGGTGGTTTACCTGGGGATCATGCTGATGATCGCCTTTCGGGTGTTGCAGTTCTACAGCGGCTACTTCCAAACCATCCAAAACATCGGCGGCTTCTGATGCCGCTTCCGGCACGGTTTGCCGGTTGCCATTCGGCGTCGTTCGCTTACTTTTCCGCCCATGAATATCGCTGAAATCCTGGCGGATGAGCAGTTGCGTCAGAGGGAATTCCCAGTCACGCGCGAGCGCGTCTTCCTGGCGCACGCGGGCGACTGCCCGTTGCCGCGGCGCGTGGCGCAGGCGGTCGCGGATTATGCCCTGGCAGCCACGGGCGGCGACCAGGAGCAGATTGTGTATCCCCAGATCCTGGCGCGCGGCCGGGAGGCCATCGCCCGGCTGATCGGTTGCCAGCCCGACGAGGCGGCCTTGGTGGGGCCAACCTCGCTGGCTTTAAGTTTTTTTGCCAGCGGCCTGAAATTCCGGCGCACGGACAACATCCTGATTTATTTCGATGACTATCCCTCGAATGTCTATCCGTGGATGGCGCTGGCGGAACAAGGGGTCGAGGTGCGGCTGATGAACACCCGAGGCCTGGGGGTCATCCGGCCGCGGGACATCGCCGGCCAGGTCGATGAGAACACCCGGCTGGTGGCGCTGGCCACCTGCCATTTCATCAGCGGATTCCGGATTGACTACGACGCCATCGGCCAGTATCTGCGCTCGCGGAACATCCTGTTTTGCCTGGACGCGATCCAAACCGTGGGCGCGTTTCCGATGAACGTCCGCCAGGTGGACCTTCTGGCCGCCGACGCCCACAAATGGCTGCTCGGGCCGTGTGGCGCGGGAATCATGTACGTGCGCCGCGAGCTGCAGGAAAAGCTCAACCCGCCGATTTACGGCTGGCATAACGTGAATTGCCCCGGCTTTGTGGCGCAGGAGCAGATCACCTTCCAGCCCGGCGCCGCGAAATACGAGGCGGGCACGCACAATCTGCTGGGCCTGGTCGGGCTGGTGACCGCCATGGAAATGCTGCTTGAGGCGGGGGTGGACGAGATCGCGAAAGAATTGGCGCGCAAACGCGCGTGGCTGGTCGAGCGACTGCGGGCCAAAGGCTACACGGTTCTGAACGCCGAGGCGGCGCCCGAGAACGCGGGCGGCATCACCAGCTTCCACCGCCCCGGCCTGGACCTGGCGCCGGTGCATCAAACCCTCTCGCAAAACGGAATTCACACCTCGTTGCGCGCGGATCGCCAGGGGCGGCAATACCTCCGCGTCTCCCCGCATTTTTACAACACCCAGGCCGAGTTGGAGCGGCTGCTGGAGCTGCTGTAGCCGCCGAGCCGGCGGCTCAGGTTCCCGCCCGCACCAGCAGAACCGGAATCGAGGTGTTATGCCGCACCTCGCGGATCGTCGAACCCAGGACCACATCCGCCACCCAGCGGTGGCCGTGGCTCGCCATGGCGATCAGATCACACCGCTCGGCGGCGGCGGTCTTGAGAATTTCCGTGGCCGGATCCCCCAGCGCGAGGAGGGCGCTGGCGTTGAGCCCGGCGGCTTGCAATTCCTGGACGGTTTTCTCGAGGTAAGCGCGATCCGCCTGAATCTCGGGAGACTCGCTCAGGTGCAGTTGCTTGAAGTTGCGCGCCACCCAGCCGTCCGCCACATGCAACAGGAGCAGCTCCGAACCCAGGGTCCGGGCCAGGACGGAGATGTGCGGCAGCAGGCTGCGATCCGCGCCGCTGTTTTCCAGAGCCACCAGGATTTTCCGGTAAAGGGCCACGCTTCGCTTTTACATGGCTTGGAAGCCTTCCGCCAGCCATAAAAATTCTGAAAGCCGCCCTCCGGCGGGGTCGTCGCTGCGCTCCTCAACCACCAGCCAAGGGCTGCGAACTTTCCGGGTTCGCGACGACGGACACGCAGGCAAACACCTTCGCCGCATCACCGGATGCCCAACCACCATCCCGGCAGGGATGGCAGCCATTAGCCGGGGGGGTAGCGCGAGGCGCGGGCGCCGCCCCCGGGACCGAACCTCAAGATACCCTCGATCCCGGAGGGATCGCAGCCCGCGGCTGGCATCCCTCCGGAATACGTTCCACTATTGCACCTGGAGGCGGTAGAACCTGGCCGGATCGCTGCCCATGATAATGGCGCATGGGCTGGTGACACCGGTCAGTTTGTTCGTGTAGGGGCCGGCGACGTTGGTGGCCCAAGTGAGAGTATAACTGCCGGGGCCCCAGTTGAAGACGAGATTCGTGCCCTGGTTCACACTGAAGGTCAGGCCCGGAGTGGGCAGCGCAGCCGCCGGATAAAGCTGGGACTGGGGCACCGGCTCCCAACCCACCGATCCGCTTGCGGTGGTCCAGTACAATTTGGCGACCGCCCCGCCGGCGTTTTCGAAATACTCCATTTGCAGGTCGTATTTGCCGACGCCGGTGAGCGCAATGACGCCGCTGTTGGTCGTGGCGGCGTGCGGGGTCCAATTGTTCACCAGCAGTTGGCCATTCACCCAGAGCCTCACTCCATCATCGCTGATCGTCGAGAAGGTGTAGGAGTCGGTCCCCAGCGCCTGCACCTGGCCGAGCCAGCGCGCGGTGAAGTAGTCCGCGGCAATTCCCGTCCCGGGCGAATCCGCCCCCCAATCGAAATCGATCCGCGGATCCATCCGCGTCAGGGTCGGCGCGCCGCCAAAGGCGTTGGTGGAGTAGTGAGCTGCCCAGTAATCCGCCCGCAAGCCCGTGCCGGCGCCGGCGGCGACGCCCGGCGGAACGACCGCCACCGTGGCGACCGCGCTCGTGACACTGCCGTAACCATTGCCGACGACCACTTGATAGGCGGCCACATCGGCGAGCGAAGCGTTGCCCACCGGGTAAATCTCCTGAGTCCCGCCGGCCATCTCTTCGCCATTCTTGAACCATTGATAATTCAGCGGGTAACCCGCCGGGACATGGCCGTCGGCGCCCACCTTGAGGCTGAAGGGCGAACCGGCGGTCGCGATCACATGCGCCGGCTGGTTCGTGATCGTGGGAATCGGATCCAGCACCTGGATCAGCACACTGCGTTCCTCCGTGCAGAATCCATCGCTGATCGCGACCCGATAGACGCCGGCATCGCTTCCGTCAGCGCCGCGTCCGTAATTGCCGCCGCCAATAGTGTAAGTGGACTCGGTGTTTGGGTTGTAAAGATAACCGCCCGCGAGGCTCCACTCGTAGGTATAGGGCCCGGGGCCGGCCACCGCGATGCCGATGGTGTTCGTGGCGGAAAGATAGAGGTTGATGGCGTTGGTGATTGCGCCCGGGGCGCCGCTGAATTTATGACTCGAGGTCTGCCCCACCGGCAGCAGCAGGTAATGCACCGTGATGGGTTTGCGGGTGTCGAGTTGCGGATAGCGTTTGCCGGTGGCGGCGTTGGCGACGACTCGCGCCCAGCGGGTGTTTCCTTCGTCGGCCCATTGCCATTGTATCCGGCAGGATTTGGCGCCGTCGAACGCGTATTTGTCGCTGATCAACGACGAGTTGGGGCTGCTCAGATAACTGATCGAGGGATTGGGCTGGGTGGCGTTGCGCGGCGTCGCGAAGGTGTTCGTCGTGTCGGCCACGTAGCTCTCGAAGTCTTCCACCACGATGTCGCCGTTCATAATGCGGTCCACATAGACGTCATAGGGGCCGCTGTCGGCCGTTTCCAGCGCGAACACGAGGGCTTCCAGCGAGCAGAAAGCGTTGTTATTCGTCACGTGATGCCCGTCATTCATATCGCAGGCGTCATCGACTCCGTTTTGGAAGGTCACTGTGCGCCAGCAGGCGTCCGCGGGCAGCGGCTGGCCGCCTTCCGGGGCGTTGCCGAAGGTGACCTTGGTGGCTTTGAGGATATAGGGATTGCCGGAGGCCGGCGCGGAGCTGTTTGCGCCGATGGGTCCGGCGTTGGCTTCGTTTTGCCAGCAGCTCAAAAACACGCGGAGCGAGGAGTTTGGCCCGCCGCCCACGGCCGGCCCGGCGGTGCCGAGCGTGCTGACGCACCCGCCCTTCATCTGCGAGGCGGTAAGCTGATCACTCTTGCTCAAGGGAGTGGTCGGAACCACCACCTTCCCTGCCGCGAAGCCGGCGGCGTAATTGGTTTCTCCAATCAGGGTTTGGGTGCCCCAACTGTTGGCATAGACGCTGACGTTGGTCGCTCCCTCGATCACGCCCGTCACGGTGGCGAACGTCTGGCCGGCGGCCAGCGGGCCGTCCACCGCCGGCTGGCTCACCGCTCCCGCGCAGCGATCGCCCACGTATTGGAAATACACGGCGTCCATGTACCACCGCTGATTGCTGGCCAGCGCGCCGCTCACATGGCTGAAGGTAATCGTCGGGCTGGCGACCGTGTTGCTGATATAACCCGCCAGCGCCCATTGATTCTGGGCGCGGCTGTCGCCCGCGGCAAACAGGGTGATTCCGTCCACGCCGGCGGGCGCGGCGTTGCTGCTGGCGTCGAACAGAGTGCCGCCGTCCGCCGTCATTTTGACCACCAAATTCGAGGCCTGGCTGGTCGATCCCTTGGTCACGTAGATCTTGTAGAGTCCCGGGGTATGTTGCAGGGAGGTGAAATTGTAATATGGGCTGCCAGAGGCGGGGATGAGCGTCGTATCCGTGGGCGTGACACTCCAGGTGCAGCCGTCGACAAAACCAAAGCGCATTCTTCGCCCGCTGGGCGGGATTACCGGATAGGGGGTCGCCGTCGAGGGGGAACCCGCCCCCGAAGCCGACACGGAGCCGGTGGTGCAGGAAGGCGGGCAAGGCGTGTTATCCGAGGCGCTGCCGACGGTGCCTTTGAAGGCCGTGACAAATACATCCTCAGCCGGCAATGATGCCGCGCTGAGCGCGAGGATAATTCCGGAAG
>JBDHQH010000025.1:0-34460 GCA_039806935.1 Verrucomicrobiota bacterium
GAGAACGGTTCTCTGAAACCGCCCCATCGCGGCCAATCGCCAGACGGGATCTCCGCCCGCGCCGCGGAGATCCGGGCGTCTTGAATGCCTTGCGACTTGTCGGATCACACTTGCTTTGATTTACTCCCGAACATGAGTTCGGGCCTGTGGTTCAGAATCCTCTCCCTCGCGGCGGTCGTCGCGCTGCCCGCCTCCCTGGGCGCGCAAAATCAGGAATTTCGCGCGTGGTTTGCGGATGCCTGGGGCCAAAACTTCTGGACCGCGGCCCAGACGAGCCAGTATATCGCCGATGCCCGCGCGGGCGGATTCAACGCGATCATTCCCCAGATCCGCCGCCGCGGCGACGCGCTGTATCATTCAAAATTCGAGCCCCAATGCCACAACATCAGCGCCGGATATGATCCGCTGGCGGATTTGATCGCCAAAGCGCACAACACCAATAACGGCCCGTACCTGGAAGTCCATGCCTGGGTGGTCGCTTACCATGCCTGGAAAGCCACCACGACCTACCCCCTGCCGCCACAAGCCAATCACGCCCTGAACCTGCACCCTGACTGGCGGCTTAAGGACATCAATGGAACCGAACTGATCGACGGCCAGTACACGTTCGATCCAGGCCATCCGGAGGTGCAGCGCCATACCTTCAACGTCTGCATGGATATCATCACCAATTACAATGTGGACGGCCTCAACTTCGATTACATCCGTTACTCCAGCACGCGCGAAGGCTACAATGAGGCAACGGTGGCGCGGTTCAATCAGCGGTTTAGCCGCACGGGCACGCCGGCCGCCGGGGATGCCGCCTGGAAACAATTTCGCCGGGATCAAGTCACCGCCTTGTTGCGCAAGGTCTATCTCAACGCCATTGCCGTGCGTCCGGAAGTTAAGATTTCCTGCGACACCGTCACCTGGTATCCGGGGCCAGCCAACGATAATGACTGGTACAATTCATCGGGAGCCTACACCGCCGCGATGCAGGATTGGCGCGGCTGGATGCAGGAGGGGATTTTGGATTTGAATCTGCCCATGGCCTATTTCGATCAGGCAGGCAGCTACACCCGCGACTGGACCAACTGGTGCAATTTCGCGCGCGACCGTCAATTCAACCGCCACGCCGCCATCAACGCCGGCACCTACCTGAATTCGCTGGGCAATGCCATCGTGCAGTTGCGTTACACCCGGGCGGATTCCCCCTCGGGAAACCGGACGGCGGGAGCGTGCGTTTACGATTACGGCACCCCAGCTAAAAGCGTGACCCGCGCTTCCTTTATTAACGCGCTGGTCAATCCGAGCGCCGCGGATCCCGTCACGCCGCCGATTTATTCGATCCCGGCTGCGGTCCCGTCCATGCCCTGGAAAGTCGCGCCTACTAAAGGCCACTTGATGGGATACGTGTACGGTGAGAGCGACGGCAATCCGCTCGATGGCGCGATCGTCACCCTGACGGGGCCGGTCAGCCGGATCCAAACCAACGATGCCACCGGATTCTACGGATTCGTCGATTTGCCACCCGGAAGCTACACCGTCCGAGCCACCTTCCCGGGGTACAGCAACGCCACCGCTGGCGCGGCCGTCACCGCCGGAATAGTTTCCACGAAGGATCTGGTCGCGCCCTGGAATGGCGCCCCATCCATCTTGAACCCACCGCAGGACCAGACTGTGGTCTCGGGAAGCAATGCCCTGTTCTCAGTGATCGCCGCTGGGGCTCCGGTGCTGGGATACCAATGGTTTTTTGAGGGAACAAACCGGTTGGCGGCCACTAACGACACTTTGACGCTGGCCGCGGTCACCGAGGCCAACGCTGGACGGTACACCGTCGTGGTAACGAACAGCCTCGGCGCGGTCACCAGCGCGCCGGCGGTGTTACAGATCACTCCTCCCCCGCCACCCAGCCGACTCCTGCCGCTCTGGAGCCTGGCCCCGGGCAGCCGGCCCTACCTGACGGTCAACTCGCTGGCCAACGAACGGGGGATGGCCTGCAACCCGGTCAGCGGGCGGCTCCTGGTCGTTAGCCGCGTCAATCCGAATGTCTATGCGCTGGATGGGGACACGGGCACAGATCTACACCAACTGGACCTTGGCGGGGTCACCGGGGGCTACAGCGCCAATTATCAGTTGCTGATGATCGGCGCCGCGGAGGACGGCGCGGTGTACGCAGGCAATTTGACGCTCGCACCGGCCAGCGTCCCCTTCCGGCTGTATCGCTGGCCCAACGATAACCCGGGCACCGCGCCCAGTATCGCCTATTCCGGCGACCCCAGCCCCGGCAGCGCCCAGCGGTGGGGCGACACGCTGGCGGTTCGCGGCGCCGGCAAAAGCACCCAGATCCTCATCGGCTCGCGCAGCGGCAATCTCGTCGTGCTCTTCACCACGACCAACGGCGTCTCGTTTGCTCCCCACCCCATCACTGTGGGCGACGCGCCAACCGGGAGCTTCGGCCTCGGCCTCGCCTTTGGCGTCGGCGAGACGTTTTGGGGCAAAGCCACAGGCACAGCGCTCCGGCAGGTCTTCTTTGACCTCGGAGCTGGCACGGGCGCCGTCCTGCGCGCGCACGACAATCCCGAGATCCCCAACTCGATGGCTCCGCTTGGAGCCAACCCGTCGTTGAATATGCTGGCGGGAATCCACGTCGCCTCCCCCAACCACCTGCGGCTGTATGATCTTAGCGACCTTCCTCCGGCCTTGTTGGCCACCAACCTTTTCCCGACGGATAACGACAACTCGGGCACCGGCACCGGCGCGGTCGATTTTCATGGCGACCGCGTGTATGCGCTCGACTCGAACAACGGATTGCTGGCCATGCGAATCGCCCTGCCGCCAGTCATCACCAGCGGCCCGTCCAATCGGGTGATCAAAGCTGGCGGCGCGGCCACCTTTGCCGTCGAAGCTTCCAGCTCAACCCCGGTTTCCTATCAATGGCGGCTCAACGGAATCGCGCTCCCCGATGGCACGCGCAGCAATTATAGCCTCGCCCGCGCGCGCACCAACCAGGCCGGCATCTATTCGGTCGCCCTGACCAATCAGGGCGGCTTCGCCACCGCACAGGCCGAATTAACGATTCTCCCGCCCACCTCGCCCAGCCTTCTTCCGGTGGCCCGGCTGACGGATGGGGTTCTTGAATTCGAGAGCGCCGGCGACCCGGGTATTTTTTCCTGGCAGACAACCACCAATCTGGCCACCGGCCCCTGGCTCGAGCTCACCAATTTCGCCAGCCCGGATGGCCGGACCAGATTGCGGATCTCCCCCACCAACGATCCGCGCGGATTCTTCCGCCTGCTCTGGAATCCCTGAAGCTTGTAAGCCGTCGCGCCGCCCGGAATAATTCATCCATGCCCAAATGGGTGAAGTGGATCATCGGCATCCTGCTCTTGCCGATCTGCGCGAGCCTGGCCCAGGCGCTGTGGCTGGTGCTGCGCGCCAGCGGCGCGGCCGACGAGGTTTGGATCGCCTTGGCCGCCGGCGCCGGCTGCTGGGTCGTCATTTACCGCCTGCTGCCGAAACCGATGTGGGTGTATGTGGTCGGCCATGAATTGACGCATGTTATCTGGACCTGGCTTTTCGGGGGGCGCGTCCGAAAATTCCGCGCGAGCGCGAAAGGCGGACATGTGATCGTCACCAAAAGCAACTTCCTCATTGCGTTGGCTCCCTACTTTTTTCCGCTTTATGCGCTGGTGATTGCGCTCGGCTTTCTGGTCACCCGGCAAATTTGGGGCGCGCGCCTCCTGGCCGTCTGGTTTCACCTGCTGCTCGGCGCCGCTTACGCGTTTCATCTCACGCTCACCTGGCATGTGCTCAAATCGAGCCAGTCCGACATCGCCGGCCAGGGCTACCTCTTCTCCGCCGTGGTGGTCTTCCTCGGCAATCTGCTGGTGCTCCTTATCGGCATCCCGCTGCTGGCGGAGGGCGCAAGCGTTTCCACCGCCTTTGTCTGGTGGTGGCAATGCACCCAGGCGTTGGTCCTCCGTGGCATGGGATGGATTCAGTAAGGGTCACGGCCGTGGATGAAAGCGCCGATGCACCTCCCGCAATCGCGGCCCGGCGACGTGCGTGTAAATCTCGGTGGTGCTGATGGTCGCGTGTCCCAGCAACTCCTGGATCACCCGCAGATCGGCGCCGTGGTCGAGCAGGTGGGTGGCGAAACTGTGCCGCAGCATATGCGGTGTCACCGGCCGCGTGATCCCCGCCCGCTGCACCCGCTGCTTAATCCGCAACCATAAAGTAACGTGGGCAAACGGTGTGCCTCGCTGGGTGAGGAACACTGTCCCCGGCGAGCGGGGCCGTACCAATTGGGGCCGGCCGTGATCGAGGTACCGCGAGAGCGCGGCAATCGCCTGGCGCCCCAACGGCGTGACTCGCTCCTTGTTCCCCTTGCCAATCACATTCAAAAAGCCCGCCTCGAGGCGCAACTGTTCCAAGCGCAAACCACGCAGTTCGGCCAGCCGCAGGCCGGAAGCGTAGGCCACTTCGAGCACGGCCTGGTCACACAGGCTGCGCGGCGTCTCGGGACTCTCCGGTTTCAGCAGGCGCTCAATCTCCTCCTGGCTCAACGCCTTGGGCAAACGCTTCCAGCGGCGCGGCAGAGAGAGGTTTTCCGCCGGGTTGGCCGGCAGCAGCTTCTCGGTCTCGGTATAGCGGTAAAACGCCCGCAACGCAGCAATTTCCAAGTACACGCTCTCGCCGCTCAAACGTTTGCCCGATTCGGTTTCCCCGGCCAGCGGACGCGCGCGCTCGTGATGAATGAAACCCATCAGGTGCGATAGCTCCACGCCCTCCCACGCCTGGATTCCCTGCTGGCCGGCCCAGGCGACGAATTTACCCAGCAGCGCCGCGTAGGTGCGCTGAGTATGCTCGGCTTGCCCGCGCTCGTGCCGGAGATGCTGCAAGAAATCCTCGACGAGAGCCTGCATGACCGCTGATTCAGAGCTTCCGTCCGGTCAACCGCTCGAAAGCTTCCAAATACTTCGCTTGTGTCTTCGCGACGACCTCCGGCGGGAGCCTCGGCCCGGGAGGGGTCTTGTCCCAAGTCTGTGTCTCGAGCCAATCCCGAAGGAATTGCTTATCAAAACTCGGCTGGCCTTTCCCGGGCGCGTACGAATCGGCCGGCCAGAAGCGCGACGAATCCGGCGTAAGCACCTCATCGATCAGCAACAACTTCCCCTCGAAAAGGCCAAATTCGAATTTCGTGTCGGCAATGATAATCCCGCGGTCGCGAGCATAATCGCGGGCATAACGGTAGATTTTCAAACTGGCCGCCCGGGCCTGTTCGGCTGTGTGGAGACCAGTCAGCCGCGCGGCCTGCTCGAACGAGATATTTTCATCGTGCCCCGTTTCCGCCTTGGTGGCGGGCGTAAAAATGGGCTCGGGCAACTCCGAAGACTCACGCAGCCCCGGCGGCAGCTTGATGCCGCATACGGTCTGGCTTCGCTGATACTCCTTCCAGCCCGATCCGGCCAGATAACCGCGCACCACACACTCGATCGGCAACGGCGCGGCCTTCTTGACCATCATGCTGCGCCCCTGCAATTGCGCGGTGTGGTGGCGCAGCTCCGCTGGTAACGGGTCCTTGGCCCCCGCCACGAGATGGTTGGACTGGAAGGCCTCCGTCTGCCCAAACCAAAAATACGACAGTTGCGTCAGCACCTCGCCTTTGCGCGGAATACCATTCGGCATGATCACGTCGAACGCTGAGACTCGGTCGGTCGCCACGAACAACAACCGGTCGCCCAGGTCAAAAATCTCCCGGACCTTGCCGCTTTTGACCTTTTTTATCCCGGGCAGGTCCAGCCACAAAACCGTCTGATCCTGTAAATTCGCCATGCGCCCCAATATGCCGGGCCGCCCGGCGCATTCAAGCAACGTTCCTATTGTTTTTATCGGCGCCTTTCCGTAATTTGCTCTCATGCGGACAATAGAAGTAAGCCAGCGTGAGGGGGCCGGAAACGGTTCCGAAGTCGCGGGGGCGTCGCGTGGCGCGCGGCCCCGGGGCCGGGTGCGCGGGCAGTCCGCGACCAGTTCGGATCGAACTCTGATCGAGGCGCTCGCGAACTCGAAGGTTTTTCAAGAATATGAGCGGGCGTTCACCGAGGCGACCGGACTGCCAGTGGCACTGCGCCCGGTCGAAACGTGGCAATTACCCCATCACGGCAAGCGCAACGAGGGGCCATTTTGCGCGTTGATCTCAGAAACCAGCCACGCATGCGCCTCCTGTCTGCAAGTGCAGGAGCGGTTGTCGGAAATGGCCGCCTACGAACCGCACACGGTCGGCTGCCCCAACGGTTTATGCGACACCGCCGTGCCGGTCCGGCTCGGCGATCGCTTGATCGGCTACCTGCAGACCGGCCAGGTGTTTCGCAAGAAGCCCACCCAAGCCCAGTTCGAGCGTGCCGCCAGGCAGGTGATGGAATGGGGTGTGGAAGTCGATATGCAGACGCTCCGCGACGCCTATTTCGCCTCCAAAGTGGTGCCCGCCAAACAACACGAGGCAGTCGTCAAGCTGCTGACCATCTTCGCCCAGCACCTCTCGATCCTCAGCAACCAAGTGGTGGTGCAGCATGAGAATTCGGAACCGCCCGTAATCACTCGCGCGAAGGAATTCATTCAAGAGCATCAGGCGGAAAACCTCCGGCTCGGGCAGGTCGCGAAGGCCTGCAACACCAGCACCTTTTACTTTTGCAAAATGTTCAAAAAGGTGACCGGCATCAATTTCACCGACTACCTTTCTCGTGTGCGCATCGAAAAATCCAAGAACCTGTTGCTCAATCCAAATCTGCGGGTGAGCGAGATCGCCTTTGAGGTCGGCTTTCAGTCCCTCACTCATTTCAACCGGGTGTTTAAACGAATCCTGGGGCAATCCCCGACCGAGTACCGCGCTCAATTGCTCGGAAATGGCCGATAATCCACCGGTGATCCGCTTGCCAAGCCCTCCCCAGTCTCCTGTTTTTACGGTCGTGCCACGAAGGTGTCTAATGCTGGCCCTGCTCGCGATGGCTCTCCCCGGCCCGTCCCGCGCGGACACTCTCCATTTGCGGGACCAGGCTTCGGTGACCGGCCGAATTCTCGCCGAAAAGCCGGAGCAAATATACGTGGATCTGGGCTTCACAGTGCTGGCCGTGCCACGAGGCCAGGTCATAAAGGTCTCGCGAGACGATTCCACAGCGGGACCGGTGCCGGGGCGCGGCGTGGCGATCCGCAAGACCTCGACCATTGCTCCCGCAGCGGAGGATCAGGCGGGTTTCTACGCGGTTTCCAGCAAACCGCCGCCAGCGCGCAGCGTGCGCGAACTGGTCAGCAAATTGGGCGAGGCGGTCGTCCAGGTGCGAACTCCGGGCGGGCTTGGCTCGGGCTTTATCATCAACGAGGACGGTTTTCTGATCACCAATTTTCACGTGATCGAAGGGGAAACACAGATTTCCGTCGAGGTCTATCACATCAAAACCGGCGAACTCCGCCGGACGACCTACAAGCAGGTGCGGATTGTGGCGATGAACAAGTTCGCCGATCTGGCGCTGCTGCGCATCGAAGACCGGGAGGCGCCCAAGTTCCACCATGTCATGCTCGGCAGCGCGGATGCTTTGGCAGTCGGGGAAAGTGTCTTTGCCATCGGCAGCCCGCTGGGTCTCGAGCGCACTGTCACCGAGGGAATCCTGAGCACCAAGACCCGCCAGATGGCTGGCGAACTGTACCTTCAGACCACCGCCCAGATAAACCCCGGCAACAGCGGCGGGCCACTCTTCAACCTGCGCGGCGAAGTCGTGGGAGTGACCAATATGAAAATCACTTTCGGGGAGGGACTTGGCTTCGCCATTCCGATCGAAGGGGTGCGCTATTTTCTGGATCATCGGGATGCTTACGCTTACTCGAATGAGAATCCGAGCAACGCGTATCGTTACCTCGAACCCCCCAGCAAAACTCGCAAGCCCGACGAAACGCCGGGTTCCTGACGCCGCAGGCAATTTATCGCTTCAACTGGAGAATTGCGGCTGCACTCGAATTCCCAAAACGGTCGATCGCGGTAAGGCCAATGATTTCCGGCGCCCCCTCGAAGTCGCAGCTTCGTTTCACGCCTGGAATCATCCGTGTCCGCCATAATTTTCCCTCCCTGGTCTGCACCACCCAATGGACCGTCCCCGCCTCCCCTCCCTGCCAGCTTAAGCTCACCCGCCCGTGGGCCACTGTCGCTGTTGGTCGAGGCTTGGCGGGACGGCCTTGGCGAACCCAATCGAGAGGCGGCGTCAGCGCGGGTTGGCTGTACACTTGCCGCTTCAGTCGCGAGCTGAGTTCCGGGTTCCGCATGAGACTTCGCATGTTCCAATGCACATGCCCGGCGGAACCCGGTTGCTGGCGGGTCAATTGAATCTGCGAGAGGACCTCGTCCGGCTTCCACCGGCGTGGCACCTTGGTGGCGTCCAATCCCGGCACAACATGGCGGCGGGTCGGGTTTTGTTCCGTCCACCACTTGAGCAGCGCCGGATAGCTTTGTTGCGGGGGATCAATCGCCCAATACAATTGCGGCGCAAAATAGTCGCACCAACCTTTGGTGATCCATTTCCGGGAATCCGCGTAAAGCTGCGAGTAAGCATCGAGCCCCCTGATTTGCGATGGGTATCCCGGACGCCAGATCCCGAAGGGACTCAAACCGAATTTCACCCACGGTTTGGCGTCTTTAATGGCGCGATACACCCGCTCGATAAACTGATTCACATTCTCGCGGCGCCAGTCTTCCCGGTTCATTCCACTCGCGGCGCCGAACCGCTTCCAACTCGCTTCATCTGGAAAATCCAGTTCGCCACCGCCGGGAGCGCGCTCCTTGTATGGGTAAAAATAATCATCGAAGTGAATGCCGTCCACATCGTACCGGTTCACCACGTCCATCACCACACTCAGCGAATAGTCCTGCACCGCCTTCTCGCCCGGATCGAGCCATAATTGGCTGCCATACTCACGAACCAACTGCGGCCGGAGCTTGCTGACGTGACCGGCCGATACGGGGGATTTGGCGGAGGAATGCCGCGCGCGGTAGGGGTTGAACCACGCGTGCAGCTCCAATCCCCGCTTATGGGCCTCTTCCACCGCGAACGCCAGCGGATCGTAGAACGGCAAGGGGGCTTTTCCGGCAGTGCCCGTCAGATACTCCGACCAAGGCTCGATTTTCGACGCGTAGAGAGCGTCACAAGCGGGCCGCACCTGAAAAATCACGACGTTCAAGCGCAAATCCGCAGCCTTGTCCAGGATTTGAATCAGCTCCGCCTTTTGCTCGGAGGTGGTCAGCCCCATTTTCGAAGGCCAATCGATATTGGCGACGGTCGCCACCCAGGCGGCGCGATATTCTCGGGCAATCTCCGGCAACTCCGCGCTCCCGGGCCGGTAGGTTGCGGCCTCCATCGCCAATGTCAGACTGCCGGATATCGCAAGCGCCAGCGGCCAAAAAGGAAAAGTTCGTGCCGAATCAGACATCGTCGAATGGGGATGAGCAGGCATCATACGCGCTTTCGTTAAAGACGTTAACGGATCGTAATCAAACGTTTAGAAAGAGGCAAAAAAGAAAGCACCCAAAATGATGGAAATTTGTTGAAAAATCGGGCTTTTCTGCGATAAGAACGGAAGAACAGAGCGAAAGCAGAAACACGGGCTCTTCAGCACAAGACAAAATTCGGTTCCTCACCTATTAGTTGTGCTCCGGCCGCCTGATGGCCCTTTATATTGTGGTTTTTTCTCTTTACTAATTGAGCCGCTCTGGTTGAACTTTAGTCGAACATGTATCTGAAAAGCCTGACTGTTTTGGGATTCAAGTCTTTCGCGGACAAGACAACCCTGAATTTTCAGCCGGGGGTGACGGCAATCGTTGGCCCCAACGGATGCGGCAAATCCAATGTCTCGGACGCCATCCGTTGGGTGCTCGGGGAGCAATCGGCCAAGGCCCTCCGGGGCGGAGAGATGGCGGACGTGATTTTCAACGGAACGGATGGGCGCAAGCCGTTGGGGATGGCCGAAGTGAGCCTTACGATCGGAGGCGTGGGCGAGGACCACCTCCACGCCGCGGGCATCGAGATTTCGTATGACGAGGTCACGATCACGCGACGGGTGTTTCGCGATGGAGGCAGCGAGTATTTCATCAACAAGACTCCCTGCCGTCTGAGGGACATCCAGCAGCTTTTCATGGGCACAGGCGTGGGTCGGACCAGCTACAGCATCATGGCCCAAGGCAACATCACCCAGATTCTCTCCAGCAAACCAGAGGATCGGCGCATGATTTTTGAGGAGGCCGCGGGAATCACCAAATTCAAGGCGCAGAAGCGGGAGGCGTTGCGAAAGCTGGACTACACCGAGCAGAATCTGCTGCGGGTGGCTGACCTCGTCCGCGAGGTAAAACGCCAGATCGGCTCCTTGCAGAGGCAGGCCGGCAAAGCCCGCCGGTTCAAACAGGTTTCGCAAGAGTTGCAACACCTTGACACGCAGTTGGCCCGGCACCAATTCGACGTGCTGGAGAGCGAGATCCGCGCTCGGGAGGAGGCCGTCGAGGCACTGCGCGCGCAGCTCGAAGCCGGCTCGGCGGAGGTGCTGCGCGGCGAGGATGAAATCGCCCAGCTCCGCGCGCTCCTGGCCGGATTGGAGACCGAGATCGCCGCGTCTCGGCAACGCGGCCTGGAGCTCACCGGCGAGGCCGACCGCCACGAGAACCGGGCCCAGTTCAATCTGGAGCGGTTGCGCGAACTTGAGGGCCAAAACGCCCGGGCGCTCGGAGAAATTCAGCAAGCGGAGGAGCGGCAGGGAGCGGCGGAAGCAGATCTCCAGGTGTTGTCTGCCCGGCTGGCCGAATCCGCGGCGGCCCTCGGAGAGCATCGGCAGGCGCTGGCCGCCAGCCAGGAATCGCTTCGGCAGGTCGAAGATCAATTGCGCGCGCGCCAGGATCAACTCCGCGCCGCGCAATCCAGCGCCTTCGCGGTCGCTCAGGATCTCACGCGCGCGCGCAACGAGATCACTGCGCTGGATTTACAAAAACAAGGCAACCTGGCCCGGCTCGATAAATTATCAGCGGAAAAAATCCAACTCGAGGAGGAGCGTTCCCATTTGGAAGTCCGGCTCAGTGAATTCGCGGAACACGTGGAACAACAGAAACTCAGCGCCGTGACCCAGCGAGGCACCGTTGAGGAACGCCAGGCGCGGCTGCGGGAATTGCAGGCGGAATTAGAGCGCGCCGGGCGCGAGCAGGACCAGTGGGTGCAACGCCAGGCTGGGACCCGCTCGCGGTTGAACGTGCTGGATCAATTGGATGCCGGCCACGAGGGATTCAGCGAAGGCGCGCTGGCCGCCTTGAAACAATCACGGCAGGCGCTCGGATCTCTGGCCGACCGCATTCGGGTGCCGAACCAATTTGTCAGCGCCATCGAAGCGGCGCTGGGCCACCACTTGCAAGCCGTGCTGACCGAACAACCCGAGTCAGCCCACGAGATTTTGGCGAGTCTCAGCGCCTCACAAAAGGGCCGGGCGAGTATCGCGGCGCTCGCGCTCACGAACGAGGGCCGCGCGCCTGACGGTGAGACGCCAGTCGCTGAATCCGGTCCCCGCCCCGCTTCCATCGAATTGAACGGCGCGCCGCTGAACGCGGTCTCGGTTGTGGACGGAGATCCCGCGGTGCGCCCATTAGTCCAGCGGCTGTTGGGGGGCACCCGCATTGTGCGGGATTTGGAGGCGGCCACCGCCGCCTGGCGCGCGACTCCGGGCGCCCTCCATTTCGTCACCCTGGAGGGCGAATTACTCAGCAGCCACGGCGTCTATACCGGCGGCCGCGCTCAGGCGGGCCGCGGCGCACCTGCCGCCTCGATTCTCGCCCGCAAAAATCAAATTGCGGAGTTGCGAACCGCGCTGGCGAGTCTGGAAGCGGAGGTCGCGGAGGCCAGTCGCCGCAAAGGGGCGCTGCTCATGGAGCAAACCGGCCTGCAAGCCGGCCTGCAACAGGCGCAAACCGAGCTGCGGGCGCAGGAGGTGGCCATTGCCACCCGGGAAGGCGAGCTCAACGCGCTGAAGAGCTCGCAACGCCTGCTTCAGCAAAAAATCGAAACCGTGGTTTTTGAGGTGGAAAGCCTGGCGGCGCAAGAAAAGGAGGGTTTGGAAAAGCGGCATCAACTGGCAGAGCGCGCTGAACATCTGGCGCTTGCTGAACAGGAATGCCAGGCCCGAGTCACCGAGAACGCCGCCACCCTGGAAGGCCTGCGGCAGCAACGTGAAACAGCCAATGCCAGCCTGACCGAAACCAGGGTCGCCGCCGCCACGGGCGAGCAAATGTGCTCGGCCATGAGTCAACAACGCAACGCCTTGCAACAGCGCTCGCGCGAATTGGCGCAGGTGATTGGCCAGCGCCGCGCTGATCTCTCCAGCTTTCTGGCCCGGAAAGAGCAGGCCGAACGCGAGATCGAGGAATGCCGCGGACAGATCGAGCGCTTGCGGCATCTGCGCGAGCAGGTCAACGCCCAGACGTCCGCCCTCCTGGCCCAAAAGCAGGAGCAGGACGCCGGCATTTCCACGCGCGAAGAAGATTTGCGCGCGCGACGCCAGGACTTGGGCGCCCTGCAACAGAATCGCGGGAATCTCGAAGTGGAACTGGCCCAAAAACGCATGGCCGTCCAGCATCTGCGCGAGCGGATCCAGCAAAAATATCAGGTGTCGCTGGACGAGATCCGGAGCGAGTGTATTACCATTACCTACGCCGAGGAAGGCCCGGCCCGGGTCCAGACGCTCACCCCCGAGGATATGGCCGCCTCCGGCGCCGCCACCGACTGGGCGGATGTCGCCCGACAAGTGGCCGAATTGCAGCGGCGCATCGATGAAATGGGGCCGGTCAACCTCGTCGCCATCGAGGAATACGAGGAAACGGAGCAACGCCACCAATTTCTCAGCCAACAGCATGACGATCTCGTCCAGGCGAAGGCGCAGTTGCTCGAGGTAATCAACCGCATCAACACCCAAACCCGGGAGATGTTCAAGACCACCTTCGAGCAGATCCGGGATAATTTCCGCCTGATGTTCACCGAGGTGTTTGGCGGCGGCAAAGCCGACCTCCTCCTGATCAACGAGAATGACCTGCTCGAAAGCGGCATCGACATCGTTGCCCGTCCGCCCGGCAAGCAGCTCCAAAACATCTCCCTGCTCTCGGGCGGCGAGCAAACCATGACCGCGGTCGCTCTGCTCTTCTCCATTTATCAGGTGAAGCCCAGTCCATTCTGCGTGCTGGACGAATTGGACGCGCCGCTGGACGAATCAAACATCAACCGCTTTATCCGCGTTCTGCAGCGTTTCCTCGAGCGATCCCAGTTCATCATCATCACCCACAACAAGCGCACCATCGGCATGGCCGACGTGCTCTACGGCGTGACCATGCAGGAGCACGGTGTCAGCCGCATCGTCAGCGTCAAATTCCGAAAAACGGAAGACTCCGCGACCCCATCGCCTGAGCCGCGAACATCCCCGGCCAGCCGCGCCCCCGATGCGGAAGCAGACGCGCCGCGTCAACCGGACGAACCCCGCGAAGTGGTCATGGCGAAATAGCGCCCTCCTCCACCAAGGCATTCCGGCAGCCGCAGCCGGGAGAGCCACGGCCTCACCGGACTCGCGCCGGGGTGTTGGTCAGCGCGATCCCCAGCAAAGGGACGAGCTCCTCGTATTCCGGCACGCCGTAATTGAAGACCACAAATCCACCGGCGCCGAGCCGGCGGGCCGCGTTGATCTCCTCGATCACCCGATCCGGCCCAAACCGGATTTCCGCGCTGGGCCCGAGGCCGGGGTAACACGGAACTTTTCCCGCCCAGCCGACCTGCCGCGCCACCATGTTTTCAAACCGGCTCAGACTGGGCGTATAATCCATCGGACACACGAAATCGAGGTAACCCTTGTCGCACCAGATCTTCCAGTCCTGCCCGACCTGATCGCGATCGGTCTCCCAATGGCGAAACACGGCGGCGGAGATCTGGATCTTCGGCTTCAGTGCGCGAGCGCCTTGGCTCACGTCGCGCACCACTCTGGTAATGTGGCTGCGCCGCCATTCGAGCCACCGCGTCCGCAGGCTCCCGCCAGCCAGCATATCCTCGGGCCAGTGGCGGATTTTTTGGCCGGTGTGCTCCTCGAAGCGCTCCCGGCAGCCCGCGCAAAAACAGTATTCCGCGTTGGGGTAACGAATATAATCGAAGTGCAACCCGTCCACGTCATAGTCGCGCGCCACCTCGATCATGGAGTCGATCTCAAGTTGTTGGTTCGCCGGATGGGAGGGGCAAAGCCAGGGCTCTTCCTTCCCCGCCCGGCTCATTTGCAGCCGCTTCTCCCGCCGCATTTTCTCGATCTCTGATTTGGAGGCCGCATATCCCAGATTCCAGTTCACCTTCCAGACATGAACCTGCAGTCCGTGTTTGCGACAAGCCGCGATGCACTCCCGAAGCTGATCTCCGCGCGCCGCGACCTGCGGTGAGACGGGCAGCACTTTGCTGTCAAAAAAGGCCACCCCGCCCCATAGCATGTTGGGCAAAACCGCCGTAAATCCGTTCTGCGCCAGGCGCGCGACGGCATCTTCCCAGGAGTAGCCTTTCACGCCAAACGCGCTGTGGCACCAGAACCCGCGAAACTCGCCCGCGACCGGTGTCTGCGCCAGGCAAAGCGCCTGAATCAGTTCGCGCCGAGCCGCCGCGGCTGGTGAGGCAACCTCGCTGTAGCGTCCATCCTTCATGAACTCCAAAGCCGCCGCCCGCAACTGATCCGCGGCGGCCAACGCGAGCGTCACGCGAGGATCGCCCCGGCCTGCCTGCTCAAGCTCCCGCCGAGCCTGCTCATACCCGTTATAACTGGCCACCACCCCGATCTGCTCCAGGTTGTATCGCGCAATTTCCTCCGGGGTCGAGGGCGGCGGTTCCAGTTTGCGAAGATCGCGAATAAAAAACTCGGTGTCGGCGTTTCCCGCTCGCCAGGCGGAAATGCGTATGGTCTTGATTTCATCCCAGCCACCAGGCTTCCCCTCCGGCTGCATTTGCCCCTTCTCGATGCGCAGCGTCCCCCAGCCTTTGGGCGAGTCGGGATCAAAAGGCGCCGAGTACCAGCCGTCACCGGTTTGAAAATATAACGTGAACGCCGAAACCGGCGCTGAGTTCGCGCAAAACACCTGGAACTGAATGCCCCGGCTATTACTGAGGTCGAGCCGCACCGACCGGTCCCAAGACGCTCGCTCCACCGGGTTCCCCGCAAATCGGCAGCGGAGCCGCAACGCCTGCTGCCCGGCCGCCATACCCACCTCCGCAGGCTCGCTATCCCGCATCGGCTGCCATTTTGCCGCCGCTTCGGCATTGGACGCGTAGTCGCAGGAATCGATCCATCGTTCCGCATCCGCTCCCCGGGTGCCCAAACCCCACAGACCCAGCACCAGCACAACAATCCCGGCGGGAATTCGCTTCATCATAAAAAAATCTAACGGAATGAGACGGGAAGTCAATCAAGGCCAAGGACTCCCAAAACCCCCGGTTAACCCGAGAATAGGATCAAAGAACCTGAGTTTAGGCCACTTTAGGCCCCGCCCCGCGGTAATCTAATTTTTGATTGCAAGTTCCGGGCAGTGGGGCAATATTCCAAGCCGTGACTTGTAAATATAAAGTCAGCCAATTTTGGCTGAAAATTCCACGTTCGAAAGCGCACGAACGGCGGAGGCACCCATGATTGCCTCAAGTAGCGACGAGACGCTCCCAGGAGCCAATCTGGAGGCGGGCAAAATGCCAGGCCATTGGCTGCTGGCTCGACTGGGAAAGCGCGTGCTCCGTCCCGGTGGCTTGGAACTCACTCGTCGCCTGATCGAAAGCCTGGATATTCAGCCGTCCGACTCGGTCGTGGAATTCGCTCCTGGCCTGGGCCTTACGACCCGTCTGGCACTCGATCGCCATCCCTCCGCTTATGCGGCGATCGAACGGGATCAAACCGCCGCTCGGAATCTGCAAGCTTTGCTTTCGGGGCCGGGGAAGCAGTGTCTCTGCGGTTCCGCCGACCAAAGCGGACTGCCTTCCGGCACCGCCAGCGTCGTATTTGGCGAAGCAATGCTGACCATGCAGGGCTCCGTCCAGAAGGCGCGAATCGCCCGGGAAGCTTTTCGGCTGCTGCGTCCCGGCGGACGCTACGGGATTCATGAATTGTGCTTTACCCCCGAGAATCTGGACGACCGCATCAAAACCGAGGTGCAGTCCAGGCTGTCGGAAAGCATCCATGTTGGGGCGCGGCCGTTAACGGCCGGCGAATGGGGAGCCTTGCTGAAGGATGAGGGATTTGAGGTGATCCAGGTGAGCCTGGCGCCCATGCGGTTGCTTGAGCCGGGGCGGGTCTTGCGGGATGAGGGGTTCTTCCGATGCTGCCGATTTATTTGGAACGTGCTGCGGGACAGCGAGGCTCGCAGGCGCGTACGATCGATGCGCGCTGTCTTCCGCAAGTACGAGAATAATATGGCGGCCATCATGCTGGTGGCCCGCAAGACGCCCGAATCGGGCGCCCCCAGCAAGCAAACATGAAAACTCTCACGCACAACCTCGGCTTTCCCCGGATTGGCCCCCGGCGGGAGTTAAAGCAAGCCCTGGAAGCTTACTGGTCCGGCAAGAGCGATGAAGCCTCGCTCCTGGCCGTCGCTGCGGCCCTGCGTCGGCGGAATTGGGAATTGCAGAAAGCCCTGGGAATTGACCTGATTCCCTCGAACGATTTCAGCCTTTACGACCATGTGTTGGACGCATGCGTGTTAGTTGGCGCGGTGCCGGAGCGCTTTGGCTGGGCCGGCGGCCCGGTGTCATTGGACACCTACTTTGCCATGGCACGCGGCTCGCGCGCCCCGATCGGCGGCAAACCTGCCGCCGCGATGGAAATGACCAAGTGGTTCGATACGAACTATCATTATCTGGTGCCGGAATTGCATCCTGGACAGATGTTCCGACTCGCTTCCGCAAAGCCGCTCGTTGAGTTCACCGAAGCCCGGAACCTGGGCATCAACACCATCCCCGTGCTGTTGGGGCCGATCACATTTTTGCTGCTCGGAAAAGTCCGAAACGGCGAACCGCGCGAGTTCGATCCCCTGCCGTTATTGCCAGGCCTGCTCTCGGTTTACGAGGTTTTGTTGCGACAATTTGCGGAGTTGGGCGCGCCCTGGGCTCAATTGGACGAACCCGTGCTGGCCACGGATCTATCCGAGGCGGCACTGGCCCATCTGGTGCCTGCGTACAGCCGGCTTCGGGCTGCGGCAGGCTCCACAAAGTTGATGCTGGCGGCATATTTTGGCGGTTTGGGAGACAACCTGAAAACCGCCCTGCGTCTCCCGGTGGATGCGATCCACATTGACGCCGTCCGCGCGCCAGCGGAACTCGGCATCGTGGCGCAAGAGATCCCATCGGACATGACCCTCTCGGTGGGGGTTGTCGATGGACGTAATGTGTGGCGAAATGACTTCACGCGATCTTTGCGGTTGCTGGAGTCCGCGCGGCGGTCGTTGGGTCCGGAACGGTTGATGGTTTCGCCCTCCTGCTCTTTGCTCCATGCGCCGGTCAGTTTGACCGGAGAGCCAGAGCTGGACGAAGAAATCAAGGGCTGGCTGGCGTTCGCCGAGCAGAAACTCGAGGAAACAGCCACCTTGGGATGCTTGCTGGACGGTCAGGCGGAACCAGCCAAACTGGCCGAGAATGCGGCCGCCATTCTTAGCCGCAGCCAGAGTCGGCGCATCCACGACCTGGCAGTCAAGGCCCGCGCCGGGCAGGCGGGTTCCGACACGCCCCCGCGAAGCCCCGCCTACGATCGCCGCGCCCAACTCCAGGCGGTGGAATTGAAGCTGCCGACCCTGCCGATCACCACCATCGGCTCGTTTCCCCAGACCGCCGCCATCCGGTCCGCCCGAGCGCGATTCAAACGCGGCGAATTGCCGTTGGCAGAATACGAACGGTTCCTCAAGGAGGAGACCACGAACTGCATCCAACGGCAGGAAGAATTGGGTTTGGATGTCCTCGTCCATGGAGAATTCGAGCGAAACGACATGGTCGAGTATTTCGGCGAGCAACTCGCCGGCTTCGCTTTCACTCGCAATGGTTGGGTGCAAAGTTACGGCTCGCGCTGCGTTAAACCACCCATTTTATTCGGAGATGTCTCGCGCCCCAGTCCGATGACCGTCCGGTGGGCGAAATTCGCCCAAAGCCTCTCCCGCAAACCGATCAAGGGAATGCTGACCGGCCCCTTGACGATCCTGCAATGGAGTTTCGTCCGGGACGACCAACCGCGATCCCAAACTGCCCGTCAAGTGGCCCTGGCCATCCAGGATGAGGTGCTCGATCTCGAAGCTGCCGGCATTCCAATCATCCAAATCGATGAACCGGCCCTGCGGGAGGGGTTGCCCTTGCGCCGGGGCGAACAAGCCGATTATTTGCGTTGGGCGGCGGCGGCGTTTCGCCTTGCCATGGCGGGTGTCAAGGCAACCACCCAAATCCACACGCACATGTGCTACTGCGAGTTCAACGACATCATCGAAGCCATCGCGGCTCTGGATGTGGACGTGATCTCTTTTGAGTCTTCCCGGTCCAACATGGAGCTGTTGCGGGCTTTCACGGATTTTCGTTTCCCCGCCGCTGTGGGCCCCGGAGTCTGGGATGTTCATTCCCGGCGAGTGCCCTCGGGCGAGGAAATGGCGCGGCAACTTCAGGCGGCCCTGCGCGTGCTCCCGCCCGAGCGGCTGTGGATCAATCCTGACTGCGGCTTGAAAACCCGGGCCTGGGAAGAGGTGGTCCCCTCATTGAGGAATCTCGTGGCCGCGGCGAGAGTCATCCGCGCCAGCGACCCCGGAGCGTCATTCCTTTTTAATATGCAAAACGAACAAACAAACACCCAATCCAACCCTCCTCGCAAACCAGCCCCAAGCCGCGGGTGCGGCGGCTCGCACGCGAACCTTGCTTCGGCCGACGATGGCAACGCTCAGGCCGGCCTCCAACAGGGAGTCCTCGATGTCCGCGTGCTGCCGCCCATGCGACGGCACTCGCTGATTTTCGAGACCTATGATGGGCTGGCGCAGGGCGGTTCCTTCGTGCTCGTGAATGACCACGATCCGAAACCGCTCTACTACCAATTCGCTTACGAAAAGCCCGGCGCCTTCACGTGGA
The DNA here is from genome assembly GCA_039806935.1 of Verrucomicrobiota bacterium. Lineage (GTDB taxonomy): Bacteria > Verrucomicrobiota > Verrucomicrobiia > Limisphaerales > UBA8199 > JBDHQH01. The sequence goes on from JBDHQH010000025.1 coordinate 19,137, forward strand.
ACTACGAGGAACAGGGCCCCGAGGTCTGGCGAGTCCGCATTGGCAAGACGAACGTCCAAGCGTCGATCAACACTCCCGCTCCTTCGGCCCGCTAACCTTTAATTGATGAAAATCCACGGGCCGTCCGGGAGACCGGGCGGCTCGTCCTGGGCTGTCTGCCGCGCTTGAGCGGCGCATCAGGCCGGGTGGCAGTATGGAATCCAGCCGCCCTGGCCACCTCTTAAATTAATTGTCGTTCCCTAAATTTGATGCCACCCTTTTACGACGCATGAAACCAAGCAGAAACAGCAAGCGGCAAGGCAACCCCTACGCGCAATCGCCACGGCCATTCTCAGCCAAGGTGCTCGATGGCCCGGAACGGGCCCCCAGCAGGGCGATGTTGTACCCCGTCGGCTTCAAACCAGAGGATTTCGCGAAGCCAATGATCGGCATCGCCTCCGCCTGGAGCATGGTCACGCCTTGCAACATGCATTTGGACCAACTCGCGCGCGATGCTGAGGCGGGAGCAAATGCCGCGGGCGGAAAGGCGATCATTTTTGACACCATCACGATTTCCGATGGCATCTCCATGGGCACCGAAGGCATGAAATACTCGCTGGTTTCGCGCGAAGTCATCGCCGACTCCATCGAGACGGTCGTAGGCTGCGAAGGCATGGATGGGTTTGTCGCCATCGGCGGTTGCGACAAAAATATGCCGGGCGCTTTGATTGCCATGGCGCGGCTCAATCGCCCCTCGGTTTTCGTCTATGGCGGCACCATCCTGCCCGGCTGCATCACCGGACAAACTCGCAATCTAGACATCGTGTCGGTTTTCGAAGCGGTCGGCGCGCACGCGAAACAGCGCATCGGCGAAAAGGAATTTCAGGCTATCGAATCCTGCGCCATTCCCGGACCGGGCGCCTGCGGCGGCATGTACACCGCCAACACCATGGCCAGCGCCATCGAAGCGTTGGGCATGAGCCTGCCCAATAGCTCCGCTCAAAACGCGATTTCGGAGGCCAAGAAAGAGGATTGCCGTCGCGCCGGAGCCACCGTTGTGGAAATGACCAGGCGGGGACTGCGCCCGCTCGATATCATGACCCGGCGCGCCTTTGAAAACGCCATCACCGTGGTCATTGCCCTCGGCGGCTCGACCAACGCCGTGCTGCATCTGCTGGCGATGGCCCACGCCTGCAACGTCCGGCTCGAACTGGAGGACTTCACCCGCCTCGGCAAGCGCGTGCCCGTGCTGGCCGACCTCAAACCAAGCGGACGGCACATGATGTCGGAACTGGTGGCGATCGGCGGCATCCGGCCTTTAATGAAAACCCTGTTGGACGCCGGCTTGCTCCACGGAGATTGCCTGACCGTCACCGGGCAAACCATGGCCGAAACCCTGGCGGGCGTCGCGCCTTATCCAACGGGCCAAACCATCATCTCTCCCCTTGACCGCCCCCTCAAAAAGGAGAGCCACCTGGTCATTCTCCACGGCAACCTCGCCCCGGAAGGCGCGGTCGCTAAAATCACCGGCCAGGAGGGGCTGCGTTTCGAGGGCCGGGCGCGGGTGTTTGACTCCGAGGAACAAGCCATGGAAAAAATTCTGGCGGGCGCCATCCGCAAGGGCGATGTCATCGTCATCCGCTACGAGGGACCCAAAGGCGGACCAGGCATGCGCGAAATGCTGGCGCCGACCTCCGCGATCATGGGCGAAGGATTGGGCAAGGATGTCGCATTGATCACGGACGGACGGTTCTCCGGCGGCAGCCACGGATTTGTTGTCGGCCACATCACCCCCGAGGCTTTCGTCGGCGGCCCCATCGCGCTGGTCAAGAACGGCGATCCGATTGTCATTGACGCCGAAAAACGGGTCATCACCCTGGGCCTGCCCGCCGCCGAATTAAAGCGCCGCCGCGCGGCTTGGAAGACGCCGCGCCCCCATTACACTCGCGGCGTGCTGGCTAAATACGCCAGCACGGTGACCTCCGCCTCCCTGGGCGCCGTCACCGATCGGGATCTGCCTCTGCAAGCCCAAGGGCGTTGAAAATCGATTTTATGCCGAACGAAAAATCAGCGGTGAAATTTGTTCCCGCGCAGGCCGCCAGCGCTGCCGCGCTGGTGGATTACCAATCCGGTTCCATCGTCAGCCGCGAAATTCTCAAGCGCGCCACCGGCAAAGTCACCCTCTTTGCTTTCGATGTGGACGAGGGTCTGAGCGAGCACACCTCTCCCTACGACGCCCTGGTGCAAATCCTCGAGGGCGAGGCCGAAATCACCATCGCGGGCAACGCCAACCGCGTAGCCGCCGGAGAGTTAATTCTGATGCCCGCCAACCAACCGCACGCGCTGAAGGCGCTGCAACGCTTCAAAATGGTTCTGACAATGATTCGCTCCTGATCCCGCAATTCCTTGATTCAGGCAGGCGGTATGCCAGTTTGAAGAAAGGGGCGGCAGACTGCCGAAATCGCGAAGGCAACTGCGGGAGTGCTCCGGACAACCCACTGTCTCGGAAGGCGTTTCGGCGCAAATTTTTGTCAAAATGCGGCTGCAGAATCGGGCAATATCGCCAACGGTCGTCGCTTCGCGGCGGCCGGAAAACACGCTGTACCCGATCCTTCTGGCCATCAGCTTCTCCCATTTGCTCAATGATACGATCCAGTCGCTGATCCCCGCCATTTATCCCACGGTCAAGGAAACCTTCCAGCTCAGTTTCACTCAAGTCGGGCTGATCACACTGACTTTTCAACTCACCGCCTCCTTGTTGCAGCCGCTGGTCGGTTTTTACACCGATCGGCGCCCCAAACCTTACTCCCTGGCGACCGGCATGAGTTTCACCTTGGTGGGGCTGCTGCTCTTGTCGATGGCCTGGAACTTCCCGCTCTTGCTGATTTCAGTCAGCCTGGTGGGCCTGGGTTCCGCAGTGTTTCACCCGGAGGCCTCGCGCCTGGCGCATCTGGCGTCCGGCGGACGGCACGGCCTGGCCCAATCCGTCTTTCAAGTCGGCGGAAACGCGGGCACTTCGCTCGGCCCGCTGCTGGCGGCCGTGATTGTCGCCCATCGCGGTCAATCGCGGGTGCTTTGGTTCTCTCTGGCCGCCCTGTTGGCCATTTTCATCCTCTGGCGCCTGGGACGCTGGTACGAGCGGCACAGCCTCGACCGAGAACGCTCCCGGCCGTCCCGAGAAACCGTGTCCGCCGCCGTATTGCCCCGGCGCAAGGTGATAATCACGCTCTCCATCCTGATGGTCCTCCTGTTCTCGAAGTATTTTTACCTGGCCAGCCTGACCAGCTACTACACTTTTTACCTGATCGCAAAGTTCCAGGTGTCCGTGCAAAGCGCGCAAATTCATCTTTTCATGTTCTTGTTCTCCGTTGCGGTGGGAGCGCTCGCCGGCGGTCCAATTGGCGACCGCTTCGGCCGCAAGCTCGTCATCTGGATTTCCATCCTCGGGGCCGCGCCATTCACCTTGCTGCTGCCCTACGCGAACCTGCTCGGAACCGGAATCCTCGCGGTGATGATCGGGCTCATCCTCTCTTCGGCCTTCTCGGCTATTCTTGTTTACGCCCAGGAGTTGTTGCCCGGCCGGGTGGGGATGATATCTGGTTTGTTCTTCGGCCTCGCCTTCGGCCTGGGCGGCATCGGCTCCGCAGTCCTGGGGAATTTTGCGGATCACACCAGCATCCAATTTGTGTTTCGCGTTTGCTCGTATCTTCCCCTGCTGGGCCTCTGTGCCGGACTCTTGCCCAATCTGAACGGCCACCGCCCGAGAGAGGCCGGCCTGCAGGGCGGCGAACCGCTTTGAGCACCGGGAACGCTCTTTCCGGCAACCGCATCAAGACTTCCAATCCCTGTTGCGGGCTTCCCCCGAGGCCCCAGTCACTGCAGGCCGTTGAGCGCGAATGGAGGTGGCGCTGGTGGGGACGCAAGCACGCCGGCGGCGCTCGCGCGCTCCACGTTTCCGGTGCTGGAGTGCTTCTTCCGCCACCACGAGCAAAATTTTTCCAGTGCCGTATTGAATTCCGCGCGCATCCCTCTATAGTGCCGATCATTTCGCAGTGAATGATCATGAGCAACCCGCCGGAAGGTGATTCCACCTGGAGCGTCCAGGAGGCGCGCAACTTGTACCACGTGCATCGTTGGGGCGTCGGCTACTTCGATATCAATGAAGCGGGCCACGTAATCGCCAAGCCCCTGCTGGACGCAGGCGCGTCGGTGGACCTAACCGATGTGATCGAGGAGGCGAAAGCCCGCGGGTTGAAATTCCCGGTGTTATTTCGGTTCCAGGACATTCTGCGGCACCGGGTCGAGGCGATTAACCGCGCCTTTCGGACCTCGATCGCCGAGTTCGGCTACCAGGGGAAGTATCGCGGCGTTTTCCCGATCAAGGTGAATCAACTCCGTGAAGTGGTCGAGGAAATCCTCGACGCGGGCCAACCCTATGACTTTGGCCTCGAGGTGGGGAGCAAGCCGGAATTGTTTGCCGGTTTAGCTTTGCAGGACGAAGTGGGCAGCCTGATTGTCTGCAACGGCTACAAAGACGCCGCCTTTGTGCGCATGGCCCTGCTGGGCACCAAGCTCGGCAAGAAGGTCATCATGGTGGTGGAGAAACTCGAGGAACTCCGCCAGATTATTAACGTCTCGAAACAATTGGGCGTCGAACCAGTGATCGGCTTCCGCGTGCGCCTGCTCAGCAAAGGCGGCGGCAAGTGGGCCGAAAGCGCGGGCGAAAACGCCAAGTTTGGCCTCAGCACGGCGGAATTGCTTCTGGCGACCGAGATGCTCAAAGCCGAGCATCTGTGCCACTGCTTCAAACTGCTGCACTTCCATATCGGCTCGCAGGTGCCCGACATTCTGGTGATCAAGCGCGCGGTGCAGGAAGCCGCTCGCTTTTACGCAAAATTGCAGAAAATGGGTTTCCCGATCGAGTTTCTGGATGTCGGCGGCGGACTCGGGGTGGATTACGACGGCAGCCGCTCCGCTTTTGACAGCTCGACCAATTACACTCTGCAGGAATACGCCAACGACATCGTCTATTATATCGGGGATGTCTGCAACGCGGAGAAAGTCCCGCATCCAGACATCATCAGCGAGAGCGGACGCGCCGTGGTGGCGCATCACAGCGTGCTCGTCGTGGAAGTGTTCGGCACCATCGGGAAAATCCGCTCCAACGGCAGCCTCCCCTGCGCCGACAGTGAGCATTCGCTGGTCAAAGAGTTGCTCGACATTCAGAAAAATCTGCCGCGGCTCAACAAACTGGAAGCTTACCACGACGCGCTCGAGCGCAAGGAGGACGCGCAGCACATGTTCACTCTCGGGATGCTGGACCTGCCCGAGAAAGCCAAGATCGAGAATCTCTACTGGGACATCAGCCGCGCGGTCGTCGAGAGTTTTCGCGGCCAAGCCTATATACCCGAGGAAATCCGCAAACTCGAGGACAGCCTCGGGGACCAATACCTCTGCAATTTTTCGGTTTTCCAGTCTTTGTTGGATCACTGGGCGCTCGGCCAGCTATTCCCGGTGATGCCGATCAGCCGGCACAATGAGCGCCCCACCCGCGAGGCCACCCTCGTTGACATCACCTGCGACTCCGACGGGCAAATCAATAAATTCATCGATCTGCGCGACGTGCGGGATACGCTGCCCCTGCACCGTCTCAATGCCAACGGCAACGGCATGAACGAGCCGTATTATCTCGGCTTTTTTCTGATGGGCGCTTATCAGGACATCATGGGGGATCTCCATAATCTCTTCGGCCGGGTCAACGAGGTGCATGTCTTTCTCGATCCGGATGAACCGGCGGGCTATTACGTTGAGGAAATCATCGAGGGCACCACCATTGCGCAGGCGCTGGACTCCGTGCAGTACGACGAGAAGGAATTGAAACGTCAGATGAAGGCGCAAGTGGACGAAGCGATCAAGTCCGATCGCATGAAGCCTTCGGAAGCCATGCGCCTGCTCGATGACTACGAGCGCGGGCTCAAGGAGTACACGTATTTGAGTTTTTGATCAACGGAACGTCCACCGTCGGCCACGCAGCCATGCCCGGAGTTGAGCCAAATCCTGAGCTGATGCGGTCTCTGGGCCGGCTGATGCGGGGTCTCTCGGCGTTGTTTTGGGGGCTGCCCGCCGCGCTGGTAATCTGCTTTCACACCGCTCGAGCCGACGGCTGGAAAGCACTCGGAGTGGCGCCGCCGCTGGCCGCCACCGGCCTGCTGGTCTATGGCCTTTGGCAAATCAGCTCCTTTCAGAAACAGGAGCGAGTATGGCGAACCGCGGTGGACCGCGCCTGGGGTCTGGCGCTGGTGTTGTTTGGCCTGAGCCCGTTCTTGTACTGGTGGAACCGGGTGCCCGCGAACGTTTTTTTCCTGGTCATGGTGCTGCTGCTGGCCGTCGCGGGGTTGGTCTTTCTGGTGGCGTTGAACTTCATGCTGCGGCGCCTCGGCGCCATTCTTCCCGACGAAGCTTTGCGTCTGGAAATCCGCCAGTTCACCAGCCTGAACGTCAACCTGCTCCTGGCTACGCTGGTGCTCTCGGGGCTATACACCGGGCTGGGTTATCTGCCGCGGTTGCCCCTCTATTTTCAAGCGGTGATGGTGGTGCTGGATCGCAGCAGCCTCTGGTTGCTGGTATTGCTCGTGTTGCTGCCGCTCGCCATGACCATGGCCCTGCTCTGGAAAACCAAAGAGGTCATTTTTGAGAATGTCTTCGGAGCTCGGGGCTGATCCGCGCTCAAGTCGGCGCCGCAATCATCTCGCTGAGGAGTTCCCAGGCGCTTTCCCGGTACCGGGCGGCGTCGAACGCGCCATCACTCATCAGCCTCAGCACCGACGCCGTCTGCACCAGGCCAAGAAACATGCGCGCCACCGTCTCGGGCGGCGGACCCGGGCGAAACTCCCCCCGCTCCTGACCCTCGCGCACGAGGTTCGCAACCCGATCCAGGTAATCCTCGATGACCTGATAAACCTGGCGCCGCCGAGTGGGCGGGCCGCCAAAAATTTCCTCGGAAAAAACCACTCGTGGAATGCCCTGATTGTGGAGGATCATGTCCACATGCCGCCGCAAAAGCTGGTCCAGGCGGTCTCGCGCGCTGATGAAATCGCGCCGGACGTTTTCCACATTTTCCAACAACCGTCGGCGGATAAGGTCCAGCACCGCGTCGAGCACCGCCTCCTTGGAAGGATAATGACGATAGATGGCCGAGGGGACGACACCGACCTCCCCGGCGAGGGCGGCCAGGTTCATCGCCCGCAACCCGTGCCGGGCCACCAGCGCCAGCGCGACCTGGGCGATCTGTTCCCGCCGGATCTCGGTTTTTGTTTTAGGAGCGCGCATCAGATGTCGATTGTGAACACATGTTCACAATAAGCTATCCCAGCGCACTGTCAAGCCGGGGCCGGCAGTTCAATCCGTTTCGCAGCGAAGTGTCACCAGGCCCCACGCGGGAATCTCAATTTGCGGCCCGGCGGCGCGCCGGCGTTTTTCGCTGACATCACTCAACCAGACATACTTCGGCGCTTCATCCTGCCAGACCAGGTTCACGGTGTGAGCTTTGTCAGAAGAACCAAAAAGCCGAATGATCCAGCCGGAGCCTTCATCCGCCGGCTTGAAAGCGCTCAGGGCGATTCCCGGCGGCAACCGCAGGCGCGGCGCGTGGATCACCCGGTTGCGGGCCCGCGCCGCGATCAACGGTTGGGATAGATCCGCGCCGAAGGTGGCGGCGGTTTCCGGCTCGAACCGCTGATGCGCGCGCAGCGCGAAACGGAAAGTCGTCGGGCCGTCCTGCTCGGCGCGGTAGTTCGTATGCCAGTGATTATTCATCACCCACGAATAAATGGTGGATGAGGGTTCCAGATGTTGCACCCATTTTTGCGGATCGATGCGCGCGCCGATCAGATTGGCGGTAATCCCTCCGATCTCCACGAGCGGAGCATCCAGCGAAACCCAGGTGACGCCGAATTTGTCATTCGAGACATCCACCCACCGTTGCGCGCTAAACCAGTTTTTGCAGGAGCCTGGAATTTGATCCAATTCGGGCCGCACCGCTGCCCATCCTACGTCGAGGCGTACGGTTGGCCCCGGCACCTCGAACGAGAACCCGATGTGGACCCCCTCTTTGGCGCGGATGGGCAGTTTGTCAATGACGTCGATCAATTCGACGTGGTCGAGGCCGTTGATCAGCCGGATTTCCCGGGTCAGACTCCGGCAACCCGGGGCTTCGGATTCCACTCGCAGGCTCGCCACCAGCGGCCCCGACTCCTGGATGCGGATTTTCGGCGCGCCGCTTCGGCGCAGCTCCTGGAGATCGGAGCCGGGCAGATACAAGTAATCATTGAGGCCAGGCGCCCCGGGTTTTTGATCAACAAGTTCCCGGTTCAACCGCCGGCTGACAAGACTGGCGATCGCGCCGGTCCGCTCATCAATGCGGAGCTTGTAATCGGGCGATTCCAGGGTGGAATCCCCGGAGCGAAGGCCGCTGGTTTGGGGGCCGACGCCGGAGGTCACGATGTACCGGCGCGAGGAGAGCGGCGCGACTTCCCGCGCTAAAAAAGCGAGCTCGCCGGTCGAGAGCCTTTGCGACGGCGCGGCGACGCCCTGGTCGTCGGTCACCCGGTCGCCGGTCCGGGAGAGTTCGGGCGGGAGCGTCACCAGGCCGGTTCGCGGGCGCGCCTGGGTGTTAAAAACATCAATGGCCTCCGGAGAGGCCGGCTCCCCTGCCCCTTCGAGCGCCGCGCGCAAAAGCGCGAGCGATTGCTGGCTGGCTTCCCTGGCGAATTCCCGTTTGATGCGCCATTGATCCCTCACAAAGGGCAGGTCAGGCTGACTGATGCTGTTATGCGCCCCCCAGGTGTGTTCGCTGTACAGCAACACATCGCGCCAGGCCGCTTGAAATTGGCCGGCGGGAAATGCGTCCGGACGACACAATGCCCAGAGGGTTTCGGCCTGCACCAGACGCTCGGCGGTGGCCCGGTTCATGGCGGTTTCCGCCGCGGACGATCCGGCGCCGTCCTCCCAATAGGGCGTGTAATCACCGCGATAGACCGGCAGGCGATCCCCGTAGCGGCGCTCGAACTCGCGAAAGGCTTCGGAAGTGGTGCTGAGAATCAGGCGTGGATAAAGGTAACGTTCGTTCCAGGCGCGCACCACGTCGGCGATCTTCTCGTCGGGCGAGCCGTTATCTCCATGCACATTCCAGCGCAGATACGTGATCTCGTAAGGATAATCGGTCTCCTCCAATTCCCGCAAATACCCGGGCACAAAACGCGCCAGCGCCTCGCCGTCTCCAATCAAATGTCCCAGAGCGTAACCTCGGGAGGGGCACCAGCAGAGCACCTTGGATTGGCCGTCCGCGCCCATCCACCAGAAGGGACGGTTCTGCCATTCTTGCATCGTGCTCCCGATCCGGTCAAAGTAGTTAGGCGCGAAGGAGAGATAACGTATCCCCGCCTGCGCCATGGCGGTGACCGTGCTCCAGGTGTAACCCGGCACGTCACTGATCATTGCCGAATCGATGGGCACCCCGCACAAATCCGATACTCGCGTCCCAAAATTCAGGAGCCGCACCAGTTCCTCGGGCCGGCACAGCCCGGTCAGAATATTCCCGTAAAACCCATCCAGCCCGATCTGGCCGGCGCGAACCGCCTGGATAAACGTCGCTCGCTGCTCCGGCGAGGCCAGGCGCAAGTAATTGTCCACTGGCCAGAGCACCTCGGCGTTCCACTTGAAACGCGCGCCTTCCGGGTAATCCGCCGTTTCTCGCGCCAAGCGCATCCCGGCCTCCAGATTGCTGTTCTGCTTTCTGACCACGTCAGATTGCAACGCGGTGTAGCCGATATCGACGTGCGAATGCGGCAACAGATAGATTGCGGTCACTCGCACAGGCTCCAGGATTATCTCCTGGCGCGCGAGGGGTTGGCCATTCGCTGTCAACGAAAGCTTCAGCTCCGTCTCTCGCCCGGCCAAAGGCGCTTCGACCCAGACCGACTGGTTGCCGAGGGACACCCGCAGCGCTTGCGGTTGAACCCCTCCCTCCAATTGCGCGTCAAAACTCTCCAGGTAGGGCGAATTCACGCTCACTTCCACGCGACGTGTCGGTTTGCCCCTCTCTTGCAGTTGCCCGGGGCGAATGTCGAGGGTAACTGCCCGGGGATTGGTTTCCACTTGGCCGGTTTCATAGAAGGCAATCTCGGCTCCGCCTACCGTCTGATAATCTGACGCCAGGCCGGTGACCTGCCATCGAGCCCGCCGTGCCTGAACCGGGCGGGGGAGTGTGAAGACGGTGAGGCCTGACCGCTGCGCGGCATGGACCACCGCGAAAACGGCTGAAGGTTTGCCTTCCTCATCCTCAAAGATGAGTTTTGAGGCGCTGACCAACGCCGGGTCGTTGCGATCCAAATACCAAAACGCTGCGATGCTCCGCGTCGTCCCAAAATCAAATTCCACAAAGGTGTTTGTACCCTTGCTATTGGATGCGTACTCGGTGGCGTTGTTCGCATCGACCAGGTTGGACGCGCTGTGCTTTCCTCCAGGGAATGCTTCCGCGCTCGCGAAGATGCGAGGACTGGTGACGAGCTTGAGCCGGGTGAAAGACTTCGGAAAATCCGCTCGAACTGCCGAGGAGGCATACGTTGGCAACGCGAGCACCGCGATCAGGGCCACAAAGGAGCGAAGCTTCATCGTCGGATTCTCCTCCGCCAATGGGAGCCACGCCAGTAGAAAGTGGCAACTCCCCAATCCGCTCAGCGCAGTTTTGTGAAGACTGCGGATGCCTGGCCGGGAGGCCGCTTCCGGCGGGTCCTGAATGGGCCTTGACGGGCCCCTTCGTCCACGTGTATAAGCAGGGACAACCAATGAAATAAGGCGCTGGAATCCGCCTCGGCCGGCGGCCGGCCCGAAGGGAAAAGCATGATGCACAGCCGGTTGGATTGGATCAGGCACTGGCCCGTTCTGGCCCAGGCGGCGGGCTATTGCGTTGTGGCGCTGGCCGCCCAGTGTTGTGTTTCCACCCGGCAACTCCAGCGGTTCATCCGCGAGAGGATGGCCAGCTCGCCGCACCACTGGCTGCGGCGGATGCGCATGGAACAGGCGGTTAGCCTGCTGCGGCAGCAAACGCCGCGAAAGCAAATCGCCGTGGCGTTAGGCTACCGCTCCGCCGCGCATTTTGCGCGCGACTTCAAGAGCTTCCATGGCCTGACCACAGGTCAATTTTTGTCCCAGACCGCGCCGGACCCGCCGGCGGATGTCGCGTTTCGTCAATAATGTCGCGTTTCGTCAATAAATGTCGCGTTTCGTCAATTGATTCCGTTTGGGTTGGTGGCGCGGGTGTGGTTAGCTCCACAGCATGAGACCAATAGCCAACAGGCAGTTCCGCGCCGAGGCTCTCCCGCCTGGGCAGAGATTTTCCATTGCCGCGCAACGCTTGAGAGTTCTCGTGGGGATCTTGGGTTTGGCATGGCCGGGCGCGCTGTCGCAAGCGCAGACCATCGGGCCGGGCGCGGGGCCGGGGAACAGCGGGCGGCAGATTTCCCCGGCGGTGGTAGTCGAGCGCGGGCCACACCACCGCACCTGGGAGCGGGTGGAAGCGGTGCCCGGGCCGGGCGGGAGGATGGTGGAGCAGCGGCGCCGGTATCAGGAAATCGCGTCGGGGTTGCATTTTCAGAACGAGCGGGGCGAGTGGGAGGAGTCGCGGGAGGAGATTGAGCTTTTGCCGAACCGAACGGGGGCGGTGGCGCGGAAGGGGCGGCACAAGGTGATTTTTCCACCGGAGCTGAAGGAGGGACTGATTGAGCTGCAATCCGCCGAGGGGACATGGCTGCGGTCGCGGGTTTGGGGTTTGGCGTATTACGATACGGCGACCGGCGAGAGTGTGCTGTTGGGCGAGACGCAGGAGAGCGCGGGCCGGTTGGTGGGCGAGAACGTGGTGACCTACGCGGATGCGTTCACGGATTTGCGCGCCGACGTCCGCTACACTTATACGCGGGCGAAGTTTGAGCAGGATGTGGTGCTGCGCGAGGAACCGCCCGAGCCGGAGCAATTTGGTCTGAGCTCCCGGACTACCCGGCTGCAGGTTTTGACCGAGTTTGTGGAGGCGCCGCAGCCCGCGAAAGTTCGCAAACAAATTGATGGGATGACGGATGAAACCCTTGATTTTGGGGCGTTCAGCCTGGGGGCGGGAAAGGCTTTTGAGGCGGCCCATCCGCGGCTTTTCGAGCGGCATGTGCCGGTGGCCAAGGAATGGGGCGTGATCGAGGGCCGGACATTTTTGGTGGAGTCGGCTTCATACGAGAAGCTGGCCGAGGCGGCGCGGAAGCTGCCGGCGGGGCGGAGCAAAGGCGCGCGGCTGGAGCGGCGGGGGAAGGGGGCGGGCGCGCTGCTGGCCTTAAGAAATTTTCTGCCCCCAGCATATGCCGGGAATTCGACCGCGCCCGCGACTTCCCACCCGCGGATGGCCAAAGCCGAGACCTCGGCGGAGGCGGGCTTGGTAATGGATTTTGTGACCCTGAATGGCGCTCTCACCAACCACATTTTTCAGGGGGATCTGACGTATTACATCAGCGGGCCGACGCTGCTGCGGAGCAACACGGTCGTGGAGGGTGGCACGGTGATCAAATTCAACTCGAATGGGGCCGGATATCTGGAGCTGACGGACGGGACGATGGATTGCCGGACGGCGGCTTACCGCCCGGCGGTTTTTACCTCGCAAGATGACAACTCGGCGGGAGAGACCGTCGCGGGCAGCACGGGTTCGCCGGGGGTCATCAATTCGGTTTATATCGTGGGGCTGTGGCCGGCGCCCGTCCTGGAGCTGAAGCACCTCCGTTTGGCGTACGCCAGCTACGGCATTTATTTGTGGGGCGCCGCTCTGGACCTGGAGGACGCGCAAATTCTCCATTCGGACTACCCCATTTATTGTCTGGAGAGCGCGGTGGCGGCTCGCAACGTGTTGTTCAGCGGCGTAAGCGCCTCGGCCTTTTACCTCGACGCCGCAACTCTGCAAGTGGCCCATGCCACGGTGAGTCAGTGCGCCAGGCTGGTGGCGGGGCCTTTTTTAAGCGCGGGGTTCACCAACAGTCTGTTTGCCGGGGTGGGATCGTTTGGCGGGCCTTTTGCCAGTGTGAGCAACGGCACGAACGCCGGCGGGAGCGGGGTGTTTCAGGCCGTGGGCGGGGGCGCGCACTACCTGGCGGCCGGCAGCGCGTATCGGAACGCCGGCACGACCGAGCTGGACGCGGCGCTGCTGGCGAGCTTGCGGCGGAAGACCACGTATCCGCCGATCGCCTGCACCAATGTCACCTTCAACGTGCCGACCACGCTCGGGCCTCAGGCGCAGCGGGATACGGATCTCCCGGACTTGGGCTACCATTACGATCCATTGGACTATGCCTTGGGCGGCTGCACGGCGGTCTCGAACCTTACCTTCACGGCCGGGACCGCGGTGGGGTGGTTTCGCACGACCTCCGGCTGGTATCATGCCGGGCAGGCCATCCGCATGGTTGGGAACATAGTGGTCTCGTTTGCGGGGACTGTCACCGACCCCGCGTATTTCGTGCGGCTGAACACGGTGCAGGAAAATGACCGGACGGCGGGCTACGGCCACGGGGGAATCGAGAACTGGGAGGCGCCGTCGGTGCCGGCTGTGCGCGGGCGCTTTCTGCGCTGCGCCACTCTGGCCAATGAGTTGTTCAACGGTTATTTCGCGGATGATTACGGGGTGATCCGGGCGGAGATGACGCATTCGGAATTTTGGGGCGGCTCGCTGCAGACGTATGGGGATTATATGCGCTACACCAATTGCCTGATGTGGCGTCCGTGGTTTGTCGGGGTGGTCCTGGGCGGTGCGGCGAGTGATTTTGTGATGCGGAACTGCACGCTGATCGGCGGGAGGCTGGAGATGCAGCGGACCGGTCCGACCCCGGTGCTGGTGCGGGACTGCGCCTTCGATGGAACCATTATTTCGCTGGGGGACAGCTACGGCGGCAACGCTACTTACACCCAATGTGATTACAACGCGTACACCAATGCCACGAATCCGTTTCCGCTTGGAGGGGCGCACGATGTGGCGGGCGCCGCCTTCGATTGGCGGGCGGGGGCCTGGGGGAGTTTCTACCAGCCCTGGGGGAGCGGCTTGACGGACCAGGGGAGTGTGGCCGCGGATATGGTAGGGCTGTATCATTTCACCATTTTTCCCGATGGATACTACTACAAGGAAGGCGCCTCGCGGGTCGATCTCGGCTACCACTATGCTGAGGCGGACATGTATGGGCGGCCCCTGGACACCGACGGGGATCTGACGCCTGATTACCTCGAGGATTACAACGGCAATGGCGCGGTGGACGCCGGCGAAACCGATTGGCAAAGCACGGCGGATCCTGGTTTGGCAGTGCGGATCGCGCGCCCCGGCCGCGGTTCAGTGAATCCATAAACTCCAGCGCAAGCTCGAAGGGAAAGCAATGCAAACGAACCTATACTTTTCGCGGTTGGCATCGGTTTTGATCAGCGTGGCCGGGGTGGCCCTCCGCCTGGCGGCGGGGGAGGGCAAACCGGTGGACGTGGTTGGCGAGCTGGGATCCGCGCGCGTGTTCAAGCGCCCGCTCGAATGGGCGGGAGAAGCGCCGCCGGATCTCGGGCAGGCTTGGAGTTTGTACCGGGCCGCTGGCCTGGACGAAGCGCAGCAGCCGGGCGATGTGATTGCGGCGGTGGAGGAGTTCGTCGAAGCGCATCCCGACTCGGGCTGGACGCCCTCGGCGAGCGCCAACCTTGCTGTGTATTACCACAGTCTTGGGCGCTACAGCAAAGCCATCGAGCGTTGGCGTCCGGCCTGGGAGGCTACCCGGGGGAAGCCGGACACCGGATCGCGGCGGGTGGCGGAGTTCACCGCCGCGCACTGGGCGCGGCTGCTTTCCAGCTTGGGGCGGGTGGAGGAGCTCGAACAATTGATCGCGGCGCTGGAGGGGCGCGCTTTGAGCGATCCCGAGTTGGAGGGATTGGTGGCTGCGGCGGGGCGCGCGGCTGGCCAGTTGCGGCGGCAGCCGGCCCTGGCTTTTCGTTGCGGGGCGCTGGCGCTGTACCGGGTGGCCCGGGAACTGGGGGCAGGCAGCCACTGCCGGGGACTGGTGGAGATGGATTCCCCGGAGAGCGGCTTTTCCCTGGCCCGGCTGGCGGCGTTGGCGGAGGAATACCAACTGGGTCTGGCTGCCGTCCGGCGCATGGCGGGCGCGGAAATCGCGGTCCCTTCGGTGGTGCATTGGCGGGAGAACCACTATGCTGCGATTGTGGAGCACGCCCAGGGATCCTACCGTGTGGTGGATCCGGCGTTTGGCGCCCCTAAATGGATGTCGGCGAGCGCGATTA
>JBDHQH010000026.1:0-33812 GCA_039806935.1 Verrucomicrobiota bacterium
CGCTGCCATCTCAGCTCTTTCAATGAACTGACCCAGCCTATCCTGGTTTTTAAAAATTTACAACTAACACTTATTCACGGTGTTATTCACAGAAACCAAGCTTTTGACTCGTGCCGGGCGGCGGCCGACGCCTCGGAAAATACGTGAGATCGCGCGGCTCGCGAACAATTTATTCACTGACCGCCATCCTCTCGTCTCGGACGTGGTGAACAACTTGTCGGCAAATCGGCCGGCTTCAGCCGGATCCCGGCTCGTCCGGCGCGGCCGGCGCGGCCGCGCAGGAGCATTGACACCGACCCCTGGAAATCCCCATGTTTCAATCGTGAGCAATCCGCGGTCGATCAGGCCTACCATCAAGGATGTGGCGCGAGCCGCCGGCGTCTCGCAATCCACAGTCTCTTATATCCTGAACGAGAGCCGGGGTGCGCTGCGCATCAGCGTTGAGACCAAGGAGCGGGTGCTGGCCGCGGCCCGGCAACTCGGCTACCGCTGTAATCCGCTGGGCCGCGCCCTGCAACGCGGCTACAGCAATCAAGTCCTCCTGCTGATGGTCACCTGGAACCTGGCCACCTCGCATGCCGCCACGGCTATGTCTCTGAGTCGGGCCGCCACGCGGCGGGATCTGGCTTTCACCGTGCATGTGGCCGAGGATGACGCCTCCGCCGAGGTTTTCGTCCGGCGGACAAATCTGCACAACTTCGGCGGCATGTTGGTGCTCTGGGATTCTCCGGCTTTTCAGTCCAGTTCGCTCCGGCAGCTAGCCGGCGAGGGGTTGCCGATTGTGAGCCTGCTGCCCGACCACACGGAGGGGATTTCGGTCGTCACCGCGGATCGGGAAGCTGCGGGATACCTCGGCACCCGCCACCTTATCGATCTGGGGCATCGCGAGATCGGATTCATCGGCGATGTCGAGAGCCGCCCGAATACCACTCTGAGAAAGCTCTCGGGCTATCAACGCGCGCTGGCTGAGGCCAAGCTCACTGCCAACGAAAATCTGATCCAGAACGTCATCGAATTTGGCTTTGAAGGCGGTCAGCGAGGCTTTCGCGCATTGCTGGAGCGAGCGCCCGAAATGACGGCCGTGTTTTGCATCAACGACGCCATCGCGCTGGGGGCGATCTGCGCAGCACAGGATTTCGGACGCGAGTGCCCAAGAGAGCTTTCGGTGATCGGTTATGGCGATTCGGCGGAGGGCAGGCACTGGCGGCCCGCCTTGACCACTTTTGAACTGGGTTCGGATACGGTGGCGCAACACGCGATTGATTCAATCGTCCGCTCCCGGTCAGGCGCCGCGACGGGCGCCGCAAATGTGCTATTGCCGGGAGATCTGGTTCCGCGCGCCTCGACTGCTCCCCGCGAGTCAGCATCGCCACCGCCATCAACCGGATGAGCGGGAGCAGGCGTGATCACGCCGCCTCGGCCCGGCGGCGCTGCGGGAGCATGGTGCTCAGGAAAGTAACAACGTTACGGTAATCCGCGGTTTTTTCAAAATACGCGTTCGCGCCCAACTGGCGGGCTCGCGCCTCCTCCAAATCGTGGCTGGCGCCGCTGAGCAGCACCACTGGATGATCCTTCAGTTGCTTGTGATTCCGAATCCAGGTCAGAACGTCGAGACCAGATTTATAAGGCAGATGCGTATCCACGATGGTCACCAAGGGAAAAGGGAATGTCTCCCGGTCCGAGTAATGGCTGAAACCGCGCAAATAATCGATCCCCTCCCGTCCATCCTCCACATGCCTCAAATCGCAGTCCAGATTCGCCCGCAACAACGCCAGGCGCAGCATGTACACATCGTCCACGTTGTCATCAATCAGTAAAACCGTCGGGGTGCTCATACGCTCTCCTCTGGTGTATAAGCTAGTCTCCCGCCGGGTGAAGCGCAAATCGAGTGATGAGTTCCGAGGGTGGCGTTCACGACGGACGATCCGCCGCACCTCGCGCACGGCCAGCACCGGCGTGTCTGTGGGCCTGGCGTAGCCGCTGGCCGCGCAAGTCCAGACCCCGCCCAGCCAGTAGCCGGCCCGCCCTCATTCGCCAGCTCCGAACATGCTTCTAAACATGATGCCGACGGGGCAAAAGTAAAGCCGCCTTCGCTCGGGTGGTTGCCCCAGGGCCGCATCTCACCCCGAGCGACCAACCGGCTCGCCGGGGGGGTGATTCCGCCTTATCCCGTCTTCCCGGCCGGTTCTGTTTCCTGGGTCGGCGCCGGGGAACCGCTGGCGGGTTCCTCGCTGCATGTGAGTGGATGCTCCTCCGCTTGCCAGTGCTGGGACACCCGGCCATGAAGGCAGGCGGTGTTGAGTGGATAAACATCGGGATCAAAAATCACATGGTAGAAGTGCCATACGACAATCGCCAGACAGGCCAAAATCGCTTCGTAGTAATGAATGGTCGTCGCCACATCCACCGCCCAGCGCGGGAGAAATCGGGTCACGTCCATCTTGAACCAAATCATCAGGCCCGTGACCCCCATGATGATGGTGCCCCAGATCACCGCCCAGTATTCCATCTTTTCAGCGTAGCCAAAGCGCCCAATTTTCGGCTTCTCCCCGCTGAAACCGGCCAGGTAGCGAGCGTTGGCGCCGAGCTCGGCCATGTCTTTGGCCGCCGGCATGAAATCCCTCAACAATTTGCGGCCCTCCCGTTTAGTGGCGAGGTAATACAGATGATAAGCCCCCGCGAGCAACAACACCACGCCGGCGCCGCGGTGCGCCCAACTGCGAAAGCCTTCGTGCGAGCCGAGCAATCGGGCCGCCCAGGAGTCCGGGAATTTAAGGGCGAAGCCGGTGATTGCAAGCAGGATGAAACTGGCGGCCAATACGAAATGCTGCGTCCGCTGCGAAAAGTCCATCCGCATCACGGAAAGATCCGCCGCGCGCCAGCGGGCCCGCGCCTTCTTGGAGAACACCAAAAGGTTGTGCGCCAGCATGAAGCCGATCGTGCCGAAAATGAGCCCGAGATAAACGCGGCGCACCCACCAATTGACCTTTTGCCCGAGGCCATCTCCGGCGGTGGCGGCGTCGATATGGACCTTGCTTTGCGCGAAATTGTCCGTGGCGCCCGGATGGCATTTTCCGCAGGTGGACGCGAGGTTGGTCTTATAAATGGTGGACGCCGGATCCGTGGAGGGCAGCACTTTGTGGTAACCGTGGCAACTGCCGCAATTGGCCGCGAGAGTCGAACCGTACTGCGCGGCCAGCCCGTGATAACTGTCAAAAAAGGTTTTCACCCGGTCGGCCGGCAGATTGTATTTGGTGTTCAACCGCTCGGAAGCGTGGCAATTGCTGCAAACGTCGGCGGAAATCCTCAGGGGAGAGCTCGCCTTGAGACCGATGATCTTATGCTCAGAATGGCAATCGGTGCAGGCGGGCGCTTCGCGCTTGCCCGCCGCCACCGCTTTACCATGAACACTGGCGGCGACGTCCGCGGCGGCTTGGTCATGGCAGCCCCCGCACGTCTCTGTCAGGCGAGAGAAATGAAGCGGCGACGCGGGCGAGGCAGGTGGCAGAATGGTATGTCCGTCATGGCAATCGCTGCAGGTGGCGGAATCCTTCCGGCCCTTGGCCAGGGCCAGGCCGTGGACGCTCGCGCCGTAACTGGCAGACTGCTGCGCGTGGCAGGCGGCGCAATTCGCCGGTTGGACGGCAACTTCATCGTCAGGGTGCTTTTCCGTGATGTCGGTATGGCAACTGGCGCAAGTATTGGTTTTGTGAACTGAAGCCTGGAGCACGGCAGTATCAATGAATAGCGAGATGCCTTTGCCCGCCGCGTTGGTCTTATAGAGCGTGTTGTCGGAGTGACAGTCCAGACAGGCGCTGTCCTTGATGGGTTCAGCAACCGCGCCAAGCGCCAGAATGACGCTGGCTCCGCCCAAGAGCAGCGCAAAACTTCGAAATGCCATAAGCCGCGCCCAGCTTTCGCCAGGTCCGGGCCATCGCTCTCTACTTGGGTTGCTCTTTGCTTAGCATTTTTTGCGGATTCTCTGACCTCACCCAGCACCCGGTCGGATGAAGCCGTCCAACCCGGGCTCTCGCCGGCGCAATCTCGACTACCATCGATCCGGTGAAAAGATCCGGAAGCTCGAGCCTCCGCGGAAATCCAGATCACAAGGCGTCCAATCGCTTCTCAAGTGTGTCGCGCGCGGGCAATCCAGTCAGGCGGTCGATTTCCTTGCCGCCCCGGAACATCACCAGCGTGGGCACAGCACGTACCCGATATTCGGAGGCGAGTCGGCTGGATTGATCGATATCGACCTTCAAAAATTTGATGTTCTCCGAGCGCGAACCTGCCAACTCGTCGAGCAGCGGCGAGAGTCGCTTGCACGGGCCGCACCAGGTCGCGAAAAAATCCACCACCACCGGGCCGGTTGCCTGGGCAAGCTCCGTTTCAAACTCCGCCTGGCTGACCAACTTCACATGGGCGCTCGAAGCGGCCGGCGCTCCGCCCGAGTTCCGGCCAACTGCCAGATAAAAGACCAAGCCCAACACCATTCCATAAATCGCGCCGCGCCAGGGATTGGCCGTCAACGGACATGCTCCGGTGCTGCAACTGCCAAAATACCCGAGCAAAGCGCCCAGTCCGGCGCCGGCGAGCAGAATCAACGCAAACATCATAACGAATCTCCACCCCTTCTGGGCCAAAAGCGGGCAAAAAGTTACACGCTTTCCCCAGGGGTGCGATCCATTTTGCAATGGACAGAAGTTCGTTGAATGATGTCGCCGTTCGGGATTAAATGCGTTGGTGTATCGTAACGGCCGGTCATTTTTTTGAGCGGCTTCAAACCCAATGAATTAGAAAGGCATTTCCTATGGTCGCCAATCTTGCCAACGTGCAGAGGCTTCAGAGGCAGGTTCACCCATTCTGTCTGGTTTGCAGCGCCTCAAACCCTTACGGCCTGGCCGTGAAATTCGAACTGGGCCAGAACGGAGTTCTCCATGGCGCATTCCATCCCAATGCGGCGCTGGAAGGATACGAAGGCCGGCTGCACGGAGGCATGATTGCTTCGCTTTTGGACGGCGTCATGACCAACTGCCTTTTCGCCCATGACATCGCGGCCAAGACTGGCGAATTGCAAGTGCGCTACCGTGAACCGGTGTTCACCGGCCCCGAAATCTCGCTGTGCGCCTGGATCAAAACGCGCCGCCCGCCGCTCTTCATTCTGGGGGCGGAATTGTGGCAGGAGGGCCGTCTGCGCGCCACGGCCTCGGCCAAATTCATGGAACACCAGACCGGGTGAAAATGACCGTACCCCACGCCTGGGAAGCCGCGGGGTGCGGTCGGGCTTGAGAGGAAGCCCGGCGTTTCTCCAGCCCGCCCGGAATGTAACTTTCCGGACGCTCGCGGCTCAACAAACCAAATCGGCCGATCACCGAAGGTGACGTCTGAATACAAATCTATGTCATTAAAGGTACTTGTCATTGGTGGCGTGGCCGCGGGGCCCAAAGCGGCAGCGAGAATCATGCGGCTGAACCCCGAAGCCGACGTCACCATTTTGGAGAAAGGGAAATGGATTTCCTACGCCGGCTGCGGCTTGCCCTACTACGTGTCAAACGCGGTGAAAGCCCGGGCCGACTTGATGAGCACTCCGATTGGCACGCCCCGGGATCCCGGATACTTTCAGCAGGTCAAGGGCGTGAAAGTGTTGCCTGAAACGGAGGCGTTGGAAATCGACCGGGCGGGGAAACGGGTTCGCACCCGGCGAACGGGCGAAGCGGATCAGTGGTTGGATTATGACAAACTGGTTCTCGCGACGGGCGCGCGGCCCATCGTCCCGCCTCTTCCGGGCGTGACGTTGGACAATATTCACACTTTGCATAACGTGCCGGACGCGGACGCCGTCCGGGCGATGCTGGCCCAATCCGCCGGGCTTGACGTGGTGATGGTTGGCGGCGGTTTGATCGGGGTGGAGATGGCCGAGGCCCTCACGCAACGCGGTTGCCGGGTGACGCTGGTGGAGATGGCGCCCCAAATCCTGCGGATGCTCGATTGGGAAATGGCGCGTCTGGCCGAGCAGCATATCGAATCTCAGGGCGTGAGGCTGCTCACCGATACGCGAGTGACCGGGTTCGAGGGCCAGGGAAAGGTGGCTGCCGTCCTGACCGACCGGGGGCGCTTGCCCGCGGATCTGGTGGTCCTGGGCATCGGGGTAAAGCCCAACAGCGAGCTCGCCCGTTCGGCAGGCTTGCTCCTCGGAGCCACCGGTGGCATTCAAGCGGACGGGACCATGCGGACTTCCGATCCAGACATTTATGCTGTCGGCGACTGCGTGGAAAACACGGATCAGGTGAGCGGCAAGCCTTGCTACGCACCGATGGGATCCACCGCCAACAAACACGGCCGGGTCGCGGCCAATAACCTCTGCGGCGGGCACGACCACTTTCCGGGCGTGCTGGGCAGCGCAGTCTGCCGGGTGTTCGATTTTTGCGTGGCCCGGACTGGTTTGACCGAAGCGGCCGCGCGACAGCAGGGCTACTCGGTCGTGACCGTTCTGGCGCCGGAATCGGATCGCCCCCACTACATGCCGGACGCCAAGCCGCTGATCCTTAAATTAATTGTGGACGCAAAGACCAGAAAACTCCTGGGCGCCCAGGCCGTTGGCTCCGGTGGCGGAGATAAACGCATGGACGTCGCCGCCCTGGCCATCACCGCGGGCATGACCGTGGATCAACTCGCACAAGTCGATTTGTGCTACGCCCCGCCCTACTCCCCGGCCATGGACAATCTGCTGACGGCGGCCAATGTGGCTCGCAACAAGCTGGACGGCCAAATGGCTGGCATTACTCCGATGGAAGTCAAAACCCGGCTGGAGGCGGGCGAGGATCCGGTGCTGCTTGATGTCCGCAGCCCCGGCGAATGGGAGCAGGAGCGAATCGGAGGCGCTACCCTGATCCCTCTTGGTGTCTTGCGCTCCCGCCTGAATGAATTGCCCAAAGACAGGGAAATCTACGCTTTTTGCAAGGCTTCCCTCCGCGGCTACGAGGCGGCCAAGATCCTCCAGGGCGCCGGCTTTTCGCGGGTGCGCGTGATGGATGGCGGCACGGCGGCGTGGCCGTACGAGAAGCTGAACGGAGTCGGCCAGTTGCCCCACTGAGGATGCTGCGGGCGGCTGCGATGGCGGAGGTCGCCGGGCCCTCCTGCTCTCGTTGGCGCAAGCACTGAGCGCAAAACCGCACACGGCAGCGCCGCCTGTCCAGGGCGAGCGGCGCGTTGGTCCTCCCCCAGCCCGGTCACTCGACCACCCGGTAGAACCGGCGCGGAAACGATGCCCGCGCTGGATCCTGAAACGAGGTGTTGACATTGGTGGCGGTGATTGTGACCAACGACGACCAGTCCCCGGGATCCCCCAATTCCGCCGCCGCTTCCACGGAATACGCGTGACCGGGGATGCCGATGAGGTCAAAGACCAGCCGTCCATCCTGGCCCAGCCGCGGGCGCGCCAGTTGCGGCGGCGAGAGGGTCATGAACCGGGCGCCGTCGTAATACATGGTAAAACCGGCGTCCCAGGTGTCCTGGTGGATTTCGAGTTGGTCGATATGCGCCAGCGAGGGGTCGCCCTCCTGGGCGCGCAGCCAGAGCGTATCTCCCGCCAGCGGTATCTGGTGGAAAGACCAGGCGTGATTGGGCATGACTTCCCGGCTCGGCGTGTAGGTGAAACTGCCGTCCGGACCTTTCAGCACAATCACCGGCTGGTGTCCTTGAAAGGCAAAATTATTGTTGTCCGCATAAACCCACAGCACCAAGTGCGTCCGCCCGCGCAGGTCCCAGCCGGCGTCGGCGGTCTTCGGATACCGCACCCCGGTATCGAAGCCGCTCGAAGTATCCAAGCGCACCGAACTGCGTCCCGCTCTCACGCGGGTCTGGTCATCGGCGGTGGAGACTTCGGCGCCGTCCGAGGCGAACCCGATCCAGTCGGCGGCGTTGCCCTCGGTGAGCTCGTTGAAGCCCAGCACAGCCTCGGGGCTGACCACCCAGCCGTTGAGGTTGGAAATGACGACGCGGTAGCGGCCCAGATCCGCCAACTCGACGCGCGGAAAGACCAGCAGCGAACCGGTCGCCCCGGGCACATTGGTCCCCGAGCGCTGCCATTGAAAGGCCGGCGGGGGCGAGCCCGCGGCAACCACTTCCAGCACGGCGGCTTCGCCCGCGTCCACCCATTGGTCCCGGGGCGGTGTCAAGCAAACCGGCGGCGGGCCGGAGGTTTCGACGAAGACGATCATGTTCGACCCGGCGGTATTGGTCACCGTAATGTTGGGCGGCCAGAACCAGCGGTTGGGCGCGGCGGGGGTGAGGGTATAGACCCCCGCCCGCAGGTGATCGAGGTGGAAGCTTCCGGCCACATTGGTGAGGGCCGCAGACGCCACCGGTTGGCTGGTCTTGAGCCGAAGGCTCCAGGCCTCGAGCACCCCGGAACTCCCGCTGCCGACATCCCGGACCACTAATCGCCAAGGCTCGTCCTGCCGGGTGATGACCACTCCGTCCAACGCATCCACCGGCGCGGCCAGTTCGGGATAGAAAGTGATGTGGTCCCGCCGGTTCGCCTCTCCCTCCGTCTTGAGCCGCAGCCGGCGGCCGTCGGGGGTGAGAAGATCCAGTTGCAAATCGCCGGGCTGCGGGTGCCGGATCGTCACGCCAACGACCACGTCGCACACGCCCATCGGAGGCAGCGCCGCCATCGCGTTGGTGACGCCTTCGGGATCGTTGCCGGGCACCGCCAGGTTCGGACGGGACTCGCCGTAGGCCATGAAGGGTGTCCGCCCCGTCCATGCCACCTGGGTGCCCGTCGCGGGCGCGCCGTTGCTCAGGATGATTCCAGTGATGCTCCCCGTGGCCACCTCCACAGTGACGGGCGCGGAAATGGTTTCCGTTCCGTTCTGCAAATCATAAGCCCGGGCCTCGAGCGTGTGCGCCCCGGCCAGACCGCGCGTGTCCCAGTCGAAAGTGTAGGGCGCGAGCGCGTCGGTCGCCTGGTAGGCCCCGTCCACGTAAAAATCCACCCGGCCGAGCGCGCCACTGACCTGCGCCCGCGCGGCGACCCGCATCAGGCCGGCGACCGCGGTGTTGTTCGTAGGGCTGAGGATCGACACCTCCGGGATGCCTTCCGTCCCGTAAAGGTTGCCGCCGCCTTTGAACTGGTCCACGTCCCACAGATAGCGCCACCAGTTCATCAAGTAGTAATCCGGCCCGCGGCCGCCCCGGTGCGGGAAATGGTCGTACCACCAGTTCAGGTACTCGCGCTGCGGATCCTCGCCCTCCGGAGACCATTCGTGAAAGTCGATTTCCCGGGCCAGCCCCGGCGTCGCCGGGTAGTGGCGCCAATCATCCGCGAAGCTCGTGACCACGCGAGGATTGTCATAATCATAGTCATTCTCGCCGTTGACCGGGAAATGCACGTTCCCGACCCCGCCGAGACCGGGGGCGTCCTTATCCAGCAGGGTGAAGGCGCTCCAGGCGTTGATCCGCGAGGGCTCCCAAGCCCCGTATTGACGCAGCATGATGCTCTCGGCCCGGTGCCCGAAGGAGTGGATCGCTTCGCCGACGCCGCGCTCGAAATTCAGGCCCATGATCACAAACAGGCGGCTGCTGGGCACGCCCGCGACCGGCGTGGAGTTGCACCAGTAGCCGCCATCGCCCGCCATGGTGGATTCCCAGAAGCCGCCGTAAGGGCCGCAATACACCCACACCTCGTCGATTTCGCCGCCGAGAATGCGCGGCGCCAGCCCGTAATCGAGCACGAACCGGCGGTAGTCAAACACCGAGTCGTGCATTTGCCGTTTGGACCAGTCCTGATCGAACGTCGCGGGGTCATACTGAAATCCATCCGCTTGGACTGGCCACGCGTCGTGGATTTCCGTTGTGAGGATCGGAGCCACCAGGCCGTGGCTGTCGCGGGCCAGATCGTCGAGCGCCCGACGGGTGAGCCGCCTGGGGTCGTCCCAGCCGTAGGCCTCATGCATCCGCTTGCCGCCCTTGTTCGGCATGATCGGATCGAAGGCGAACAGAAGCACGCGCGGATGCATCCGGTCGGGATCGACGCCCGGGGGCGGGAGCGGCCCCGGCGGAGGGAGATCTCCGCTCAAGGTCAGGAATCGCACCGCGTCATAATAAATGGTGAACCCGACTCCCCAGGTGTCCTGGTGCAATTCCAGGGACGCGACGTCCGCCAGCGAGGGGTTGCCGTTGGTCGTTACCTGCCAGGTGTCGTCGCCTGCCAGCGGGATCCGCACATAGCTCCAGGCGTTGTCGCGGGTGAACTGCCGTCCCGGCGCGTAACGCAGGCTGCCGCCCGCGCATTGCAACACTGCCACGGGCTGGTCGCCCTGCCAGGTCGGCTCGTTGGTGTTAGCTCCGTAAAGCCAGAAAGCCAGGTGCGTGCTGGTGGTAAGATTCCAATGCGCGGCGCCTGTGCCCGGATAAACCACCCCGGTGTCGAAGCCGCTGCCGGTGTCAAACCGCAGCGAGTGGCTTCCCATTTTCACGCGTGCGGGGTCGTCAGTGAGCGCGGTCGCGGCGTGGTCCTCGGCAAAGGCGCGCCAACTGGAGGCGTTTCCCTCGGCGAAATCCGCGCCCCAAGCCGCGGGGACTCCCGCCAGGAGAAGAGGAAGCTGGACGAGGAACACCCGCCCGCGGTGACGGAGGAAGTAGTGCTGAAAGCTCATATTATCTCCGGGTAACCGCAGAAAGCTTGGCAGAACCCCGCGGGGGAGTCAATCGCGTGAGAAAGATTCCCCCGGGGTCCCCGCCCGGGTGAATCAAGTGGGTTTGCGGGTTCCCAACCGCTGGCGCATTCCGTGATTGGAGGGCCGCCGCCGCGGAGCCGCGTCACCCCGCCAACCACCGGGCGGGAGATCTGGATTCGCGCGGCAACCGGTCAAGCAGACGCAACAAGCCGTCCAGAATGGTCAGCGGATGGGGCGGGCAGCCGGGAATGTAAAGGTCGATGGGAAGCAGTCCCTCGGCGCCATTGAGAATTTCCGGCGAGCCGGCGAACGGCCCGCCACTGATCGCACACGCCCCGACGGCAATCACCAGCTTGGGCGCTGGCACTGCCTCGTAGGTCCGCTTCAGCGCCAATTCCATATTGCGGGAAAGCGCGCCGGTAATGAGCAGGCCGTCGGCGTGGCGCGGGGAGGCTACGAACTGAATGCCGAACCGGCTCAAGTCCCACCCGATAGTGCCGAGCACATTGACATCGGCTTCGCAGGCGCCGCACCCGCCCGCGCTCACCTGGCGCAGGCGCAACGAACGGCCGAACAAACGTCTCAGCTTTTCGTCCAGAGCGGCGGCCAGCCGGAGCTCCTCCGCGCCGGGCGCGCCCAACCGCAAGTCCTCGCGGCGGCGTGTGGCCATCCGGTAATCCCCAGTCTGTTGAATCGCTCCTTCCGGACAGGCGGGGACGCATTCGTTACAAAACAGACATTTTCCCAAATCCAAGGTGATGGGGCCGGCGGGGTCAGGTCTGAAAATCGCTGCTGTGGGGCACGCCGAAAAACAACTATCACACCCGGGCGGGCACTTCGCGCCGTTCACCCGAAGCGCGCCTCCATGCAGTTCGGGCAGCGCGGGCGCGGGTCCCGCCGGGTAGGAAATCGTCTGGGAGCCGCGCCGCAAGCGATTAAGAATGGCCTCAATGACAAACATATGTCCGGCCTATAAATCGAAACCGCAGTAGGAAAGATTGAAGCTCTTGTTGCATAAAGGAAAATCTGAAATCGCCTGCCCGCGCAAGGCCATGGCCAGACCAGTCCAGTTGTGGAAGGAGGGATCCACGATTTTGTATGCGCGGAAGGAGCCGTTGGCGTCCGTTAAAGCGATATGGCAGGTTTCGCCTCGCCAACCCTCGACCAGTGAAGCGGCCAGCATGTTTTCAGCAAGGCGCCCCGGAGTCATTTGCGCTTTACCCCCGGGCGGCGAGCTGATCTGCTCAAGGATATAGGCGGCTGACTTCTGAGCTTCAAGCCAGCGCGCCCGCGCCCGGGCGAAGACGTCGCCGCTCGCGCAGACGGTGATGGGGATGTGCGAAAAACGATGCCATCCCGCCGGATGATCGGTCCGGACATCCCGCGCCGCTCCGCTGGCCCGAGCTGCCAGCCCCACCAACCCCGCTTCCAGGGCGACGGTGACGGGGACGACGCCGGTTCCCTCAAAACGAGCGCGCACCGCATTGGCGTCCCATAACCAACCGGCGGCCTGGTCCAACTGCGCCATGACCTCGCGCACACCCGCCGCCAGTTGCGCGCTCGTTTCCGGGGACAAATCGTGGCGGCACCCACCGGGCCGGACCAATCCCCGGCCGAAGCGGTTGCCGCATAACAAAGCGGTCAAGTTCAGAAAGTCCCCGCGCAACTTGCCGCAGACGGCGGAGGTGGGGAGAAAAGCGACATCGTTGGCGAGCGCCCCAAGATCCCCGGTGTGATTTGCCAGGCGCTCGAGCTCGAGCGCCAGGGCGCGCAACCATTGCGCGCGCAGGGGCGCCTCCCTTCCCCCGAGCGCCTCCAGCACGGAAACGTAAGCGGTGGCGTGCGCGATGGTGGAATCGCCGGCGACGGTTTCCATCTGGCTCATGGTGGCGCGATGCGGGCCGCCCCGAAGCAACCGTTCGACGCCCCGGTGTTGGTAACCGAGGGCGATTTCCAGATGCAACACCTCTTCCCCCGCACATTGAAAACGAAAGTGCCCCGGCTCGATGACCCCGGCATGCACGGGGCCCACCGCCACTTCGTGAATTTCGGAACCCTTCACCTGGAAAAAGTCCCCGACGGCCGGACCGGCGCTCCCGTAACGCCGCACTGGTTTCAGCCAGGGGTGGCCTTCGGGCTCGATCCGGTGCTGTTCCCACACCTCCCGCTCGAAGAGGTGCGCCGGCGGACAGTGTACCGTCAACGCGGGATACGGATGACGGAAGGGCGCGCTCCGGCCCACCGCCAACGCCTGCTCGGCGTCGTGCGCGATCAACGCCACAATTCGGATGCCGGCGGGTTCCTCGATTCCAAACCAGGCGCACAACCTTCCCCCGGCCCCGTTAAGTTCCGCGGCTGCGGCGGCGACCAAGGCCGCGACATTCGTCTCCGGCACCTTCTCCCAAAGGAGGGCTGAACCGTTGGTGAGGCGGAGAAAGGCAGTGTTCATGGCGGAGGGGCCGAAATCGCCTGGACGGCCGAGGACCAGGACTCGCGCAAAAGCTCCGGCGTGGCCAGACCCAGCCAGAGCACGGCGGCCAGCAACACCAGCGGCGGGAGTATCACGCCCAGGCTTTCCCCCAGCTTTTCGGCCCGCGCGCGCCCGGCGGCGCGCGGACGACCATCAACGATGGCAAATACCAGACGAGTCATGCCTAAAAAGGCGCACAACAGGCAGCCGAGAAACAAACCGACGGCGACATGCCACCCGGCGCTCAGCGCGCCGCGCACCAGCGTCAATTCGCTGAAAAACGGCCCAAATGGCGGGCAGGCGGTCACAACGAACATACCGATGATCATCAGGCGCGCCGAGATTGGCGTCAGCCACGCCATCCCGGAGACCTCCGCCACGGTGCGCGCGCCGGCGGCGCGGCGAAGATTTCCCGCGCTCAGAAACAGCGCCCCTTTGGCGAGGCTGTTGTTCCAGACATGAAACAGCGCGGCCCAAAGTCCGATTCCCCCGAGGGCCGCTCCCACGCTCAAGATGCCCATGTGCTCGACGCTGGAGTAGGCCAGCATGCGCTTGAAATCCGGCGTGCCCAGCAGAAAGAGCGCCGCAATGAGCATGGAGAAAAGCCCCAGCGCCAGCAAAGTCCGCGAAGCCATTTCCTCCAACCCCGCGGCCAGCACCACTTGCCGCACTCGCAACAACGCCACGAACGCGACCGTAGTCATGCCGCCCGCGAGCAATGCCCCGATAATGCCGGGAGCCTCGCCATAAGCGTCCGGTTTCCAGGTATGCATCGGGGCCAGGCCCATTTTGGCGCCGTACCCAACCAGCACCAGCACCCAGGCCGCGATGACCCAGGGATGCATCAACCCCGGACCTTGCGCGGCCAGGGCCGCGAAAGTCAGATCTCCGGCGCCCGTCGCCAGCGAGGCATATCCGAGGCAGAACGATCCGAGCAAAGACAAGGCAATGCCGGTGCCCCCGACCAACAAATACTTCCAGGTGGCCTCAAAGGCGCGCGGAGTGGAGTTGAAGTGCAGCAAGGGCACCGTCGCCAGCGTGGCGCCCTCGGCGGCGATCCAAAGCAATCCCAAATGCCGGGACAGCAACGAAAGAGTGATCAAGCCCAGCAGCGCCAGCAGCGCACTGACAAAAACGCGGTTGGGCCGGTCGGCCCGAATTCGTAAATACGCCACCCCGTAGGCGGCGCAGGCCAGAAACAACAGCGACACCGCCGGCAAAACCGCGCGCGCCAGAGAATCAAACCCGACCCACGCCTCCGTCTCGACCACCGGCGGCGCGAACCACAACCAGCACGCGAGCGCGGCATGCGGCAGCGCGGCAACCGGCAACAGCCAGCGACGCGAATCCTCGCGCGGCCAAACCAGCGCCGCCGCGCCGGCGAGAAACGGAATCGCGATCAAACCAATCTCTCTCATTCGCGCAAAGAGGTCATTTTCGTGGTGTCCAGCGTGTCAAACGCCCGTTGAATGCGATCCACGATGATGCCGATGACAAACACCGCGACGGTGAGATCCAGCAGAATGCCCGCCTCGACAATCAGCGGGGTGGCGGTGATGAGCAGCATCCCGAAAAGATAGATGCCATTTTCCAACAACAGGTAGCCGCACACTTGTGAAATCGCCTTGGCACGACCGATCAGCAGGAGAAAGCCGCTGACCAGAGTCGCGAACGCGCCCGGCACAATGAGCGAGGCCGCGTGTTCCGGCAAGAGCGGCAAAGCGTCCGCGGCGGCGACGGCGCCGATGGTGGCCGCCGCCCCCAGCAACAGCGAGGGAATGAATCCCAGAAGCGGGCGCTCTTCGCGATCAATATTCGCCGCCCGCAAGGCCCGAAGCAGCAAATAGGGAATGACGATGCCCTTCACCAGGATGGTCCCCGCCGCGACCAGCGCCACCAGCCAGCCCACTTCATGATCCATCAAAAGCGGAGCCAGGCCGAGCAGAGTTCCTTGAATGGCGGCGGCGCGAATCATTGATGGCAGCCGGCTGCTGGCGAGCGCCAGCAGATTGCAGCCCAGCGCCGCGCCGATCAACAGATTCAACGTGGAACTCATGACGCGGTTCCTTTCCAGGCGGTCAACAGGGCGAACAGGCAAAGCAAAAACGCGGTGGTCAACAGCAGCGGCACCCGGCGAAACGCCAGGCGCGCCAACAGCGACTCCACCAACCCCACTCCGACCGTGATCACGACCACCATTCCGGCCAGCAACGCCAGGCCCCGGCCCCAGGCCAGCTCGCCCAGCGGCAGAATCGCCTGCGCCAGAAGAACCGAGAACAGCAGCAGTTTTACGGCCGCGCCGTGCAGCGCCGCGGCCATTGGCGGCCCGCTATGGTCCAGAATCATTGCCTCATGAATCATGGTCAACTCCAGGTGCGTGTTAGGATCGTCAAAAGGCACCCGGCAATTCTCTGCCAACAGGACGGTAAATAACCCGCCGGCCAGCAAGACCGCCCCCGGACCGGCCGAAGGCGCAAGCATTTGATTCAACGACACACTCCCGCTCTGCAGGGCGAAGGTGAGCAGCGCCGCGATGATGGCCACCTCGGAGAGAACCGCGTAACTGACCTCCCGGGCGGCGCCCATGCCGCCAAATGCCGTTCCAGCCTCCAGGGCCGCGCCCGCGGCGAAAAACCGGCTCAGGGCCAGCAAATAAATGAACAGCAACGCATCGCCTGAAAAACCGACAGCAGAATCAGAGGGGCCGAGGGGCAATAGCACGGCGGCGCAAACCAGGGCCACCCAGGCCACCGCCGCCCCCACGATTAATCCAGGCGAGGCCAGGTTACTCAATACCACCTCTTTTTGCCAAAGCCGGGCCAGATCGTAATAAACTTGCAGCAACGGCGGGCCGCGCCTCCCGGCAACCCAGGCTTTGACTTTGTTGATGATGCCAGGCAACAGCGGCGCCAGCATCAGCCACGCCGCCAGTTTTACCGGTATCAGCAAAAGCGGAATCATCGGTGCCCTCCCGCAAACGCGAGCATGGCCAAAACCGCCAGCCCGATCACCAGATAAAGGATATAGGCCTGGATCCGGCCGTGTTGCAGCCGCCGCACGGCTGTGGAACAAGCCATGATCATCCGGCCGCACGGCTCCACCACCCGTTCCAGCACCGTCTCGGGGGTGCGCTCGTGATCGGCGGCGTTCCTCGGAAACAGCCCCGCCGGATCGTGCCGGCGGCGTTCAGGACGCAAGATCCAGGCAAACCACTCAGTGATGATTCCGGCAAACGATCCCGCGGTGTATTGCATGCGCGGGGTCGGCGCGGCGTAACCGCAGCCCCACGTCGGGCCTCGTGTCAAACCATTGCGCCGGGCGCGATGCCAGAGGGCCAAACTGGCGGCTCCGGCCACGACCACCAGCGCGAGGTGGAAGGTTCCCAGCGCCCGCAGCGGAACCGGCGCCGCGTCGGCAGCCCAGCCTGGCGCCCACGCCGCCACCGCGGAGCTCAAAGCCGGCCAGAAAAGGATCGGAGCCAGTCCGATCACCACGCAAGCTCCGGCCAGCGCCAGCATCGGGCCGCGCATCCAAATTCCGCATTCCCGCGCGCGCTCCGCCGCCGGACTGCGAGGCGCTCCCAAAAACACCACAGCCACCACTTTGACAAAGCACGCCAGGGCCAACGCGCCAGTCACGGCCAACAAAATAGCCCCTGGAATAGCCGCCCAGGCGGCGACACCCCGCGAACCAGCCGCTCCGAAAAGCCCCAGATAGACAAGCCATTCGCTGATCAGACCGTTCAAAGGCGGCAGTGCGGAAATCGCCGCGGCGCCCAACGCGAAGAGTCCCGCGGTCCAGGGCATGGCGCGCCACAGCCCGCCCAACCGGCTCATTCGCCGGGTGCCGGTAGCATGCAACACTGACCCGGCGCCCAGGAACAACAAGCACTTGAACAAGCCGTGATTCCAGACGTGCAGCAGCCCTCCGGCGAGCGCCAGGCGGCCCCAGGAGGCGCCGCCGTAGGTTTGTGCGATCATGGCAAAACCAAGGCCCAAGAGAATGATGCCGATATTTTCGACACTGTGGTAGGCCAGGAGTCGCTTTAGGTCATGCTGCCCCAACGCGAAGGCGACGCCCAAGACCGCGCTCACCATTCCCAGCGCCGCCACGACCCAACCGGCGGCTTCGGGCGTCGGCAGCCAACTGGTGAAGCGCACCAGTCCGTAGATCCCCATTTTGATGGCAATGCCCGAAAGGATCGCCGAGACATGGCTCGGCGCGCTGGCATGCGCCGAGGGCAGCCAGATGTGCAGTGGGAACATGCCCGCCTTGAGGCCAAACCCCACCAACGCAACCCAGAAGAGCGGCTTCAGTTCCGCGTGGTCTCGTAGTGGCCCCAGTTGCCAGCTTCCCGTCCTGGCCGCCAGCAGCGCGAAAAAGGCGAAGAGGCATAAAGTGCCGGCGTGCGAGGCCGCCAAATAAAGCCAGCCCGCCCGGCGCGCCTCCAGGCGGCTGCGCTCCAGAGTAATCAAGAAATAGCTGCTTACCGCAAAGAGCTCCCAGGCAATGAGAAAATGAAGTCCGTTGGCGCAAAGCAAAACCAGCCCCATGCAGATCAACAAAAAATTCCACCAGACTCGACCCAAACAAGCCGAACGCGGATGCCTCTCCTCGCTCCAATATTCGTGCGAGTAGATCGTGGCAGCAGCGCCCAGAACGGCCAGCAAAACCAGAAATAACGCCGCTACCCCATCCAGGCGAAAAACCGGGATCTCACCGCCGATCGCGCACGGACCGTGCCATTCCCATACCGCCCGGGTGGCCAGCACCCAAATCCCCGCCGCCAATGCGGCCGCCGCTCCGGCCACAGTAGAAATCAGCCAACAGCGCCCCCAACGCAGTCCCGCCATCCCGCCCGCCAGGAGCGCCAAAAACGCGAACAACAACAGCGGCCCCTGGCTCACCACCCTCCCTTCCCGCCCGGCTCGACGCCTCGCAAATGTTCAACTTCAGGCAGACTCATGATTTAAAGACGGTTGGCCGGCCGCTCCGCCGCCTTCGTACTGCTCCCGTTGAGCGCCCGGTTGGCTCGATCCAGCGCGCCGGCCAATTCCAGCCGGACCGCTTCGATTCTCTGTTTCTCCTCCGCCAGCGGGTCCGGCGCTGCCGCCGCGGCAGGCAGCCCCAGAATCTCACGCGCGCGGGCCAGGGCCAGATCAATGTTCGCGCACACATTTTCGCGACCCAGGCGATCCAGAAACCCGGCCTTTTCCATCATGAACAATGGCTGAGCGTGCGGCGCGCTCAAAATCACCTGCTTGCCTCGACGGCGCAGACGCTCCGTCAGATCCTCCAGGGCGTTCAGCCCGGTGGCATCCATCGCCAGCACCTTCCGCATACGCAGAATCAACACGTCGGACTCGCGCTTTTCCCGCTGGAGCGAGCTCTCCAATTTATCCGCGGCGCCGAAGAAAAATGAGCCGAATATCCGGTACACCATGACCCCGTCCGGAATGTGCTTGCCCACCAGCGAGTGCTGAGAGCCCTCGGTCTCGGTAGCGGAATCCACGGCCGTGATTTGCGTCGTTTCAGAAACACGTTTGATGAACAGGATTGCCGCCAATACCATCCCAATTTCTACCGCCACCGTCAAATCAACCACCACCGTCAGTCCAAAAGCCGTCAAAAATACCGCGGCATCGCTGCGCGGCCACTTGGCCAACCGGCTGAAGTTATGCCACTCGCCCATATTCAGCGCCACGTTCACCAGCACCGCGCTGAGCACCGCGAGGGGGATGAAGCGCGCGAGCGGCGCCGCCGCCAGAATAATTATCAGCAGGGTCACGGCATGCGCCATGCCGGCCAGGGGAGTGCGCGCTCCGCATTTAATGTTGGTCGCCGTGCGCGCGATGGCGCTGGTGGCGGCGATCCCGCCGAAGAGAGGACTGGCCAAATTGGCCAATCCCTGCGCCATCAGCTCCTGATTGGAATCGTGGCGGTCGTCGGTCATCCCATCCGCCACCACCGCGCATAGAAGCGATTCGATGGCGGCCAGCAGGGCTATCGTCGTGGCCGGCGCGAACAAATGCCGGATGGTTTCCCAGGAAAGCGCTGGAATCGCCAGATTCGGCAATTGTTGAGGAATTCCGCCAAATCTGCTGCCGATGGTTTCCACTGGCAAATGCAACAGGGCCGCCGCGGCCGTTCCAGCCACCAGCGCCACGATCGAGCCAGGCACCCGCCGTTGCCAGTTCTTCGGCCAGAATAAAATGATCCCCAGCGCGGCGCCCGCCAGTCCGAGAGCCGGCCAGCGAAAGCTGCCCGCCTCCTTGATCAGCACGAGCATTTTTTCCACGAATTCCGATGGCACCTTCTCCACCCTCAACCCGAAGAAATCCTTGATTTGAGTGCTGAAAATTAACACCGCAATCCCCGAAGTGAAGCCCATCGTCACCGGATACGGAATATACTTGATCATTGTCCCCAGGCGGGCCGCGCCCATGACAAAGAGAATGGCGCCCGCCATCATCGTGCAAATCGCCAGGTTCGCCGCCCCGTATTTCGCTCCGATCCCGTACAGGATCACGATGAACGCGCCGGTCGGCCCGCCAATGCAAACCCGGGTGCCGCCCAGCGCCGATATCACCAATCCGGCGATGACCGCCGTGAAAATGCCCGCTTGCGGCGGCATGCCCGAGGCAATGGCGAAGGCCATCGCCAGCGGCAAGGCCACAATCCCGACGGTCAGCCCCGCGATCAGATCCGGCATCAAATCCTCCCGCCGATACTGTCTCAGGATTTGAAAAAGCCGGGGTCGAAATGCCAATGAAAAGCTCGAGCCATTCATATCAAGGAAGATTTTATGGAAGGATTAGGAAAGTCAGCCGCCAACCGCCTCGGCCGGCGGTTTCGCTGCAGGGTACAATCGCCCGGTAGCCCGGGCGATCCCGGAAAAGATCTCCTCCCAGCCGGCCTGCTGCAAAATCAGGCGTTTGAAATCAGGATCGCGCAAACCAAAGGTGAGCCGCGCCTGCAAATGCAAATGCGCCTTCACGCTCGGGCTGATAATCGTAAACAACACCCGAACCGGCTGACCGTCCAGCGCCCCGTAGTCAATTGAGTTCTCCAAAAAAAACAGTGCCACCAGCGGCTGCTTCAAATGCAACACGATGGGGGTGCGCAAATGCGGGATGGCAATGCCATCGCCCACGCCCGTGGAGGCCAATTCCTCCCGCGCCAGCAATACTTGCAGAAGGAATTCCCGGTCCACCTCCTCGGGCAAACGCAGCAGCCCAACCGCATTGCGCAGGCAGGAGGCTCGGTCGATCCCGCCGACCCGGTAATAGATCCCCCCGCTCCGCAAGGCCTCCTCCAGAGGGGGCAGAGCCGCATCCGCGCTCTCCGGCTCTAAAAGCAGTTTCGGCGTGACTTGCAATCGGTTCGCGGTCGCCCACGCCAGCAACTCCGCCCGATTAAAGCGGTATTGACCGCTGATGCGGTAGCCCGGGAGCTTGCCATCGTCGATCCACCGATAAACGGTTTTTTCGGAGACCGCCAGCAGCCCGGCCACATCTCGAACATTGAGTTGCATAAGCAAAATTCCAACCAGACACATTTCTGTCCGATTGGACAATTTTGGACATCGTGCGCGGGCCGGGCAGAAAAGTCAAGCGGCTCTTTTTTAACAGAAAACGACGAATGCCACGAACATTGTGATGGAGATCGACTTACTCGCTTGAAACCACGCCCTCAGAAACCTACATTCACCGCGCGCATGAAATCCTCCTGGGTGACAACTTCGTCGGAAAATTCCACTCCACCCATGCCTTCGGTCCCCGAGGGCGACATCGGGCCGGCGCAGGTCATTGCGGGATTGCGCGAACATATCCTGGTGGATGGGTTCAAGCTGGTGTTTGACCCTCAGCGAAGCCGCGGTTCGAGGTTCTTTGATGCGGCCTCGGGGCGGGAATTCATCGATCTCTACGCCTTCTACGCCTCTCAGCCGATCGGCTTCAATCATCCGCACTTCGACGATCCTGATGTTCGGGCCGAAATGCTGGAGGCAGCCAAGATCAAGGTCGCCAATTCAGACGTTTACACCGTGCAATATGCGGCCTTCGTCCGCACTTTCGCGCGCGTGGCGGGCCTGCCGCCCCTGGATCGCTATTTTTTCATTGAGGGCGGTGCGCTGGCGGTGGAGAACGCCCTGAAGGCGGCGATGGATTGGAAAGTTCGGAAGAACCTCCAGGCCGGGCGCGGAGAGCGCGGTCAGGAAATTCTTCATTTCGAACGAGCGTTCCACGGGCGCAGCGGCTACACCATGAGCCTGACAAATACCGATCCGATCAAGGTTGCCCACTTCGCCAAGTTCTCATGGCCGCGGGTGCCCGCTCCGAGCATCGACTTCACCCTCTCGGAACCGGAGCGGGAAGCGGATGCCGCGCGTCGCGAGGCCGAGGTGCTGGACAAAATCCAAGGTCTGCTCGGCGAGCGAGCCGTGGATATCGCGGCAATCATCATCGAGCCGATCCAGGGCGAGGGCGGTGACAATCACTTCCGCGCGGAATTCTTCCGGGCGCTGCGCAATTTATGCGACACCTATGAAGTGTTGCTGATTTTTGACGAGGTCCAGAGCGGTCTGGGCATCACCGGCAAGCCCTGGTGTTGCCAGCATTTCGGAGTCCTGCCCGACCTGCTGGTTTTCGGCAAAAAGACCCAGGTGTGTGGCGTGATGGCCGGCCCGCGGCTGGACGAAGTGGCGGATAATTGTTTTCGTCTGCCGAGCCGCATCAACTCGACCTGGGGCGGCAACTTCACCGATTACGCGCGCTCCACGCATTACCTCCGCATTATTGAACGCGAGCAACTCTTCGAAAATGCCCGGATTCAGGGCGATTATTTTTTGCGGG
The DNA here is from genome assembly GCA_039806935.1 of Verrucomicrobiota bacterium. Lineage (GTDB taxonomy): Bacteria > Verrucomicrobiota > Verrucomicrobiia > Limisphaerales > UBA8199 > JBDHQH01. The sequence continues at coordinate 21,999 of JBDHQH010000026.1, forward strand.
GGCTGCGGGCGATGGGGGGCCGGAACGACGCCATCACCGCGGTGCGTGGCCGGGGGCTGATGCTGGCATTTGACCTGCCTTCGGGCGCCATCCGCGACGCGTTCTGGAAGGGCGCCTACGAGTTGGGACTGCTGGTTGTGCGCTGCGGCGAGCGGTCCATCCGGTTGCGCCCAGTGCTGGACATCCAGCGCGAAACCATTGATCAGGCGCTGGAAATCATGGAGCGCCAAGGCCGGCGAATTTAGCCCCGCGAATTTATGCCCAAAACTCCAACCTCCCGGCGCGCCGCGTCCAAAACCTCGGCCGCCCCGTCCACTCTGACGCTGCTTCGCAAATTGGGGATTGCGCCCGAAAATCCCGGCGCCTTTGCGGGCCGGTGGATGGGCGGCGGCAAAATCCTCGAAAGCGTCTCCCCGAATGACGGGAAACCGCTCGCCCGCGTGCGGACGGCTACCGCGGAGGAATATGAGAGCGTGATATCGGCGGCGCGAGCGGCATTTCAGCAGTGGCAAACCGTCCCCGCGCCCAGGCGCGGCGAAATTGTGCGCCAACTCGGCGCGGCGTTGCGCGAGGCAAAGGCGGACTTGGGGCGCTTGGTCAGCCTCGAGGCCGGTAAAATCACCGCCGAGGGCCAGGGCGAAGTTCAGGAAATGATCGACATTTGCGATTTCGCCGTCGGTCTGTCCCGCCAACTCTACGGCCTGACCATTGCCTCCGAGCGTCCGCAGCACCGGATGATGGAGCAATGGCACCCGTTGGGCCTCGTCGGCATCATCACCGCTTTTAACTTCCCGGTGGCGGTCTGGAGTTGGAACAGCGCATTGGCGGCGGTCTGCGGCGACGCCACCGTTTGGAAACCCTCGAGCCAGACTCCGCTCACGGCAATCGCCACCATCAAGATCGCGGAGCGTATTTGCCGCGCCAATGGCGTCGATCCGGCGGTGTTCAGCCTGCTGATTGGGGATGGCGCCGCCATCGGCGAGCGGCTCATCAACGATCCGCGGGTGCCGCTGATTTCAGCCACCGGCTCCAGCCGCATGGGCCGGCATGTGGCTGAGGCGGTGGGCCGGCGGTTGGGGCGCGCCCTCCTCGAGCTGGGTGGCAATAACGCCGTGATCATCACGCCCTCCAGCGATCTGGACATGGCCGTGCGAGCGATCCTGTTCGGCGCCGTGGGCACGGCGGGGCAACGTTGCACGACCACCCGGCGCGTCATCGCGCATGCGTCAATGCTGGACGGATTGGTTCGCCGCTTGACGGAAGCTTATCAGCAAGTGCGGATTGGCAACCCGCTCCAACCCGGGGTGCTTATGGGACCTTTAATCAACCGAAAAGCCGTCGCAGATATGCAGGCGGCGCTGGTGGCCATCCAAAATCAGGGAGGCCGCATCCTTTATGGCGGGGAACCGCTGGACGGCCCCAAATACCCGGGCGGCTGCTATGTTCGGCCCTGCATTGCCGCAATCGCCGCGGACGCTGCCATCGTCAAGCAAGAGACCTTTGCCCCCATCTTGTATGTGCTGCCGTACGAAACCTTTGAAGATGCCCTGCGCATTCACAATGACGTGCCCCAGGGGCTTAGCTCGGCGATTTTCACCAATCAATTGCGTGAGGCCGAAAGATTCCTCTCGCCCCTCGGCAGCGACTGCGGCATCGCCAATGTGAACATCGGGACCAGCGGCGCGGAAATTGGCGGCGCTTTCGGCGGCGAAAAAGAGACCGGCGGCGGCCGCGAAAGCGGCAGCGACTCCTGGAAGATCTATATGCGGCGCCAAACCGTGACGGTGAATTATTCGACCGACCTGCCGCTGGCGCAGGGAATTGTGTTTGAGTGAGTCGGCGGGCGTTCGCTAACCATCACGCCGCCTTCGATAATCTTCGCGAGGCCGGTTCACGTTTGCGATGAAACCGGATTCCCGACTACCATTCCGCCATGGCGCAACTTGTTCCTTCACCCGTCCAAGCCGCCGCCAAACGCTTCGGCGTGGGAACGATTCGGCGGCACATCTTCCTGTGCGCGGATCAAACCGAACCCAAGTGCTGCACCAAAGCCGCCGGGCTGGAGGCTTGGGAATACCTCAAAGCTCGATTGAAAGAGCTGGGCCTGACCGGCCCCGCCCCACTGGTTTACCGCACCAAAGCCAACTGCCTGCGCATTTGCACCCACGGCCCCATAGCCGTCGTTTACCCTGAAGGCACTTGGTATTACTCATGCAGCCCCCCGGTGTTGGAGCGCATCATCCAGGAACATTTGATCGGCGGCCGGGTGGTGACGGAATTCGCCTTCGCGCAAAACCCGCTGTGCGCCGAACCTGGCGTCCCCCTACCGCGGTAACTCGTCCGCCTTGGCTGCCAGCACAAAATCGCTCTCGGTCAAACCGTTGATTTTATGGGTCCAGATGGTCAGTTTCACCTTGCCCCAGGCGAGATAAATATCGGGGTGATGCCCCTGCTCCTCGGCGAGTTCGCCCACTTTGTTCGTGAAGTCCAGGGCTTGGCGGAAATCATCAAACGCATACTCCTTTTCCAGGCGCGTTTCATCGATTACCCGCCAGCCTGATCCCAACTCTTCCGCGAGGCCCGACAGACGGTCACCTTTCAACGGAGCGGCGCCCTCTTTGCAGGGCGCGCACTGCTTTTCGGTCAATGTTGCCATAATCTTATTCCCAAGGAACAAGGTAACCCGAACGGCCTCCGATTCGAGGTCGGTTTTGAACCCAAAGGGTGTTTGAGATTGCGCTTGTCAAGGCGCCCGGGTTGCGGGAGTCTCGGGCGGTCGATTTGCTATGGCGCGTCTGATCGTGATATCGGAAGGCTTCGGATCGCAGGTTTTGGATCTGAGGCTTGGGGTTAACCACATCGGCCGGCATCCCGAAAGCGACTTCCCGATCGACCATCCCACCATCTCCGCGGCTCATTGCGAGCTGATCCTGGGCAACGGAACCCTCCTGCTCCGGGATTGCAACTCCACCAATGGCACCTTTGTTGGCGGCCGGAAAGTTTCCGAAGCAATGCTCAGCCAGGACGACAAAGTGCGCCTTGGGGATGTAGAGTTCCTGGTCGAGTCGATTGCCCTGAAAATCGCCGTGCCCAAATTCGAGATCGAGCGCCCCGCGCCTCCAGTGGTTCTTTCCGATGGCGGTTTGGTGTGCCCCAGGCACGCGCACGCGCGAGCCACGCATCAATGCGTCAAATGCCATGAGGTGCTCTGTGACGCCTGCGTGCATCGACTCCGGCGCCGCGGCGGCAAGGCAATCAAGCTCTGTCCCCTTTGCAGTTCGCCCTGCGAGCGCATTGGCGGCGAGCCGAAGAAGAAGAAGTCGTTCCTCCGCATTTTGCAAAAGACCATAAAGCTGCCCTTTCTTGGCTCCCGCGCCGCGCGGGCGGAGAGAGGCGGAGATCTTGATGCCGACGGCTAAGGCGCAACCCGGCCCCGCGCGCCGATCTTAATTGAGCCTTTGCAACCGCGCCTGTTTGGCGTAGTTATTTCCTTCCGTTTGGTGAATTATGAGACCCGACCTCGAACTCTACGATACCACTCTGCGCGATGGCAGCCAGGGTGAAGGCATCAATTTCTCCGCGCTGGACAAGCTCCGGATCGCGGAAAAGCTGGATGCTTTCGGGATTCATTACATCGAGGGCGGCTGGCCGGGGTCCAACCCCAAAGACATGGAGTTCTTCACCCAGGCCGCCCGGCGCAAATGGAAGAACGCCCGCATCGCGGCTTTCAGCATGACTCGCCGCAAAGGCGTGGCCGTCGAGAAGGACGATCTGATGCGCCAGGCCCTGGCGGCGGAAACTCCGGTGGTGACCATCGTGGGAAAAACCTGGCTCTTGCATGTGCATGAGGTGTTGCGGGCCAAACCCGAGGAAAACCTGGCGATGATTTCCGACACGATCCGGTTTTTGAGGGATCAGGGGCGCACGGTCATCTACGACGCCGAACATTCCTTTGACGGATTCAAAGACGCGCCAGAGTACGCGCTGGCCACCTGGGCGGCCGCCGAGGAGGCGGGCGCGGATTGTGTCGTGCTGTGCGACACCAACGGCGGGACGCTGCCGGCGGAGGTGAGCCGGATAGTGGAGCAGGCTCGCGCCCGGCTGCGGACGAAGATCGGCATCCACACGCACAATGATTGCGGCCTGGGCGTGGCCAACGCGCTGGCGGGAGTGGAAGCCGGGGCGCGCCAAATTCAGGGGACGATCAACGGTTATGGCGAGCGCACGGGGAATTGCAATCTCACCAGCGTGATCCCGGTGCTGCAATTGAAGATGGAGCGCGCGATTCTTCCCGCCGCGTCGCTGCCCAAGCTGCGGGAATTGTCGGAATTTGTGGACGAGATCGCGAACGTGCGGCACGACCCGCGCCAGCCCTGGGTGGGACAAACGGCCTTCGCCCACAAAGGAGGGATGCACGTCCATGCCATCGACCGCCTGGCGCGCAGCTACGAACACATCGATCCAGCGGCGGTGGGCAACCATCGCCGGGTGTTGGTTAGCGATATGTCCGGGCGGACAAATATTCTCATGAAAGCGGCCGAGTTGGGGTTCAAGCTCGCCGCGGACGCGCCCGAGACCCGCACCATCACGGCCGAGGTGAAGCGGCTCGAGGGCCTGGGCTACGAATACGAAGCGGCGGAGGGCTCGCTCGCCCTGCTGATCCGCAGAATTCTCCAACACCAGCCCCCGCCCTTCAAAATCGAAAGCTACCATGTCTCGATCCGGCGCGATCATCCCAAGCGCGCCCGGGCGGATGGCTCGGACAACATCTTTGTCTGCCAGGCGAGCGTTAAAGTCCAGGTCGGCGAGGCCATCGAGCACACCATCGCGGAGGGCGACGGCCCGGTGAACGCGCTGGATGGCGCCCTGCGTCGCGCCCTCGGGGGTTTTTTCCCCCAACTCAAGCAGGTGCAACTGGAGGATTACAAAGTGCGCATCCTGGATTCGAGCGCCGGCACGGGGGCGCGCACCCGGGTGCTCATCGATTCCACTGACGGCCAGGAGGAATGGGGCACCGTCGGCGTCCATGAGAACATCATCGAAGCCAGCTTGCAGGCGCTCGTGGACAGCCTGGAATACCGGCTGTCGAAGAACTAGGGCGCGGGGATGCTTCCGGCTTATGTCTGAAATTCCGAAGGCTTACGAACCAAAGGCGGTCGAGGGGAAGTGGCGCGAGTTCTGGGAGCAGAAGGATTGTTTCGTCGCCCAACCGCGCTCGAGCAAGCCCGCCTATTCGATTGTCATCCCACCCCCCAACGTGACCGGGATGCTCCACATGGGCCATGTGTTGAACAACACGATCCAGGACATCCTCGCCCGGAAGGCGCGCATGGATGGCAAGGAAGTCCTCTGGCTGCCGGGAACCGATCATGCCGGCATCGCCACCCAGGCGGTGGTTGAAAAGACCCTCCGCCAGGAGGGTCGGATGAAACACCGGGACGACCTGGGCCGCGAGGAGTTGTTGCGGCATGTGTGGGCCTGGAAGGAAAAGCACGGCGGAATCATCATCCAGCAGCTCAAGAAACTTGGGGCCTCCTGCGATTGGAGCCGGCAGCGGTTCACCATGGACCCGGCCTACTCGGAGTGCGTGCAGCGGGTATTTGTGGCGCTGCACAAAAAGGGCCTGATCTACCGCGGCCGGCGCATGGTTCATTGGGATCCGGCCGCGCGCACGGCGCTTTCCGACGAGGAGGTCGAAATGACCGAGGTGAAAGGGCATCTCTGGCACCTCAAGTACCCCTTGCTGGAGGAGGACGGATCGATTGATGGCCAGAACTTCCTCGTGGTGGCCACGACCCGACCCGAAACCATGCTGGGCGACGAAGCGGTGGCGGTGAATCCCGCCGATCCGCGTTACGCCGGGTTTGTGGGGCGGCGCGTCCTGCTGCCGTTGCGCAACCGGCCGATTCCGGTCATCGCAGACGATTTCGTCGATCCCAAGTTCGGCACCGGCTGCGTGAAGGTCACCCCCGCCCACGATCCGAATGATTACCAGATGGCGTTGCGGCACGGACTGCCGCTGACCAGCGTCATTGCCTTGGACGGGCGCATGAGCCCCGAGGCGGGCGCGGACTTCGCGGGCTTGGATCGGATGGAGGCGCGCGAAGCGGTGGTGAAGCAGTTGACCGACCAGGGTTTGCTGCTCAAAACGGAGGATTACGTTCACAACGTCGGTTTCAGCCAGCGCAGCCATGTGCCGATCGAACCCCGCTTGAGCGAACAATGGTTCTTGAAATACCCCGCCGTCGAGGCCGCCACCCGGGCGGTCGAGGAGGGCCGGATTGCCTTTCATCCTGAGCGCTGGAGCAAAACATACGCGCACTGGATGCGTAATTTAAGGGACTGGTGCATCAGCCGCCAACTCTGGTGGGGACATCGCCTCCCCGTCTGGTACCGGAAGGGATCCAGCGAGATCTGGTGCGAACTCACGCCGCCGCCCGATCCGGAAAACTGGGAGCAGGATCCCGATGTCCTCGACACCTGGTTTTCTTCGTGGTTGTGGCCGTTTGCCACCATGGGCTGGCCGGAACCAACTGAGACGCTCAAAAAATTCTATCCCACGATGGACTTGGTCACCGGGCCGGACATCATCTTTTTCTGGGTCGCGCGCATGATCATGGCCGGCTATGAGTTTATGGGCGAACCAGCCTACGGCCTGGCCGATCCCCTGCCCTTCCGGAATGTGTATTTCACCGGAATCATCCGCGACAAACTCGGTCGCAAAATGAGCAAGAGCCTGGGTAACTCTCCCGATCCGCTCGAGTTGATCGCCAGCTATGGGGCCGATGCCTTGCGGTTTGGCACCATGCGCAGCGCACCGCTGGGCCAGGACGTATTATTTGACGAGAAGGATGTCGAGTTGGGCCGGAATTTCTGCAACAAGCTTTGGAATGCGTGCCGCTTCCGCCAAATGCAGGGCGGCGAGATCCAGGGCGAAATCCGCCCCGAGTTGCTGAGCAGCGACGATCGTTGGATTCTGCTCAAACTGGACGCCGCCATTCGCGAGATCACTTCCGCTTTCGCGGATTACCGTTTCAATGAAGCGACGCAGACGCTCTACCGCTTTTTCTGGAGCGAGTACTGCGATTGGTTCGTGGAGGCCAGCAAAGCCGTGCTCTACGGCGTGAATCCCAGCCGAAAGGCGAACACCCTGGCGGTGCTGGATTTCATCCTCTCGCACGTGCTAAGATTGTTTCATCCCTTTCTGCCGTTCATCACCGAGGAACTCTGGCATGGCATGGGCTATAGCGCCGACATGCCGGAGGAGCAAGGCGGCCGGACCATCATGTTCGCCCCCTGGCCCAAGCCATTCGAGGAGGATTTCCGGGAGCACTACGGATTGGATCAAAGCTGCCTCGACCTCGTCCACCTCAAATACGAGCTGGTCACGCTGGGACGCAATTTGCGCCGCGAGGCCAATCTTCCCGCCGGAAAGAGGTTGAAATTCATTTTCAAGGCCGCCGGCGAGGTGTCCGCTCATGACGCGGAGGTGATCAAACTACTGCTCAACGCCGAGGCGCTTGAGCTGACCTCGGCGGCGCAACCGCCGAAGGGAACACCCGTAGCTCACTCGCCGTTGGGCGAGTTGTACCTTCCATTGGAGGGATTGATCGATGTCGGAGCCGAGCGCGGACGGCTCGCTCGCGAGCTGGAGAAAATCGAAACCGAGATCACCAAGGCTAAACAGCGGCTGGCCAATCCCGGTTTTTCGCAAAAGGCGCCCCCCAAAGTCCTGCAAGAACATCAACAACGTCTAGCCGAGTGGAAGGCCAAACACGACCAGGTGCGGGGCGCCCTCGACCGGCTGCGAACGTAGTTGCCCCGCCCGCGGAGCCGGACTATGCTGGGGTTGATTTTGGAAGGGCGGAGAATCGCTCCCGCGGCATTGGCCGCGGGGGAGGAAAGTCCGAACACCACAGGGCGCGATGCCGCGTAACCCCGGTTGAACCGGGGATACACGCGGGAGGCGCGGTCGCGAGGCCCGCCGACGGACAGTGCCACAGAAAACAAACCGCCCCGCGCAAGCGGGGCAAGGGTGAAAAGGTGGGGTAAGAGCCCACCGCTCCAAGCGCAAGCGCGGAGGCACGGAAAACCCCATCGGGTGCAAGGCCAAATAGGGAACCTTGGAGCGGCCCGCTCCGGTGCGCGCGCCAGCGCGCCGGGTTCCGGGTATCGGCTGCTCAGACAAATGATTCTCTCCCTGGGCACACCGGGCAGACAGAATTCGGCTTACAGCCCTTCCAAAATCACTGATCAACGAGCCCCATCGCCCGCAAAACCTGGCGGGATCGCTCCGGCGTCTCCTGCAAAATCGCGCGCCACCCCCGGCTCAATCCGGTGGCGATGTTTTCAGGGCGGTCATCGAGATAAACAATATCCCGCCCGCTCCGGCCGGCGACTTCCTCGACCACTTCATACAACCGCGGATCGGGCTTCATCGCGCCGCGTTCGTACGAGAGAATGTAGCCGTCAAAATGGCCGAAAAATGGGTAATGCCGGCGGATGTGGCGGATCGCGAACTCGTTGGTGTTCGAGAAAACATACGTGGGCAGACCGGACTGGCGCAGCTCGGCGTGAAGCTGAATCATGGGCTCGATCGGTTGGAAAATGTCCCCGAAAGAAACGCCAAACTCCTCGCGGCTTCCGCCATACCCGGTGACTTGGCGCACCTGTTCGTAAAACGCCGCGCTATCCAGCAAGCCTTCCTCGTACTGGAGCAGCCAGGGAGAATCGCGAAAAAAGTCGAGAATTGCCGGCGCGGTGAGCCGGCCTCGCGCGGCCAGGTTGCGGGCGGCGATCGCGTAATCGAAATCGACCAGCACCTTTCCCAAATCAAACACCACAGCTTTGGAGTTCCCGGTTTTCATGCCGCGGGCGGGGGTCATCAACGCAACTCCCGGCGGCCTTCCAGGGCGCGGCTCATGGTGATTTCGTCCGCGAACTCCAGGCCCGTGCCGGCCGGAAGTCCGTGGGCAATGCGGCTGATCGTAAGACCCTCGCGCGCGAGATGCCTGGCCAGATAAAACGTAGTGGCGTCGCCCTCGACATCAGCGCCCAGGGCGATCACGATTTCCTTGATGGACTCGCGCGCCAGGCGTTCCTCGAGTTCCGTGATCCGCAAATCCTCCGGCTCGACACCGTTGAGCGGAGAGATTTTGCCGCCGAGGACATGGTAGCGGCCGCGAAAGGAGCCGGACTTCTCGATGGTCAGAATGTCCACGGGCCGCTCAAGGACGCAAAGCAACGAGCTCTCGCGCCGCGGATCCAGGCACAACGCGCAAGGGGAAGACTGGGTCAATGCGCCGCAATTCTCACACACGCGCGTATCCCGGCGGGCGGTTACAATGGATTCCGCCAACCGCCGGACAGCCTCCGGATCAGTCTGGACCAGATGCAGGGCAATGCGCTCGGCTGAGCGCGGCCCCACCCCGGGCAACTTGCCCAGCTCGGCAACCAGCCGGGAGATGGCTTCAGGCAGCGAAAACACAGTCGCGGGACAGCTCAGCCAAACCCCGGAAGATTGAACCCGGCGGTCGCCTTGCCCATCTCGGCCGTCTGAATTTCCTTGGCTTGCGAGAGCGCCTGGTTCAGGGCCGCCAAGATCATGTCCTCAAGCAACTGCGCGTCGCCGGGAGTAAGCGCCTGCGGATCGATTTTAATCGAGGCGACGGTGCCATCGCAGCGGGCGACCACCTTCACCGCTCCGCCGCCGCTGGTCGCCTCGACCGTGCGGGAGGCCAGCGAGTTCTGTGCCTGCTCAATCTGCTGCTGCATTTTGGCAGCCTGTTTCATCAACTTTCCAATGCTGGACATACGTGAATTAGGGGAATGGGATTTCAGGCGCGCACAATCTGTCCTTTGAACAGTTCCAGCGCCTTTTGAATCAGGGGATCATTCTTGAAGCTCTCTTTGCTGATTACCGCCGGGTTCTCCCGCGGTTCCATCGCGGACGCCGACCGGGCGGTGGGCATGGGCGCGGTGGGGCTTGCGATCGCCGCGGAACGGGGCCGCGCCGGTTCAGCCTTCACAAACCTCACCTGTGCGCCCGCGTAGCCCTGTTCGCTTAATTTTGTTTGTAGCAACGCATGGCTTTTCGCGTGGTCCACCAAACCGATCTGTTCGACAAATTCGGCGGGGTAACCAATCGTCAGGAGATTCTTCGCAAACGAAACCGGGTGCGCCTCATGCAATTGGCTGCGCAAGAACGGACTGGCCCGGCTAACGGCTTCGAGGATCGCCGCCCAGAGGACCTCGAGTTCTTCGGCGGAGGCCCCCCGCGCACCCGATATCGGCTCGCGCGTCTCCCGCAATTCGGAAGGCGGCGCGGGCGGCGAAGGCTCCGAAGCAACCGGGCCCGGCGGAGATACGGTGGAAGGAGCGGAAGCCCGGGAGGAGGTTGAGGCCGGCGGTTTGGGGGAAGCCGCGGGCGAGACCTCGCGCGCCGCCCTCAATTTCTCGAGCACCGTGTCGAGGTTGATCGCCCGGCGGGCCTCGATCGCTTTCAAGACCGAGATTTCCAGCAGGATCTTTTTGGATGCGGCGTCGCGGAAACGTAATTCCGCCTCGGCCAGCACCTCCAAAACACGAGTCAATCCCTCCGCTTGCGCTCCGCAGACCTGCCCGGCCAGGGCGGCCGCCTCGGCCTCGGTAATCTCAAGCATTTTCAGATCGCCCTGGGAAACGCAATAAACCAGCAGGTTGCGAAAATGCTCGAGCAAATTGGATAACAAGCGACCCAGATCTTTTCCGGCCGCGGCCAGATCGTTGAGCTGCCGCAACGCCAATGACGTCTCTCCTTCCAGAATGGCCCGGGCAAGTTCCATCAGTTGCGACTGGGCGGTCAGGCCAAACATCGCTAGCACATCGGCCTCCTCGATTTCATGGCCGCAAAAACTGATCAACTGGTCGAGCGTCGATTCCGCGTCGCGCAGGCCGCCTTCGGCGCCGCGGGCGATGGCCAGAAGAGCCGCTGGATCAGCTTTTACGCTCTCTTTTTTGGCAATGATCGCCAGGTGCTCGACCATCAGCGCCGCGGGAATCCGGCGCAGGTCAAATCTCTGACAGCGGGAGAGAATCGTTGGCAACACTTTCTCCGGCTCGGTGGTGGCGAACATGAACTTCACATGTTCCGGCGGCTCCTCCAGCGTCTTCAGCAACGCGTTAAAGGCCTCCTTGGTCAGCATGTGAACTTCGTCAATGATGTAAATCTTGTATCTGGAACTCGCGGGCGCGTAGCGCACGGTCTCGCGCAAGCCCCGGATTTCGTCGATCCCGCGATTGCTCGCCGCGTCAATTTCGAGCACATCGAGCGAACGCCCCTCGGCGATCTCCTGGCAGCGGGGATCGTCCTCGGAAAAATCCACCTTGGGTCCGCCGGTCGCATTCAGACATTTGGCAAAAATCCGGGCGATGGTGGTCTTGCCCGTGCCGCGCGGGCCGCAGAACAAGTAGGCGTGCGCGATGCGATTTTTGGCGATGGCCTGGGACAGGGTCCGGGTGACGTGCTCCTGGCCGACGACGTCGCTGAATCGCTGCGGGCGGTACTTGCGCGCTATGACTTGATACGACATGTGGAAATCGGTGCCAGGGTGACCACGGCAGATGCGGAGCAGACTACCGTTGCTGCCTTCCGGCCCTGGCGGGGTTTGTAAGTCCGCAATCCATGGGCCCTGGCACGGTGAATATGCCGTGGCGATGGAGGGCATTCAAGAACCGATTTCAGAGCGCGCGTTACCAACACAGAATCGTCAATTTTTTGGGCCCGTGAGCGCCGAGGACCAGGATCCGTTCAATATCCCCCGTCCGGCTCGGGCC
>JBDHQH010000174.1:0-6077 GCA_039806935.1 Verrucomicrobiota bacterium
TGCGGAACATGCCGTTTCGGGGCGGCTTTGAAGCCTTTGGGATTGTGATGGAAGGCTACGGAAACCTGGTGACGGGCTGCCGAGTGGTCGCCCCGTCCTATCGCGGTGGCTCTGGCGGCGGATGCACCGGCATCTCTGTGGTGGGGAATGAGACGGTGGTCATGGGCAACGCAGTGGTGCTGAACGCGACGCTTGCCGATCCGTTCTATACGATTGGCCTGTCGGTGTATGGTTCGCGCTGTGCAGCTTCGGGTAATACCTTCTCGCGCTGCCGATACGGCTTCAGCGCGGACAGCACGGGCCGGCCACTTCCCGCGCGCAACACTACGGTCGGAAACAACATTTTCTCTGCCCAGAAGGTCTGCTTCCTGTTGCGGGCCGGCAAAGAGCACGAGTTCTCCGGCTGGCAGCTCGTCGGGAACGTGTTTGATGCCACGGACACCGGAGCCACCTGGGTGGAGCTGTTCGAGTACAACACCAACTGGATGACGTCGAGCAACCTCATGAATGGGTTCGCCTTTGTGGGCAACCGCTTCTCCGGCACTCCGGCCACGAACAACCTCTACTTCAACCACTATTTGTGGCACAGCTTCACCGCGAACACGTTTTCCACGAATGTGGGAGTTTTTGTCGGCTTGGCGGGGCAGCCGTGGAACACGAACACCCTGGTTGGGACAGGGAACTTCGTCAACAACGTCCCCGATGACTCTTGGCTCGGCGGCGCGCCGAAGGTGTATCGCGCCCTGCTCACCCAGGCCGGCACCAACCATCCGACTGTGGTCGTACTAGAGAACAGCCTCGGTTGGGTGCCGAACTGGCTGCGCGGTGCGGCGGGGGTGTACTCAGCGGTTGGCCCCGCCAATTCGGTGCCCATCAATAAAACCTTTTGCCGGTTCCAAAACTCACAGTGGGTCACTTCCTTCTTTTTGCACGCGAATGCGGATCCTGACCGGCTTCAACTCTACACTGGCGGAGCGGACGGCAGCATGCTGAACGCCGCCGTGGAATTGCTCGTGTATCCATAATATGGGCTGGTCCGACATTTTCCTCCCGTCCAGCTCACAGACGGCCGCCGAGCAGCAGGCGAACTATGCGCGCCTGCAAGACGAATACCGCCGGCGTCTCGAGACCCGCGCCGACCTGACGAACGAGCAGCGCACCGGACGGCTGGGCCAGCTGCAGAGCTTGGACGATCAGGATGCGGCCGCCGCGGCGGGCTTCCTCGAGGGCGCCAGCGAAGGCTGGCAGAATATCCTGGCCGCGCCTGGGCGGCTCATCGACCACACCGGGGGAGGCATTCTCAAAAGCGTGCCCTGGTGGGCCTGGCTCGCGGCCGCCGCCGCCCTCTTTCTGTGGATGGGCGGCCTCGCCCTGTTGCGTGGCCGGCTTGCCAAATGAAAACCTCGACCCTGCTTGGCATTGTCGCCGGCGCCATCGTGACCGCCCTGGTCAGCCTCCAAACCTGGACCCTCCAGGAGGTCGTCGCGCTCAAAGTGAAAGTCGCCGAGTTGGCTGTGACCGTCTCCACTCAACACCACGCCCAAAGATGAATCCCACCACCCAAACCCTGATCCGCTCCATCCTCAAAGTGGGCGCCGGTGTCCTGGTCGCCCATGGCTGGGCGGACGACAGCCAGGCGGAGGCGATAACCGGCGGCATCGTGGCCCTGATCGCGGTGCTGTGGGGGCTGAAGCACCGCAGCCCGGGAGCGGGAAAGACTGCGGCGCTGCTGGGACTGGCCGGGTTCTCCCTGAGCTTGGCCGGCTGCGCCCGATTCACGACCACCCAGATCGACACCTCTTATGCCGAAGGCAAACCGCAGCGCACGATCACCACGAGAGCCTCGGCCAGCACGATCTGCGCGAGCTCCTCGGCCCTCGCGAATTTCAAGGCCTCCCAGACGGACAAAACCCAGGCTGCAACCGTAGGCTCGCTCTCCCAGGAGAGCCATGCCCAGACCAACGCCCTCGACCTGGTCGCCCAGTTCCTTGGCGCGGCCATCCGTGCGGCCGCCAAAACCCCGTGAAGGCCGCCGGGGCTGCTCTCAAGGTGTGATCGACCAGTAGTCTTCTGCCTCCGTTGGCCGCACCAGGTCGCGGTAAATGCTGAACAGCATCTGCTCGGAGTGGCCGGCCTCCAGCGCAGTCTTGGCCGCGTTCTGGAATTGGGCCAGGTGGTAGCTGCAAAAGGAATGTCGGGTCACATTTCGTGGCCATTCCACGCCGGCGTCCTGCCAGGCGGCCGTGATCCGTTTCTCCAGGTCGCCGGGGATGGGCGAGTTCAGGGCAAGCCATGAAGCCAGGTTATCCTGGATGCTCACCAGGCGGCGACGACGCGTCTTGGTCTTCTCGGCCAGAATCTCGATTAACCGGTCGCCAAGGCGGATTTCCGTGTCTGGGTCCAATCGCTCGAGTTCGGATGACCGCAGCCCGCCAAAGTAGCGGATGGCTAAAGCCTTGGCCGTTCCGTCCCCTTGCTTTCTGGCGGCCGCCAGCACCGCCCGGACTTGCTCCGGAGTGTGAATCCGCGGACCGCTATGGTCCTGAACGGGCAAATCGAGCGCCAAAGCGGGGTTTCTTTCGACGTAGCCGCGGGATTTGGCGAAGTGCCAGAGCGAACGCAAATACTGGATTCGCCCACGGATAGTCCTGGGCGAGGCCTCCATGGAGTCGAGCCACTTCTCGAGCTCTCGTGCGCTGAAAGTGTGCAGTGCCCGGCGTGAGCGCCCGGCGATGAGCAGGCTGTAGCAGTGGCGGAGTTGGTAGAGATATTGGTCCGAAAGCCTCCGCCTGGCCTTGTTGCTGAGCATCTCGTTGACGACTTCCAAAAGAGTTGGCGAGTAGCCAATTGGGGACTCGGCTGAAATCTGGCCGCGTCCGAGACGCTTGTAGCAGTTTGAGAGTTTCAGGTGCAATTCAGCCAGCTCGTCCCAAACCGTCCCGGCTTGGTCCCCGGCTAGTGACTCCTGAGTTTCGATCCGTGCGACCACGGTTTTAAGTGGTGCCCCGGCTAGGACTTGAACCTAGAACCAATTGATTAAGAGTCAACTGCTCTGCCAATTGAGCTACCGAGGCATTTCCACTGCAAGGCCCGCGCCTCTTCCTGGCGAAATCACCCGGCGAAAGGCGCAAGCGGACTGCCACACGCGGTCGATCAGGAATATTCCGGCTCCTGAAAGCCTGGATTCCGCCGATCACGGCAACAGTGAAAAACATTATGCCCGAATTTGGACTCGTGGCAAGTCCATACGGAACCTCCGATGGAGAAAAAAGCGAAAAGAAGAAGGCGGCCCGACAGACGCGAGCCGCCTTGTAACCACCCCAATACTAACCCCAAATCAACCTCGCATTCTGTCCGCGAATCGCCATTGGGGTGCTTCCCGCAAAGTTCCGGTTTCGACTCCTCACAGTTAAAGTGTCTCCCGCACCACCTCACGCGGAGGCTTGTCCTCGCGCAAGTCGAGGAAAGAGGGTTGCCGGAGGTGCCCGTCGCGGGTCCATTCGGTGAAACGGACTTCGCACACCAGGCGGGGTTCCAACCAGGCGCAGGGCGAGAACGCGGCCCCATCCGGCAACTGGGCGAAGGGACATCTGCCGGTTCGGAGTGCCTGGAATTTTTCTCCGAGCAGCCGAAGCATGCGAAAATCAAAACCGCTGCCGACTTTGCCGGCATAAAGCAGCCTGTCTCCCTCGTAATAGCCAAGGAGCAGGGCGCCAAAACAGCAGCGTCCGCCTTGGGGCGGCGTGAAGCCGCCGATAACGAATTCCTGGCGCAAACTCCATTTGAATTTCATCCAGGCGCCCGAGCGCCGATCGACTTCGTATTTGGATAGGCGATTTTTGGCGACCACTCCCTCGAGACCGCGCGCTTGCATTTCCCGCATCACCCGCCCGGCCCGTGCCTCGATGGACCGCGAGAGTCGCAGGCCATTCGGTGAATTTTGGAGGATAAACTCGGCGGCGACCTGGCGTTCCCAAAGTGGCAGGTCCGCCAGAGTGCGGCCTTGAAGGTTTAGCGCATCAAAGACGTAGTAGAAAAGCGGCGGGGGCTGAGCCTGGCGTTGGCTGGCTTGCAGCAGTTGAAACGAAGGGCGTCCATCGGGGTCGAGGGCCACGATTTCCCCATCCAGAACGAAGCGGCGCGCGGGCAGGGCGGCCAAGGCGGCGGCGATTTCCGTGTATTTGCCTGCCAGGTCTTTGCCAGTGCGCGAACGCAACTCCATCCGCGCGCCATCTCTGATCGCCAGCGCGCGCACGCCGTCAAACTTTATTTCGAATTTCCAATCCGGCCCTGGCGGCAATTTCCGGGCAGGCATGGCCTTCATCGGGGGCACGAAAGCTGGTCGGGCGGCCGGCAGGCGCGCCAACTTGAACGGAAGCTTGATTCGCGAACCGTCGCGGGTCACCCGGTGGACTATTCGTTGATGCCCCAATGGGAGGCAGGCATTTCCCGGGTAAGCGTTCCAACCAGCGCCGGGGCGGCTTGGTTAACACCGAAAGGATGGCCGCCAGCGGCGTCGTCCGGATGAGCGAAGAATTCCAAGCCGCCGCGTTGGGCGGCCCGCGCCAGGTAATTCCGGGCTTCGATGGTATTAGGCGAGTTTTCGCCCATTCCGTGAAACAGAGCCACCAGCGCAAGGGCATTGCGCGGACGCGAAGACCAAGTGTCGATCCAACGCCCGGTCGAAGCTGGGAGAGCGCTGCCGTTCCGGAGAGAAATCAAGATGAGGTCGGCCATGGTGGCATCCTGGATGGCGGCCTCGAGGAGTTGCGGAATATCCAGCACCTCAAGTTTCCACATCTGGCTGGCAAATCGGCATTCGTGTCCCAAGTGTGAGGAGAGGAAATCGTACGTGCGTTTGGCGCGCTTGCCGGATTCCAGATCCTCGTAAGCCATCAGCACGTTAAAATCGGCTCCGCCGGGCTCCCATCTTCCGGCGGAGGAGTTGAGATTGATCGCGTATCGCATGAGAAAGACGGTAAGGTTTTCCGGTCGCGCCACTCAATAGGGTGGGAACCCCAAACTGAATAAATGAGCGTGCGGATGCGGCTGATCCGCGCTCTAATAGGATAGGCAGTATGCATCGGATGAAGCACTTGCGCGGGCGCTGCGAGCATTGCGGTGGGCGCTTTCATTTTCCCGCTGAAGGCATCGGGACCGAGGTGACGTGTCCGCACTGCGGGCAGGACACCGAGTTGGCGCTGGAGCAGCCGGCAGCAGATGCGGCTGTTCCCCGCCGCAACGCAGGGTGGTTCCTGGCCGCGATAGTGATTCTCCTTCTTGGCCTCGCGGCGGCATTGTATGCGCTCAAGCGCGCGGAATCTCTGATGAACGGCCAGGCGCCGGGCGGGCGCGCGATTATGGCCAACCCGCGTTAGCCCCCCTGGGCAACGGCGGGACCGCCCAGTTTTGCGGTTGGCCGGAATGAGGGTAAGTTTTGCGCAAGGAGCAGCGCGGGGGAGTGCTGAACACGAAACTCGACTCTAAAGGTGCATCAGCGATTCCACCTCCGCTGCGCGATGCGCCGCGGTGTGTTTCTCAAGGATGCAGGCGCGCGCCCGGGCGCGGATTCCCTGCCACTCGCCTTCCGGTAGATCCAGGAGATATTGCAAGGTCTGCCGAGAACCGCGCGACAACAGAATGTCGCGTCCTGGCTTGAAGAACGTGTCCAGTCCTTCCCAGGTATCGCTGATGATCGGAGTTCCGCAAGCAGCGGCCTCGAACAGTCGCACGCTGGGCAGATCACCCGCGTCCACCATGCAGGCCCGAGTCACGTTTAGAGTGAATCGCTGCACGTTGTAGAATGAGCGGTGCTTTGCCGGTGGCAAATGAGTGAGACGCTTGACGTTCTCCGGCCAGCGCAGTTTCGGCGGATACTGCGGCCCGGCCACGACGAACCGCCCTCGACCCCAATTTCTTGCCGGGCGCAGCAGCAACTCGTCCAGAGCGGTTTGACGATCATCGCTACAGATTGCTCAGACTCCGGGAATCGCGCGGCTCGAAAAATTTCATCTCGTGTCCGCGGCTGAGCAACTCGGTGGCGATTGGGTGTGAGACAAAATTCTTCCATTATGCCG
>JBDHQH010000027.1:0-33327 GCA_039806935.1 Verrucomicrobiota bacterium
ATCTTTCGGCTTGCAAATTTCATTGTTTGTTCCAGGCCGGGAGGCTTTAATTTCCCCATGATAACTGGCTTCCGATCCTTCGCGGGGAAATGCTCGATTCTTCTGGCGGGACTGCTTCTGACGGCCGCCTCGACCCTGGCGGCCTCGGTCTTTTATCCGGAGAAGCTGGCGGAGATGGATGCGGCCATCGAGCAGGCCATCGCCGACCAGCGCTGCCCGGGCGGCGTGCTGTGGGTCGAGCACCACGGCGAGGTTTACCACAAGGCGTTCGGCCAGCGCGCCCTGATTCCCGAGCGGGAGGCGATGACCGAGGACACCATTTTCGACGCGGCATCGATCACCAAGGTGGCCGCCTGCACCCCGGCGATGATGCTGCTGATCGAGCGCGGAAAGGTGCGGCTGGAGGATCCCGTCCGGCAATACATCCCGGAGTTCACCGGCGGCGGCAAAGAGACCGTGACGGTGAAGCAGCTCATGACCCACACCTCGGGATTGCGTGGCGACATCGAGACGAAGACCGATTGGAAAGGGCAGCAAACCGCGATCAAGAAAGCGTGCGAGGAGAAGCTGCTGTTTGCCCCGGGCACGGCGATCCGCTACAGCGACATCAATTATTTCCTGCTGGGCGAGATTGTCCAACGAGTCAGCGGCATCCCGCTGGAGGAGTTTGTGGCTCGCGAGATTTACCGGCCGCTAAAAATGACCGACAGCGGCTATCTTCCGCCGGCGGAAAAGCTGGCGCGCGTGGCGCCGACGGAGGTGGTGGACGGGAAACCTTACCGCGGAGTGGTACATGATCCCACCGCCCGGCATATGGGCGGAGTGGCCGGGCACGCGGGCTTGTTCACCACGGCGGCGGACCTGGCCCGTTACGCGCGGATGCTGCTGAACCTTGGTGAATTGGACGGCGTCCGCATCTTCAAGCCAGAGACGGTGCAGCTCATGACCAGCGTGCAGACGCCGCCTGCCATCACCGCGCGACGGGGGCTGGGCTGGGACATCGATTCGAGCTACAGCGGACCACGCGGCAGGCTGTTCCCGCTGGGCAGTTACGGCCATACCGGCTGGACGGGGGGTTCCCTCTGGATCGATCCCTTCTCGAAGAGCTTCGTGATCTTCCTCTCGAACCGGAATCATCCGACCGAAGCCGGGAATGTGCTGCCGCTGCGCGCGCGTCTGGGCACTCTGGCGGCGGAGGCGATCAAGGATTTCAATTTTGCGAGCGTGCCTGGAGCGCTGGAACCCCGCCCGGGCGAGGAGGCCAAACCGGCCCCCGCGGCCAGCGCGCAGAAGCCGAAATCGGCCCGGGTGCTCAATGGCATCGACGTGCTGGAAAAGAACGGGTTCGCCCCGCTGAAGGGCAAACGAGTGGGCTTGGTCACCAACCACACCGGGCAGGATCGCCAGCGACGCTCGACCATTGATTTGCTGCGGGAAGCGCCCGGAGTGACGCTGGTGGCGTTGTTCGGCCCGGAACATGGCCTTCGGGGGACGCTGGATGAAAAAGTCTCCGATGGACTGGATGAGAAAACCGGCCTTCCGGTGTACAGTCTTTATGGCGAATCCCGCAGCCCCAAACCCGAGCAGTTGCGGGGCCTGGATGTCCTGGTGTTTGATATCCAGGACGTTGGCTGCCGATTTTACACTTACACGAGCACGATGGGTCTTTGCATGGAGGCCGCCGCCAGGGCAGGCATCCAGTATGTTGTGCTGGATCGCGTGAACCCGATCAACGGCGCCCAGATCGACGGCCCCGTGCGCACCGGATCGGAGAGTTTCATCGGTTTCCATCCTGTGCCGCTGCGCTACGGCATGACCATTGGCGAGGAGGCGCGAATGTACAACGCCGAACGCAAGTATCAGGCCGATCTGGTGGTAATCCCGGTCGAAAACTGGACCCGGGATATGTGGTTTGATGAAACCGGCCTCCCTTGGACCAACCCCTCGCCCAATATGAGAAATCTTACGCAAGCCATCCTGTATCCGGGCGTGGGGTTGCTGGAGTCGGCGCTCTCGGTGGGACGGGGGACCGATACTCCGTTCGAGGTGGTCGGGGCTCCCTACATTGAGGAGACGCGGTTGGCCGAGGAATTGAATCGAGCCGGCCTGCCGGGGGTGCGATTCGTCCCGATCCAGTTCACGCCGACGGCGAGTGTCCACCAGGGCCAACTTTGCCAGGGGGTTTACATCCTGTTGACGGATCGCGATCAGTGTCCGGTGGTGAATGTCGGATTGCTGATCGCCAAGGTGCTGCACCGCTGGTATCCGGCGCAATTCAACGTGGACAAGATCAAGCACCTGCTGATCGATTCCGCGACGCTGGAAGCGGTTAAGGGCGACCAGTCGCTGGGCGAAATCACTGGGCTGTGGAAGAGTGGGTTGGCTGAGTTTGAGCAGCGGCGGGCGCGGTATCTGATGTATAAGTAGGCGCCTGATTGCGCCGGAGCTTCATTGGCGATCGGCCGCCTTCCACTCCCCGGTGTTGGCGTCGAAGACCCTTTCCGGTCCGGCGGCGGCGCGCATCTCGATTTTGTGGCCTTGAACCCCGAGGCGCCGGCCATCTCCCGAACCGGCGATGAGATCGCGCGGCACCCAGCCGCGACAGCGCAATTCGAGTTCAACGGAATCGGCGTCGCCGGGCGGCAGGGAGACAGTCAGGCTGTTTTCGCCGGTGAGCGGAGCCAATCGCCGGTTTTTGAGGTAAAGACCGGCCTCGGGCGAGAGGGCCTGGGAGGGAGAGGTGAATTCCAGACGGAGTGTGTAGGCTTCGCCGGGCACGACCGGGAGCGATAAACGCGAGACTCCCTGGGACCAGCGAAACGGCCGTTTGCCTTGTTCTCGACCGTGCCAGCCTTCCAGATAGGGGCCGTCGCCCGGACGGCCAATCTCGATTTCATAATGTTGCCGGGCGGCGGGGGTCCACTCCACGAGCGAGGTTTCATTCAAGGCGGATTGGGTGCGGCGGCCGGCCAGGTTTCGGACGCGGAATCCGTCTTCGGCTTGATTGCCAGTGAGGATGGTGGAAATGACGTTTGAGCCAACCTCGACGTGCAGTTTGCTTTGCGCGAAGGTGCAGGCCTGGAGAATCACGCGGCCGGCGTCCGCCTGCACGGCGGGGGACCCGATCGCGCCGTTATCCCACTCGACGAAGTGGCAGGCGCTGGCGGTGAACTGGCCAAAGGGACTGCGCATCCAGACGCAGCGGTCGATGGGGCCCCAGAACGAGCAATTGACCAGGCTGACCTTGCCCTGGACTTCGGGGCCGATTTCGAGAGTGATCGAATTGGTGCTGCCCCAGCGGCCGACAAATTCGCCATTGCTGATCAGCAATCCCGGCGCCTGGGCTTGCTCGACAACCACCGCGCGCTGGCAGGAATCAGCGCCGAGTCCGAGGAAATTGCCATTGGCGCTGCCGTCTTTGGATGGTGAGAATTTGTAGCCGACGCCGTAGCCGAAGCAGAAGGTGTTGTGAACATAGTGCCAATCCGTCCGCGCCAACTCGAAAGCCGTCCCGTGAGTGTTGATCCATTTGCAGTAGGGATTCTCGGGTTGGTAATGCACCCCAAAAGGCCAAAAGTGGACGTTCTCGATATGGCCGATGTCGTAGCATTGATCCACGTAGATGCCGCGCCAGATCGGATAGCCAGTCACGTTGCGCACGAGGTGGCGGGGGGCGCGCACCAATTTGATTCCCTCGAACGGGTTCAGCAGGCAGCAATCACGAACCCCGACGTTTTCCGCGCCCTGCGCGAAAATGCAGGGCGGAAAGGGGATTGGCGGGACATCGCTCTGCCTCCATTCCGGATAAGCGATGATGAAGCCCGCGATGGAGGCGTTGTCCCCCGCCAGGCGAATAAATGGCGGGGCGTTCGTGTCCCCCCGGCCCGCGCAGGCCAGCAGGACGGAACCGGCGAGGGAGCTTAATTTGGCGGGACCGGAGGTCGGCGGCACCCGGTAAATCCCTTGCAGGGTGACGTTGGCGGGAATGGAGAGGGCGCCCTGGAGGTGATACTGGCCTGCGGGAACCTCGACCACGCCACCGCCGGCCTGGCCTGCTTCATCGAGAGCTTGCTGGAACTCGGCGGTGCAGTCTGCTCCAGCCTCGCGGGTCGAACCCGGCACCGGTATTTTCCAGGTGGCCGGCGGCGCCAGCACTGGCGCGGCCCAGGCGGGGCACCCGGGCAGCAGCGCAAACGCAAGGAAGACAGGCAACGCGGTGACCTTCATGGGCGGTAAAAATCTTGAGCGGCTGGTTTATCTGGGGGAGGTCCAACGAATCGCTTGCCGCAGCAATTGCTGGTAACTGGGGTTCTCGTAAGCGAAGTGGTCGTGTCCGCCCTGGATGTAAACCACGCGTGAGTTCTCGTATTCCTTCGCCCAGGCCACCAGATGATTGCTTTCCGGCGAGTCTGTGGTCAGCAAGGGATGCACCCCGGGATCAACGTCGTACAAGCGATACGTCTCATCGTGGATCTCGAAATCCTTCAAGCCTCGCGTGACGGGATGGGCCGGGTCGGCCACATGCACCTTGAGATTTACCCCGTGCTTGAACACGGAACGCGGCTTTTCCACCCCGGCCACCTCGGTTTTTTTCAGATAGTATTTCGCTCCGATAATTTTCGCGTACTCCGGCCATTCTTGATAGCTGGCAATGGCGTGATGCATCACGACCAGCCCCTTGCCCGCTTTGAGCCAGGCGAGAAAATTCGCCCGCGTCTCCTCCGGGATGATCTGGTAATAGTCATAGAGCACCAGCACATCGAATTGGCTCGCGGACTCGGCCTGGAGCAGAGGCTGGGCTTGCGGATGTTCCGCCGCCCGGTAGGTGATCTCCGGGTTGTTCTTGAACAAAGCAAAGAAAGGCTCCTTTTCAAAATCATGGCCGCCGGAGATCACCAAAACCCGGATCCTGGTTTCCACGGGCGCGGCTTCGGACGCGAGGGAGATCTCTCTGGCAAACAGGGAGATCGCGGCTGCCAATAAAAAAGCGCGAAGAAGATTCATGGGGAGTTTGTAGCACGGTCTGAACGCTTTGCCAATTGACAGTTTAGTTCGATGCTTCAGTCGCGGCCCGCCGCGGGAATAAGGACCGTGGTCCCGAGCGTTTGGGCCGGTTGCCAATTTGGGTTTCTCCGATCGAATTGGCGGAGAGAGGGGGATTCGAACCCCCGGTGGGGTATAAGCCCACTCACGCTTTCCAGGCGTGCGCGTTAAACCACTCTGCCATCTCTCCCCCGCGGGTCTTCACTGTGCGGAAGCCGCCCAACCCGCGCAATCTTAATCCGAAAGCAACGTCGCGTAAATGATTCCAAGGCTCAGGCGGAGGGGGTGTGGAGAGCAGCCGATTTCCCCCACGGCGTACCACATTTCCCGAGCGGTTAGGTTCGCGCTTCGCTTCGGATTTGGAGCAGATCTTTCATTACATTGCGCAGGGCGCCATTGCCCGCGGAGGTGCCGAAGGCATCATGGAGCTGGCGATACAGGGCATAGAGTCGAGTGTAAGTGGCGTGAGCCTGGGGATCCGGATGGAACATCTGGCTTTTCAGCCCGGTCATCCGCTGCTGCGCGGCGGGAACATCCTTGTAGGCGCCGGCGACCACCGCTCCCGCGATGGCGGCGCCGAGAGCGCAGGTTTGCGGCGAGCGCGAGATTTTGATCGGTCGTCCCGTGATGTCGGCGTAGGTTTGCATCACGAGGGGATTTTTTTCCGCGATGCCGCCGCAGGTGACGATTTGCTGCACCGGGATTTTGTATTCCTCGAAACGTTGGATAATGGTGAGCGCGCCGAAAGCGGTCGCCTCGATGAGGGCGCGGTAGATTTCCGCAGGCGTAGTGTGGAGCGTTTGGCCCAGGAGCAGGCCGGTCAGGCGCTGATCCGCCAAGATCGTGCGATTCCCATTATTCCAATCCAGCGCCAGCAGGCCGGATTCGCCGGGCCTGAGCCGGGCGGCCTCCGCGCTGAGAGTTTCATGCGATCCGGCCTTTGCGCCCCGCGGTTGAAGGTAATTCACGAACCAGTTGAAGATATCCCCCACCGCCGCCTGCCCAGCCTCGAGGCCATAAAATCCGGGCAAAATACTGCCCGCAACAATGCCGCATAAACCGGGAATATCGGCGAGTGCCTGGTCCAGCGGCGTCACCATCATGTCGCAGGTGCTGGTGCCAATGATTTTCACGAGGATACCGGGTGCAATGCCGGCGCCCACGCCGCCCAGATGCGCGTCGATCGCCCCCGCGGCGACCGGCAGGCCGGCGGGAAGCCCGGTGCGCGCCGCCCATTCCGCGGTGAGTCCGCCCACCGAGCGGTCAATGGCGGCCGCGTTGGATCGCAATCGCGCGCGCAATTCGCCCAGGGCCGGATCCAATCGCGTGAGGAACTCGGTATCGGGATAGCCGCCCCAACTCTCGTGATACATCGCCTTGTGGCCGGCGGCACAGATGCCGACGGTGAGTCGATCCGGGACGCTGGTCCCGGTGAGCATGGCCGGGATCCAATCGGCGCATTCCACCCAAAGGTGCGCGGCTTGAAACACCTCTGCATTGGCGCGGCGGCACCGCAGGATTTTGCTGAAAAACCATTCGCTGGAGTAGGCGCCGCCGCAAGTGGTCAAATAATGCGGGCGAATCTCTCTGGCCAGGGCGGTAATCTCGGCGGCCTCGGCCACAGCGGTGTGATCTTTCCAGAGCCAGGCCAGAGCATCCGGATTTTCCTCCCAGCGCCGATCCAGTGCCAGAGGCCGGCCATTTCGATCCACCGGGAGCGGGGTGCTGCCGGTGGCATCGACGCCCAGCCCAATGACTTGACCGGGGTGAAATCCAGCCACCGCATCCTTCGCCGCGGCCAGCGCGCCGAGGATTGTCCTCTCAGCCCCGGTCACGTAATCCCCCGGATGCTGGCGCGCGAGGTTCGGGTCGCGGCTCAGAATGATGCCGTTCTGGCCATGGCTGTAGTTCCAGACCGAGGAGGCAACTTCCGCGCCGCTCTCGATATCGACGATCAGACAACGGACGGAGTTGGTGCCGTAATCCAATCCAAGGCTGTATTGGGGATGCGCTTTCATAGTAAATTCCAACCCGACGGATGGTCAAATCCTGCCAAGCTCCCGCGGTTGCCGCAAGCGCCCAGACAAAAAAGAAAAGCAATTCTTGGCGGGCGGGGCGTTTCTGCCACTCGCGCCATCGCACTTTTCCCGAGCGTGACAAGAATTCGCCGTCGGCATATAACGTCCAACCAACGGCGATTCCCGGCCAGCGGCGGATGACAACTTCCTCCCGGAGACCGGGGAAACGACCGGAAAAAGAACCGTGTTTGATAAAATGACGAGTCTATGAAAAAACTGATGATCATTGGTTTGGCGCTCCTGGCCGGCGGCATCCTTGCGAGCCGCGCGGCGGACGTGAAAGAAATCTACGACAAGGATTGCGCCAAGTGCCATGGCGCGGACGGCGCCGGAAAGACCAAAATGGGCGAGAAACTCGGCGCGAAAGACTACACCGACGCGAAGGTGCAGGAAAAAATGAAAGATGCAGAAATGGTCAAAGCCATCAAGGAAGGCGTGAAAGAGGACGGAAAGACCAAAATGAAGGCCTTCTCTGATCTGACCGATGACGAGGTCAAGGCCCTGGTGGCGCACATCCGCGCGTTCAAGAAGTAGAGCGCGTCCAGTTTGGGAGCATGCGAAAGGGAGCCCGACCGGGCTCCCTTTTTTGTTGGAGGGGAACGCTTTCACCACCGACTTTTACCGCGCCTCTGGCTCCGCCTGCCGGGCGCGAGGCAAAAAAGGGTCAGCGATGATTTCGGGGATCAAGGGTCATCCGCCCGTTCCTTGGCGTGCGCGCCAGGGGCTGAAATATGGCAATTCACCTGTATTTCTTGTCATTTTTCTAACTCAGAGTTTCGGCTTATACAAACAGGAATGTTAATACATGTTTAAGCCGTGGCTCACGGCGGCTGGAAACAGCTTTGGCGCGAACAATAAATGTTTACGTTTCAGCAACGGAGGGAAAGCAAGCAAACGCGGGAAATTTTATCTCTTTTTCGACGCTTGACGAAGCTCGGACAAACTGCGGGTGAGAAAGCCGGTGAGGACGCCAGCGCGGCGCAAACTGGCGGCGCCCTCATGAAAATTTCGGCCGGCTCGCCGCGCGGGAGGCGGTTCCCTCGCGCGGGGCGGCTGGAAGCTGACAGTCAGTAACCAACAAAAACAAATACGTATGAAGAAAATACTACTGCTGGGCGCCGCCACGCTGGCGCTCACCGCGCTTTCGGCCTCGGCCGCCGATGCCAAGGCGCTTTACGAGAAGGAATGCGCCAAGTGCCATGGCGCAGACGGCAAGGGGAACACCAAAATGGGCCAGAAGCTCGAGGCGAAAGACTACACCGATCCGAAAGTCCAGGAGGCGATGAAGGACGAGGACGGGGTGAAGGCCATCAAGGATGGTTTGAAAGCCAAGGATGGGAAGACCTTGATGAAGCCGACCGAAGGCGTCACTGATGCCGAGGCCAAAGAATTGGTCAAGTACATGCGGTCGTTTAAGAAATAACGAAGCGCCCTGCGCGCGAGCCTCGCCGACGATTCGCAAGGATGGCCGCGGGGCTCGCACCCAAGCTGGATACCCGTCCGCGTGAGACTCCGAGCGCCACACCCCGATTGAACCCACGATGACTTCATCCCCCCAACCCAACCCCCAAGCGCCGCGCAGCCGCGCCTCGATTTTTCGCAACTGGCTCAGTCTGGCTGGTCTCCTGGTGATCGTGGGCAGCCTGTTTTCTTTTGTTTTTCTTTTGCTGCTGGACGCGCTGGCGCATTTCTCGAACCCGTATATCGGAATTCTCACCTACCTGATCGCCCCGGGTTTTCTGGTCATCGGCATGCTGCTGACCTTCACCGGCGCTTGGCTGCGGCACCGGCGGGTGGTTCGCGCCAGCGGCGGCTTCGCCCCGATTCGCATTGACCTTACCCGGCCGCGCGATCGCCGTATTCTGGGAGGGTTCATTGTGGGCAGCGTGGTCTTTTTGCTGATTTCGGCGGTGGGCAGCTACCAAAGCTATCATTTCACGGAATCGGTGCAGTTTTGCGGCCAGGCATGCCATGAGGTGATGAAACCGGAGTATGTCACCTATCTGCACTCGCCGCATGCGCGGGTGGCCTGCGCCGAATGTCACATTGGCAAAGGGGCCACCTGGTATGTCCGGTCGAAGCTCTCGGGGGCGTACCAAGTCTATGCCACCCTGGCGGACAAGTACCCGCGCCCAATTCCCACGCCGGTGCATAACCTGCGTCCCGCGCAGGAGACCTGCGAGCAATGCCACTGGCCCAGGAAATTCGTGGGCAATCTCGAACGAACCTACCGCTACTATCTGGGGGACGAAACCAACACCCCGTTCACGGTTCGGATGTTGCTGCACGTCGGCGGCGGTGATCCGACGCACGGCCCCGTCGGCGGCATTCACTGGCACATGAACGTGGGCAACAAGATCGAATATTACCCAGCGGACGAGTCGCGCCAGAAAATACCCTACGTGCGGGTGACGGATTCGCAAGGCGTGGTGACGGAGTATCGGACGCGGCGGTTTACCAACGAGGTGGCCCAGGCTCAGTTGCGGCTCATGGATTGCATGGATTGCCACAACCGCCCGGCGCACCGCTACGAGACTCCCAGCAGCGCGGTGAACCTGGCCATTTCGCTGGGTAAAATTGACCGCTCGCTGCCTTGGGTCAAGACGAACGCGGTCTATGCCCTGACCTTGCCGTACGATTCGGACAGCCAGGCCATGGAAGGGATCGCCACGGCCCTGGCCGAGCGTTATCCGGCGCCCTCGTTTACAAACCAGCCGGCCGTCCGCGCGGCGATCGCGGCGGTACAACAGATTTACACGAACAATTTCTTCCCCGCGATGAAGGCCAGTTGGCAGGTGTATCCCGAAAACATCGGCCACAAGGACTGGCCGGGCTGCTTCCGCTGCCATGACGGCGAGCATAAGACCGCGGACGGGAAGCGAACCGTCAAAGCGAATGATTGCGAGACGTGCCACACAATTCTCGCGCAGGGCAGCGGGGCCGAGTTGGATCAACTGACTCCGAAAGGGCTGAAATTCAAACACCCGGGAGATGAAGTCGATGGAGCCTGCAATGATTGCCACACCGGCGGGTTGTAATTTGCGGCGGAGGGCGTGGTGCTGGCTCGGCGCGCTGGCGCTGGCGGCCTGGACGGCGGGTTCCGCGAGCCGGGCGGCGGAACCGGAGAAATTCTCGAATGCCGACTGCCTGGACTGCCACAGCGATCCGGCCAATCTGGTTCACGGGAAAGTCTGGACTTTTCCCACCAACGAGTTTTCCCGATCGCTCCACGCCCAACTCAATTGCGTCGATTGCCATCAGGGCATCAAGGAGCTGGTGCATGAAAGCAAGCTCCCGCCGCCGAATTGCGCGCAGTGCCACGAGCGGAACGACTCGCACGCGCAGGCCGCCCAAGCATATTCGGCCAGCATCCATGGCGTCAGCCACACTCTGGGCGCCTCCGGGGCGGCCAGTTGCTGGGATTGCCACGGATCGCACGACATCGTTTCCGTGAAGAACGGCGACTCGCCGGTTTTCAAGCTCAACCTGCCCAAGACGTGCGCGAGTTGCCATAGCAATCCAGGCCTGACCGCGGAGTACCAGATGAAGCACCCCGAAGCGGCGGACCAGTACATGGACAGCATTCACGGCCGGGCGCTGTTGAAAATGGGTTTGATTGTGGCGCCCTCGTGCAATGATTGCCATGGGACCCATGACATCAAGCGCGCGGTGGACCGCGACTCACCCATCCACGCGGCCAACGTCGCCAAGACTTGCGGCAAGTGCCATGTGAAGGTCGAGGAGATCTACAACCAAAGCATCCATGGGCAGTTGGTGGCCAAAGGTGACAAGCGCGGCCCGGTTTGCACCGATTGCCACACCGCCCATTCAGTGGAGACTCCGCAGAACGGACATTTCAAGATGGCCAGCGACAAACGTTGCGGCCGATGCCACGAGGATCGCCTGGCCCATTACCGGGACACCTACCACGGCAAGGCCATGGCCCTGGGCAAGCCAAACGTCGCCTCGGATGTGGCCGCGTGTTACGACTGCCATGGGCATCACGATGTGTTGCCGGCCTCGAATCCGGATTCGCATCTGTCCCCGGCGAATATTTTGGGCACCTGTCAGCAGTGTCATCCGTCGGCCAACGCGAAATTCACCGAGTACAAACCCCACGCCAATCCCATGGACCGGGAGAATTACCCGGTGTTGCATGCCACGTTTCTGTTCATGACGGCCTTGTTGATCGGGGTCTTCGTGTTTTTCGGCGGGCACACGCTGGCGTGGATTGTTCGGGCGGGTTACCTGTACCTGCACGACACCAAGACCTTCCGCGAGGCCAAGATCCAGGCGCAATCGGGCGGCGAATGGTTCACGCGCTTTGTGCCCTTCGAGCGCTTTCTGCATTTTCTGGTGGTGACGAGTTTTCTGCTGCTGGTGATTACCGGGATGCCGCTGAAGTTTTATTACACGCCCTGGGCCGCCGTCATGTTCCGCTACATTGGCGGCGCAGAGACCGCCCGCGCGCTGCATCGCCTGGGCGCCATCGTGACCTTCCTCTATTTTGGGTTGCATGTGGCGTCGCTGGCGGGCAAGTGCTGGCGGGGCCGCCGGCAGACACGGGATCCACAAACCGGAAAAGTCAGTCTCAAACGGATTTGGCGGGTGGTGTTCGGGCCGGATTCCATGATGCCGACCCTTCAGGATGTCCGCGATTTTGTGGCGCACAACAAGTGGTTCTTCGGCAAGGGGCCGCGGCCCCAGTTTGATCGGTGGACGTACTGGGAGAAATTCGATTACTTTGCGGTGTTTTGGGGTGTGTTTATCATCGGCACGTCCGGCCTGGTCATGTGGTTTCCCACTTTTTTCACCCGGTTCATGCCCGGCTGGATCATCAACGTGGCGCTCATCATCCATTCCGACGAGGCGCTGCTGGCGGCCGGTTTCATTTTCTCGATTCACTTCTTCAACACCCACTTCCGCATCGAGAAGTTTCCGATGGATACGGTGATTTTTTCGGGCCGCGTTTCCAAAAACGAAATGCTGCACGAGCGCCGCCGTTGGTACGACCGGTTGGTGGCCGAGGGCCGCCTGGATGATTTCCGGGTGCGCGACGAGTGGCAGCGATGGAAGAGCATCGCGCGTTCGTTCGGCTACTTCTTTTTTGGCCTGGGCGTCATCCTGCTCGGGCTGATCCTCTACGCGATGGCGACGCGTCTCCTGCACTCCTGAGTTCGGCCGGCCTAAATCCCTCTTTGCCAAAGCCCGCCGCATGTGGTGAAGTGCTGGGATGCGGGAATTTGACATTTTAGTCGTGGGCAGCGGAGTGGCGGGCCTGTTCTTCGCCTTGAAGGCGGCCCGGCATGGGCGCGTCGCGATAGTGACAAAGAAGAACCGGGCGGAATCCAACACGAACTACGCCCAGGGCGGCATTGCCGCGGTGACCAGCAAAGAGGACTCAGTGGAGTTGCACGTGCGGGACACGCTCCGGGCCGGCGCCGGGTTGTGCAACGAGGAGGCAGTCCGAACGATCATCAGTGAAGGCCCGGCGCGCATTGCTGAATTGATGGAATACGGCACCCATTTCACCGAGCGGGAGGTGCCCGAGTCGCACGGCGAAAAGGAGTTGGATTTGGGCCGCGAGGGAGGGCACTCCAAACGGCGGATTCTTCACGCTCAGGACATTACCGGACGCGAAGTGGAGCGGGCGTTGCTGGCCGCCGTGGCCGAGTGCCCCGGGATTCAGGTTTTTGAAAACCACCTCGGCATTGATTTGATTACGAGTCAGAAGCTCAGGCACCACGGTCGAAATCGCTGTCTCGGAGCCTATGTGCTGAACATTACCTCCGGCGAGGTGGAGACCTTCGCCGCCCCGGTGACGGTGCTGGCCACCGGCGGGTGCGGCAAGGTGTATCTTTATACGACCAACCCGGATATCGCGACGGGAGATGGTGTGGCCATGGCGTATCGCGCCGGCGCCGCGGTGGCCAACATGGAATTCATCCAGTTTCACCCGACCTGTTTATACCATCCGAAGGCCAAGTCCTTTTTGATCAGCGAAGCGGTGCGCGGCGAGGGCGGGGTGCTAAAAACGACCGCCGGCCGCGAGTTCATGGACGAGTATCACCCGCTCAAATCCCTGGCCCCGCGGGACATTGTCGCGCGGGCCATCGATAATGAGATGAAAAAAAGCGGCGCCAGCTTTGTGCTGCTCGATATCACCCACAAATCCGAGCAGTTTTTGGTCGAGCGATTCCCGAACATTCACCAGACCTGCCTGCGGCTGGGCATCGACATCGCCAGAGAACCGATCCCGGTGGTGCCCGCGGCGCATTATCAATGCGGCGGCGTGTTGGCCGATGTGGACGGCCAAACGGAGTTGCTTGGGCTGTACGCCGTGGGCGAAGTGGCCTGCACGGGCCTGCACGGGGCCAACCGCCTGGCCAGCAACTCGCTTCTGGAGGCTCTGGTATGCTCGCACCGCGCGGCGGCGCATATCCGGGAGCATCCCCTGGAGACGGTGAGCGTGACCATTCCGCCCTGGCATTCCGGCCACGCTAACAATCCGGATGAAATGGTGGTGGTGGCCCATAACTGGGATGAGATTCGGCGCACCATGTGGGATTATGTGGGTATTGTGCGCACCAACAAGCGCCTGCGGCGCGCCCAAAAGCGAATCGCCAACCTACAGGATGAAATCCATGAGTACTACTGGGATTTCATCGTCACCGCGGATCTATTGGAGTTGCGAAATATCGCCACGGTGGCGGAGTTGATTGTCGGCAGCGCTTTGCAACGGCCCGAAAGCCGCGGGTTGAACTACAACCTGGACTTCCCCGAATCGGCGCCGGACTGGGCGCAGCGGGACACGGTGCTGCGCAAGCCGGTGGGCTGATTCTCCGTGATCGCGTTCATTTGCCTTTGATTTCCAAGGCAATCACTGTCGCGTGCGGATTGCGCGGCTGGCCGGGGACGCGCAAGACCAGCCGGCCTTTCTCGATGGTTGTTTTGACCGGTTTACCGCCATCCAACAGCCAGGCTTTGAGGGGACGCTGCTCCAGGCCGGGCAGGGGCAGTCGTCCGTCCGCCGGCCAATCAAACACATGAAGATAGAGCCGGGTTCGGCCGTTCCCGGTCGCTTTTCTCGTACAGCGCCCCCAGGGGATATTCTCGAAGGGGCTGCTCTGGGTGTTGTAAATACTCTCGCCGTTGGTTTGCATCCATTCACCGATTTCCCGGAGTCGGTCGATGCTGGGCTGCGGGAAAAGTCCCTCGGCGGTGGGGCCGACGTTGAGGAGGTAGTTGCCGCCTTTGCTGGCGCAATCGATCAAGTTCCGGATGAGGGCGGTCGCGCTCTTCCAATTTTGATCGTGTTTGTTGTAACCCCAGTGGCCGTTCATGGTCATGCATGATTCCCAATCGACGCCCGGGCCAAACCCGGTGGGCGGAATCTCCTGTTCCGGGGTGCCGTAATCTCCCACGCGATCTTTGCCCTGGTCCATGCCGGCCATGCCGGCCCGGGCCTTGCCCACTCGATTGTTGATGATAATGTCCGGTTGCAATCCGCGGACGTAATTGTAGAGATCCACTCCGCGCTCGTGTGTCCAGGCCGATTCCCACTCACCATCGAACCAAAGGATGCCCAGGGGGCCGTAGCGGGTGATCAATTCCCGCAATTGTCCTTTGAGGTAGCTGATGAACCGATCCATGTCTGGCGGGGCGGCGGCACGATCGTTCCAGGCCCGTCGATTGCCCCAGTCCGGGTGGTGCCAGTCCATGATCGAATGGTAGAAGCACAGGCGCAATCCCTCACTTTTGCAGGCGTCAGCCAATTCCCGCAAAGGATCGCGTTTAAACGGCGTGGATTTGATGCACCAATCCGTCAGCTCCGAGGGCCAAAGCCCGAATCCGTCATGGTGTTTGGAGGTGATCACGAGGTATCTGGCGCCGGCCTGTCTGGCCAGGCGCGCCCACGCCGAGGCATCAAATTTTTCCGGGTTGAACTGTCTGGCCAGCGTCTCGTACCGCGAAACCGGAATTCTGGCTTGTTCCATGATCCACTCGCCGTAATCGGTTTTGCCTTCCCATTCGCCCGCGGGCACCGAGTAAAGCCCCCAATGGATGAACAGGCCGAACCTCGCGTCGCGGAACCAGGCCATGCGCTGGTCGTGGGCCGCGGACGATTCCGCGATTGGCGCGGGGTTTTGGGCAAAGCTCGGCGTGGCAACCGCGAGCAGGCTCAGCCAGAAAAGATAAGTTTGCATAAAATCTTTCGCGCCGGATCAGCGGACAAGCTGGAGCCGGAAAAAATCGGCGCGGCCGCCCAGCGGAGCCACCACCGATTGCGCGCCGATCTCGAGCATGGGGCCGACGTTCTCCCACTCGCCCGCCAGCAAGTTGGTGCGGTGCTGCAATTGGCATGGCGCCAGCGGGCCGGCCCACTCCAGGCGCAGTCCTCCGGGGACCAACTGGCTGCTGTGAATGCGGAGAGGCGCGGGAGGGGAACCCAGGATTTGAAAGTCGTCGAGGCCCCAAAACCAACTGCTGCTGCCCACCAGCGCAAAGCGCAGGCGCACCCGGGCCTGGCCATCCGCGTGCGGCAGGCGCAGTCGTTCCAGGCGGCGCGATCCCAGCGAGTCATCGTTCACGCGCGCGCTGACAAACGGGCCGAGGCTCTCGAACGGCCGGCTCAGGATGTGCTCTCCGTAGGTTCCGGTGCTGTTGGATTGGCCGTTGGCGGTGGGGACGCCATCTGGATCCTGGCGGGTGAAGGTGGCCTGGCCATCCACCGTGCCGCCGCCATCGCGAACGACGTCGGGCGAGTCCAAAAGATACAGGGCCGGCCGCCACGACTGGCCGCGATCGACCGAGTACTCCACGGCGCCCATGCTATTCTGGTTTTGGATGTAGTTGCTCAGGAAGGTCGCTTCCACATTGGCGGCCCCGCCCAGGTCGATGTCCGGGGTAGTCACAAATTGAATCTGGACTCCATTGCGGTGATCGGACTCGGCGTAGAGCGACTGGCCCGAGACCACGTCCGGGGCAAGGAGGCGGTTGGCGCCGAAGACTCGCGCCAAACGGTTCGAGGAGATCACCGTCCAGGTGAGATACCGGTTCGAGCGTGGATTCTCCGGGTCGTCGCTGCCGATGTCGATCGTGGTATGGTGGGTAGCGGCCCAGCCCGCCGGAAGGCTCAGTTCCGGTGTTAATTCGAAATCTTCGCGGTAAAGCACCCGCGATTGCGGTGGTTCGGGGGGGCGTTCACCGGAAAACTGATCCAGTATCCCGAGCTCGGTCCCGTCCGGGTTGAAAGCCACCATGGAGGCGGTAAAGCGGTCGCCGCGGACATCCACCCGGACATATTCATTGATCAACCCGCCTCCGGCATCCGGCCGCGGACGGGTCACGCCGGGGATTGTTTGGCATCCGCCTACGGTCATGTGCGGCCAGTCCCGAACCTGCGTTTCCACAAAATCGAGCCAGCTCCCTCCGCCGGTGATGCAATAGAAGACCTCCGCGAGCCGGCCGCGCTCGTACTCATGGGTGTGGCCACTGAAGCAGACAGCGACCTTATAGGTTTCCAAGAGCGGCACGAGGTTCGCTCGAAGCGAGGGATCGCCGTCGAACCAGATCTCACAGAATGGCGGGACGTGGATGAAAAGGAACGTGAATCTGGGTTTTCGGCTGGCGGCGGCTTGCAGATCTTGCGAGAGCCAACCGGGAATGTCGGCGCTCCGCGTGGCGTCGTCGATGCAGATGAAATGGCATCCGGCATAGTCAAAGGAATAGCTTCCATAGCCCGGCCCATAACCGGAGCGTTGCCGGCTGGGCAGGTCGGCGAATTGACGGATCACGCTGGCCGCGCCGCCATCGTGGTTTCCCCAGGCGATAAACCAGGGGATCGCGGGCCCCAGAGTGGCAGCCACGCGGTCCAGGTAAAACTGGCGGGTGTCGCCATAAGAAGCCCCCGACTCAGCCAGATCCCCACATGTCACCGCGAAGTCGAATCCGTTGGTGGTCATGTGGCGGAACATGGCCCGGGTTGGCTCCATCGGATCGGCGGGATAACTTCCGTGATTGGATCCCTGGCTGTCCGACCAGACGGCGAACGAAAAATCAGGCGCACCCTCGGGCGCGGTGGTGAAACGACCGGCCGGGCCGGCGTGCCCGCCCACACGGGGTCGGTAGCGGTAGGTGGTTCCGGGCTGCAGCCCCGTCAGGCGGCAACGATAAATCTCCGTGCCGGCTTGCGAGGTGAGGCGTTCGCAAGCCGCGGAGTTCGAGTAGGAATCATCCAGGCTGAACTCCACGGTGGCAGGCAAAACCAGATCCTGTTCCCAAAGGATGGTGATGGAGTTGGTTTCCGGGCTCTGCAGATACGGCCGGGTCAGAAACTGCGCTACGGGTTCGCCGGTGACGATCACCTCTCCGCCCGGCGTCCAGGCGCTGAAGAGGCCTCGGGCATCTCGCGCCAACCCTCGCACGGAAAAATGACCGGGGCGGCGGTAGATGTGGCTGAAACGATGCTCGCTACCCGTGGCGGACAGCGCGTCCCAGCCGCTTAACTCCCCGCCGTCGCCCCAATCAACCTGGACTTGCACGAGGTCGTGATCCGGATCGGAAGCGCTGAAAACGAATTCGATCTCTTGGCCCGTCACGGCCGAGGCGGGTTGGGCGCCCAACGGGCCGGTGGAGGGTGGGGCGCCTTGGGCCGAGCCGAACGGCACGGAACCCAGCTCGGCCGCCTCCGCGGCGGTGAGGCAAGCGGCGTAAATCGCAATCCGGGCGACATCCAATACGCCATCCTCACCGTCATTATCCGCAAACAGCAACAATGCGGGATCGAGTGAAAAGCGGCCGTCAATCGATTGCGGGCTGCCGGCAAGAATTCGCTGCCCGTCCAGATAACCCCGGTAGATTCCAGCCGCATTGTCCACGGTGATCACCAATCGCTGCCAGGCTCCGGGCGTGACCGGGACGGTGCTGTAGCCGGTCTGGGCCACGCCAATGACGCCGTCGGTGTCCCGGATGAAGCAGTCGCCGTCGTTCTGGTTGGCCGAATCCGTCTGGAAAAAGCTGTACCAGGCGCCGAGGGCGGGGATGCGGAAGTCCACCAGCAACGAGTAGCGGTTCACAAATTGACCGTCGGTAGGGGCGAGGCCGTGCCAGCACTCGTAGTAACTGCCGGTCCCAATGCGCGCCGCGCCGTTCGTGGGCGAGGGCCCGGCGATAGCCTGATGGCTGCCGCGCAGAACCAAATCCGCGCCCGTGCGGGCCGTGAGCAGATGCAGCGGGTCATCGAAATCCCAGACTCCGACCGGCGCTGGCGAGGCGAGCAGCGAGTGGAGCGAAAAAAGGAAGAGAGCGATGCGAATGCCGGTCTGGATAAACAGGCGCGCGGGACGGAAAAGACTCCCGTTCCTGAGAATACGATTCCGGTTCTCAACGAGGTGTCGGCCCATGCCGAAGATTAGCCTTACGGCTCGAGGAATCCACTCCAAAGTCGCGAAAAATCACACGGCTTAGGAGGGCAAACTGGCGCGTCGAGCGCTGGTGCGTCGTTCAAGCCGCTGCGGCGCCGGGCTTGGCGCGGAAAACCAGCAACGCCCCAAGGAGGAAGAGCACCGTACTATAGCCGAACGCGGCGGCCGGCCCCAAGACGGTCCATAAGGCGCCGACGATGATGCTGGAGAGGAAATCGCCGAGACCGTTTACCGTCGCCAAAATCCCGAAGGCCATCCCGTGATGTTCCTCGCGGACGAGTTCGGCGCAAAAAGCATCTTCCAAAGTTTCCTCGATGGCGACATAGATTCCGCCGATCCCGAAGATTGCCCCGAAGGCCCATGGTGTTAACGGCAAGAGGATGATCGCCAGAGTCATTATCGCAGCCAGGGCGTAGCCGGCGGCGAGCACGGCGTTTTTAGGCAACCGGTCGGCCAGCCCCCCCGCCACGACGGCGAATCCCGCGTAGCAAACGTTGTGAAGCACATAGAGGCCGACGGCGAGGCTCGCGGCCCTGGTGGGGCCAAATTCCGGCGCGAGCTTCTGGGCCGCCAGCAGAATCAGAAGGGTATGCGCAAAGTCACCCGCGCCGAATAATCCAACCGCCACCAGGAATTTGCGAAACGTGGCCGGCAGCATCCTCAAGCGTTCGCCAAAGGAGATGTGCGGCACCGGCTTCCGTTCCTTTTCCTTGACCATGATGGCGATCAACCCTGCCGCGAGCAGGCCCGGAACCAACGTGAGCGCGAAGAGTGTGGGATAGTGATGATGGACGACTCGCAACAGGAAGAACGCGCTCACCGGCCCGACGATGGCTCCGGCTGTATCCATCATCCGCTCGAAACCGAAAGCCCGTCCGTAGGTTTCCCTGGTCACCGCGCCAGCCAGCAACGCCTTGCGAACCGGGGTTCGCACACCGCGTCCAAGCCAGGCGCAGGCTCGTGAAATCAATACGTGCCAGGCGGCGGTGGCCAGTCCGAATGAAGCCGTGCCCAAGGCGGTCACCAAGTAGCCAGCCACGGCAATGGGTTTCCGACGCCGCAACTTGTCCGTGTAGTAGCCGCTGGCCATCTTGGCGAAGGAGGATAGTCCATCGGAAACGCCCTCGATCAGTCCCATCCAGAAGGCGGCGACTCCCATCGTGGCCAGAAAGGCGGGCATCACAGAGGTGGCGATCTCATGCGACCAATCGCTGAACAACGATGCCAGACCGATGCCGAGAACGGTGCGATTGAACCAAACCGCGCGAGGGCGCCGTGCCTCGGGCATCCCGCCCGAGCCAGCTTGCGGGGAACGTTCTGGCAGCGGTGGGTGCAAGGCTACCAGTCGCGGATGGGCTTGGGGGCGCCTCGTGATTTGGCTTCCGGACGGAAGGGGAGTGCTTGTTCGTCAGCCTTCTCTGAATTGAGCAACTGCTTCGCCTGCTCGCGGGTCATCTGGCCGGAAGCGCTGGGGGACGATGCCGGAGATTGATCCTGCGATTCCTCAGATTTTTGCGTCGGTGCGCGCGCGTGCTCTTTAGGCGAATCTTCGGGTGATTCGGATGGCTGCGGTAAATTTTGTTCATCCGCCGGATCTTGCTGGTCCGGACGGGCTGATTCCTGATCCGCCCGGGGTGGTGACTGTGGCTGGGATTGCTCCGGCGATTGCGGTTGTGGATTCGGACCGTCCGGTTGGCGCGGATTGGGGGCTTGCTTCGCTTGCTGCTGATCTTGCTGCTGATTTTGATCGTTCTGATTTTGATCCTGCCCCTGGGATGGCTGCTGTTGCTGCTGTTGTTTGAGTTCCTCCAGCATCCGCTTGACGAATGCCTG
Organism: Verrucomicrobiota bacterium; assembly: GCA_039806935.1. Classification (GTDB taxonomy): domain Bacteria; phylum Verrucomicrobiota; class Verrucomicrobiia; order Limisphaerales; family UBA8199; genus JBDHQH01. The sequence continues at coordinate 20,381 of JBDHQH010000027.1, forward strand.
ATTATGCAGGGCGTTGGTGTCCTGGGGGTTTAGTTTCAAACTGCTCTCAAAGTCTTTCAGGGATCGATTCCACATTTCGGACCGCTGCTGGGGATCGGTGTTTTTTTCGCCCAGCCGGAAGAGGGTGTTGCCACGATTGTAATACGCTTTCTGCTGCAGACTCAGATCCGGGGCCGAGAGCGCCTGCTCGAAGTCGTTCGCCGCCTGCTCGAAGTCCCGACCCTGGTAAGCGGCGGCCCCTGAATTGAAATGGAGAAGGGAGTCGTCCGGACGTTTTTTCAACAGCCGTTGATATTCTTGAAAAGCGCTGTCGTAACGACCGGCTTGATACTCCCGCAGGGCGCCGGAGGGAGAAGCACCCGTTGAGGAGACGCCGAGGATGGTGGCCAGCATCAATGCCCCCACTATTGCGGCCCGGGGATGGCCCGGGACCGGAGTGCGCGCGCGTTCGGGCAGCAATATCTCAATCAGGAGCAGGAGTATCGCCGCCGTGAGCGGCCATTGATAGCGTTCGAAATACTGGCGGATGTATTTTTCCTGGCGCTCGGATTTTGGCAGGCGCGCGGGTCCCTCCCGATAAAGCGTTTCCATCGTGGAGGCGCCGCGCAAGGGGAGATAAAAGCCGCCCGCGGCCTCGGAGGCGATTTCCTGGAGCAGTGATTCGTTCAGGCGGGATTTGATGACATTGCCTTGCTCATCGCGGGCGTAATCCATCGTTCCGTCCGGTTGAGGAACGTGGAGCAATTCGCCCTCGGGGGTGCCGACGCCGACCGTGTAAATGCGCAGGCCGGCGGCCGCGGCTTTCCGGGCCGCGGCTAACGCCCCTGAGCTGTGATCCTCGCCGTCGGAGAGGATCACCAGCGCCTTGTGGGTGTCTTCCTGCTTGAAGGCGGTAAGCGCGGTTTCAATGGCCGCGGCCAGATCGGTGCCTCCTTCGGAGATGCTGTTCACCTCGAGGTTCTCGAGGCTTTGGCGGAAAGCGACGTCATCAATCGTCAACGGGCAGAGGAGGAAAGCGCTGCCGGCGAAGGCCACCAATCCCAAACGGTCGAGCCTGGCCTCGCGCACCAAGTCGAGCGCCGCCAGCTTGGCGCGCCGTAATCGGTCGGGCGCGATATCGGCGGCCAGCATGCTTTTTGAGATGTCGAGCGCAACCACGATGTCCACACCACTCTGGTTGATCTCTTCCCGAGCAAAACCCCATTGCGGACGCGCGGCGGCCAGCGCCAAACAGGCAACCGCTCCCAGCAGACAGGCAGTGCGCGCCTTGCGTCGGGCGGGGGACAGGCCGGAGGTAAGCCCGGGCAGCAGCCGCGCGCGCACGAAAAGAATCATCAACTGCTGCCGCCGGCGCAGCGCCCACCAGTGAAACACCGCCAGCAGCGGCACGAGCATCAGCAACCAAAGCAGATGTGGATTGGCGAAGCGCATGGAAACCTCAGTGTCGGCGGATCACGGCAACCTTCGCAGCCAGGTATGTCTCAGCCAGGTTTCGGTCAGGAGCAAGCCGAGCCCCGGCAAGATCAACCAGGCAAAAAGCTCGCGGTGCCGCGAGTATTTTTTTACTTCCCTTTCGGTCTTCTCCAGTTTGTCAATTTCCGCATAGATGGATTGGAATCGTTCGGTGTTGTCTGCGCGGTAATACTTGCCGCCGGACAATTCCGCGATGCGGGTGAGGGTGTCCTCATCGATATCGACCGGCACCTGTTGGTACACGGTTTGGCCAAACAGGTTGCGGCCAGCCGGCATCGGGGCCGTGCCGCGCTTTCCGACGCCAATGGTATAGACTTTGATCCCGAGCGCCCGGGCAGCCTCGCCGGCGGTCAGCGGCGCGATCTTGCCGGAGTTGTTTTGCCCGTCGGTCATCAGGATGACAATCTTGCTCTTGGAATCCACCTCCCGCAGGCGGTTCAGCGCGGTGCTCAGCGCCGAGCCGATCGCCGTGCGATTGTGATCGATGATTCCGACGCTCAATCGGTCAAGATTGCTTTGGAGGAAATCATGGTCGAGGGTCAGAGGCGCGGCGGTGTAAGCCTGGGTGCCGAAGGCCACTAATCCGATGCGGTCGTTGGGGCGTTTGGCGATGAAATCCGAGAGCACGCGCCGGGCCATGTCGAAGCGGTTGACGCGCGCGCCCCTCGCCTCGAAATCCTCGGAGAGCATGCTGCCCGAGAGATCCATGGCCACAACAATGTCCACGCCGCTGGCCGTTACCCGGACTTCGCTGCGGGTGAAGCGTGGCTGGGCGAGGGCGACCAGCAACGCGGCAAGGGCCAGCCAACGCAGCGCCGCCAGCAAAGCTCCCGCTCGATCTTTGCGGAAACGGGCGAGTCCTCTGACCAAATCGACCGAGGAATAGACCAGGGCAGGGGGCGCTCCGCCCCGCCCCTTGAGCCAGGCCACCAGCGGCAGCAGGAGCAGCAGCAACAACAAATAAGGCCGTCCGAAGGTCATGCCGAAAGAGCCGTCGTCTCGGTGGGCGCCTGGGCGCCGGGAGCGGCGAGCTGCGGCTCGGTTTCCTCCACCAGCCGCATGGCCGCTCCGTGCAGGTCGCGCAGTTCGGGTTCCGCAGGCTCGTAGCGGGCGAACTTGACCAGATCGCAGCGGTTCAGGAATTCCGCCAGGCTGGCCTTCTGCCGCGCGTCGAGGGTGGGGCTATCCCGCAGCTCCACCAGGAACTCCTCGGTGGTCCGCTCTGGCGCGCGGAACTCAAAGCGCCGCTCCAGATACCAGCGCAGGGCATCCGAGACGGCGATGCAGAACTCGCGCGCATCAGCGATCAGCGCCAGCGCGTCGGTGAGTCGCCGTTTGGCGAGAATATGCGCCGGCGTGGGCGGGGCAGGGGGGCGGGAGGCCCGCCTGGTCCGCCAGCGGCGCCAAAGCAGACAAGCCAGCACCGCCGCTGACAAAACCCCCAGGGCGACGCTGATCCAAAACGTCAGGTTTGGAATCGGTTGCGGGGGGACGATGTCGCGAAGCAGATTGGTCGAGAGATCCGCCGCTGGTTGCGTTGAGGTGGCCTTCGTCATGACGAATTGCGGGCCGATCAACCGGCGCGGCGAAGCCTCCGTTTCTCGCGGGTTTCAAAAAATTTGCCCAACGCGGCTCCGTAGGGCTCGCCGGTCTCGAGCCGGATGGCATCAATCCCCGCCGACCGCAGAAACCGGCCGAGCGCCTCCTGCCGGCGGGCTTGCCGATTCGCAAATTGCTCGCGGAGCCGCGGGTCCTGGGTGTTCAATTCTAGCACCGCGCCGGACTCGGCATCCTCGAGGATGACGCGGCCCAGGGCGGGCAACGCCCGCTCAAGGGGGTCGGTGATCTGCACCGCCACGACATCATGCCGGCGATTGGCCTGGCGCAGCCGGGGCCAGGCGCGGCGTGGTTCCGGAAACTCCAATCCCGCCGTCTCGTCAGCGAGAAAGTCGGAGATCAGCACCGCGATCGAGCGGCGCGGGATGATCCGCAGCAGGAATTCGAGCGCCGAGTTCAGGTTGGTGCCGGCGCGCCGGGGGTTAAAAAACAACACCTCGCGAATGACGCGCAACACATGGCCGCGGCCCTGGCGCGGAGGAATGAACTTCTCGATCTGGTCGGTGAAAAGGATGAGGCCGACTTTGTCGTTGTTGCGGATGGCGGAGAACGCCAGGACGGAGGCGATCTCCGCCGCCAGTTCCCGTTTGCTCTGGTCGCCGGAACCGAAGCGTCCCGAACCGCTCAAATCCACCAGCAGCATCAAGGTCAGTTCGCGCTCCTCGACAAACTTTTTGACAAAGGGATGATTCATCCGGGCGGTGACGTTCCAATCGATCGAACGCACCTCGTCGCCGGGCTGATATTCCCGGACCTCGTCAAAGTTCATTCCCTGACCTTTGAAAACGCTGTGGTATTGCCCGGCCACCGACTCAGTGACGAGCCGGTTGGTGCGGAGCTCGATTTGCCGGATTTTCCTTAGGATTTCGCGGGGAATCATGGCTGCTCAAAACGAGCCGGCGGGCGCTGGCTCACGGCACGGGCAGTTCGTCAAAGATTTTCTGGACGATGGTTTCGCTCGTCTTCTCCTCGGCTTCCGCCTCGTAGGTGATCGCCACGCGGTGCCGGAGCACATCCATGCCGATGCTTTTGACATCCTGCGGAGTGACATACCCGCGCCCGCGGAGAAAGGCGTGGGCCTTGGCGGCCAGGGTGAGGGCGATGGTCGCCCGCGGGGACGCGCCCAACTGGATGAACTCACGAACCTGGATTTTATGCGCCTCTGGATCGCGAGTGGCGCAGACGAGATCGACAATATAGTCTTTCACCTTTTCATCCACATAAATGTCATTGATCACCTCACGCGCGCGCAGGATTTGCGCGGGGCTGACCACGGCTCCGGCCGCGGGGGAGCCCGAGGTGCGGGCCATCAGATCCAGAATTTGCCGCTCCTCCGCCCGGGAGGGATAACCGATTTTGAGCTTGAGCATGAAGCGGTCCACCTGGGCTTCGGGCAAGGGGTAGGTGCCTTCCTGCTCGATCGGGTTCTGGGTGGCGAGCACCAGGAACGGTTCCTCGAGGCGGTAGGTGTTTTCGCCGATGGTCACCTGCTTTTCCTGCATCGCCTCGAGCAACGCGCTCTGGACCTTGGCGGGCGCGCGGTTGATTTCGTCCGCGAGCACCAGATTGGCGAAGATCGGCCCTTTGCGGGTGCTGAACGAGCCTGATTGCGGATTATAGATCTGCGTGCCGATGACGTCGGCGGGCAGCATGTCCGGCGTGAACTGGAGCCGGGAGAACTTTACGTCGAGGCAGTTCGCCAGGGTTTTCACCGAGAGCGTCTTGGCCAGCCCCGGCACCCCCTCGAGCAGCACATGCCCATTCGCCAGCAAGCCAATCACCAGCCGTTCGACAAGGTAGGTTTGGCCGACAATAACCTTGCTCAATTCCGAGAAAAGCGGGCGGACGAAAGCCCCCGCGTCCTGCACCGCGGCGTTGATCGCGCTGATTCCTGTATTCATCAAGTTCGTTAGAAAGGTTAACTTCCGATGGACAAAAAAACCAGACTTTGCGTTCAAATGAGGCGGGGCGCGATTCGCCAGGGCGCCCTGAATCCGCCTGGCTGGATGACCTGCCGGCGCTGTGGAGCGCCGAGGTAGGGCGGCTTTCGCGGGATGGGATGAACCAAGAACTTCAACGCCGCCTGCTGCTCATTCCGCGGAGACCACCAACTGCCCGATTCAGAAAAAGGCTTGCGCGGAGAGGATGTCGCGGGAGATCTGGGCCTTGAGTTCATCCAGGGAGTCGAAGGCTTGCTCTTCGCGCAATTTGCGCACGGGGAAAACCTCAATTTCCCGGCCGTATAAATCGCCGCTAAATTCGAGCAGATGGACTTCCACTTGGAGGCGCGGGGCGCGATCTTTCAAGGTCGGGCGGAAGCCAATGCTCATTACCGCCCGGTATCGATGATCCGCGGTTTCCGCCTGGACGGCGTAGATGCCGGCGGGAGGCAAGACCAGTCCGGCAGTGTCGAGATTGGCCGTGGGAAACCCCAGTTGCCGACCCAGGGCGTCACCGCGGACCACCTTCCCTGCCAGTGAATAACGGCGTCCGAGCATTTCTCCCGCCAGGTCGAGTTCTCCCGCGCTGATCGCGCGGCGTATCCCGGTGCTGCTGACGCGGAGATGACCCAGGGCGACCGCCGCGAGCCCATGGGCTTGAAAGCCTAACTCTTCGCCTAGCCGCTTCAGGAGCGCGACATTGCCGGTGCGCCGATGGCCAAAGGCAAAATTGGCGCCGACCCAAATCCCGGCGATTTCCCCAAGTTGCGCCACTAACCGGCGAACGAACTCCGCGGCGCTCAACCGGCTGAAGGGTTCGTCAAAAGGCACTTCCCACAGCGCATCCGGTCCCAGCGCCGCGATCGCGCGCTGCTTTTGGGGGACGGAATAGATCAGCGGGGGGACGAGCTCCGGCGCGACCACGGAGTTCGGATGCCGGTCAAAGGTGAGCACCACCGCCAAGGCATCGCGTTGCCGCGCATCGCCCGTCATCTGCCGAATGATCTGCCGGTGCCCGAGATGGACCCCGTCGAAGAAGCCGATGGCGAGCGAAAACTTGCGTCCCGCCGCCCGCAGTTCTTCGGCCCGGTGTGCCAGCAGCATGGCGTGCGGGACTAGCCCCGGGCGAGTTGGAAGAAAGGCACCACCCGTTTGCCGAGTTCCCGGGCGTCGAGTTTCATCAAATCCTCGAATGGAATCGAGTTAGCCACCGAGAATTTGCCGGAGTCGGTGCGCCGCAGCCCGGCGAGATGGGCGCCACAACCGAGTTTTTGTCCGAGGTCGTGAGCCAGACTGCGGACGTAAGTTCCCTTGGTGCAGGCGATGCGGAACGTGGCGAAGGGCTCCTCGTAAGCGCTGAACTGGAACTGGTAGATGTGGATCAGCCGCGGCTCGCGCTCGACCTCGACCCCCTTGCGGGCAAGCTTGTAGAGGGGCACTCCGGCTTTCTTGACGGCGGAAACCATGGGCGGCTTCTGCATCAGATCTCCGATGAACTCGGAGGCGGCCTCGTTCAGCTCCTGAATCGTGAGCGGCGGCACCGGCAGCGAGGCAATCAACTCCCCATTCGCGTCGTGGGAATCGGTGGATTCACCCAGCTTCATCCTGCCCTCGTACACCTTGTCGTCCGACATGAGTTTTTCGGAAAGCTTGGTCGCCCGCCCCAGCACGAGGATCAGCAGTCCGGTGGCCGCAGGATCCAGCGTTCCGCAATGGCCGGCTTTTTTGATGCCGAACTGCCGCCGCACCGCGTCCACGATGTCGTGGGAGGTGGGGCCGGCGGGCTTATCAACCAGCAGCGCGCCGTCAAAAGTGGAGAATTCCTGAATCATGGATGGAAAGCGGGGAAGAGCGGTCAGGCATTCGGTCGCGCCTGGTCGAGCGCCCGTCGGATTGCGCCGACCACCCGGCGTTGGACGGAAAGGCGCGTGCCCTGGATGCGGGCGCCCGCGGCGGCGCTGTGGCCGCCGCCGCCAAATTGCGCGGCGATTTCGTTCACGTTCACCGCCGGGCTCTTTGAGCGCAGACTGATGCGAACCAGGCCGGGTTCGACCTCTTCGAAGACTGCGGCGACGACCACCGGCGCAATCGCGCGGATGTGGTCGATCAAACCCTCGGAATCGGCGGGATCGGCACCCGAACGGGAGAAGTCCGCCTTGCGCAGCCAGAAATAGGCGATCTGATCCTTGTGGGTAAGCCGGAAGGTGCTGTAAACGTGCCGCAACAAGCGCGCGCGAGAGAGCGGATAAGATTGATACACTTCGTCGCAAATTTTCGCGAGATTGGCGCCGCGCCGCACGAGATTGCCGGCCGCGTGATAGGTGGCCGGCCGGGTTGTCGGGTATTGGAACGATCCCGTGTCCGTCGAGACCGCGGTGAACAGGCAATCCGCGATCGGTCGAGTGACCGGGAAACGGGCGATGCAAAGCAAGCGAAAGATGAGTTCGCCTGCGGAAGGTTCGCGCGGGGACACCCAATTGAGGTCGCCGTAGCGAGTATTGCTTTCGTGATGATCGATATTGATCAGCGTCTTGCGGTCGTGCAGACATTCGGCCACCCGTCCGAGACGTTCCAGGCTGGCGGCATCGGTCGCGATCACGCAATCGAAGCTGAGCCCTTTCTTGGGTTTCTGAAAAAGTTTGCCGGGATCCAGGAATTCGTATTTCTGCGGAATCGGATCTTCATTCCAGCAAACGACCTCCTTTCCCTCCGCCTGGAGCGCGAGAGTCAAGCCGAGTTGCGAACCGACGCAGTCGCCGTCCGGCCGGACGTGTCCAACCACGCAAAAGGTTCGGCTTTCGCGGATTTTATCGATGATTTTATCGATGATTTGCGGATGCGGTTTCATCGCGGGATCAGCCTGCGGGGGGATGATTCATTTTGTCTTCCGGTTCCTCGTCCGGCGATGCTTTCTCAAGTTCGTCGATGATCTCCAGCACCCGGTTGCCGCGGACCACGGAATCGTCCATCACGAACTTGAGCGTGGGCGTGTATTTCAAAACGACGGCGCGCCCCACCAGGCCCTGGATGCGCTTGCGATGATCGGTCAGGAGGCGAAAGCCGCGTTTTTGCTGGTCAGGGTTGCCGAAAATGCTGATGAAAACCACCGCCGAGTGCAAATCGCCCGAGACGTCCACGTCATTGACGGTCACCAGACCGGCTTCGCTGACGGGAAACTCCCGCCGGATGACTTCGCCGATCTGGCGCTTCAGCAATTCCCGAACTCGTTGTAATCTTAGCGATGGCATGTGCTAACCGCGGCGGTGGTGGGCCGGCTCTCAGAGTTTCTGGGCCACTTTCTCGACACTGTAGCATTCGATGTGATCGCCGACCTGGAACTCTCCGAAGCCCTCGATGCGAATGCCGCATTCCATGCCGGCTCGGACCTCATTGACCTCGTCTTGGAAGCGGCGCAAGGATTGCGTGAGGCCCTCGTAGATAATCTCTTTGCGGCGGCGGATGCGAACCTTGCCCTTCACAATACGGCCGCTGGTGACCATGCAACCGGCCACCGGAGCGCCTTTGGACAACTCAAAAACTTTGCGCACCTCAGCGACGCCGACGGTTATATCTTTGAGGATCGGCTCGAGCAAGCCGGCCATCGCTTCTTTCACCTGGTCAATCAACTCGTAAATGATGGCGTACAGCTTGATCTGGACGCCCTCGTGCTTCGCCTTGTCGGCGACGCCGCTGTCCACACGCGTATGAAAGCCCAGAATGACGGCGCGGGAGGCGGAGGCGAGCGCCACGTCCGACTCGGTGATGGTTCCCACTGCGCTGTGGATCACCTCGAGCGCGACCTTGTCGCTCTCGATTTTGCGGAGCGCGTCCACAATCGCTTCCACTGACCCCTGAGTATCGGCTTTGACCACGATTTTCAGGGTCTTTGCGGTGTTGGTCTCGAGTTGCGCAAAGAGGTTTTCCAAGGTCATTTTCACGCGTGGCGCCTCCTGGCCCAGGGCCTTGGCTTCCTCCTCGCGCTGTTCGGCGAGATCCCTCGCCGCGCGTTCGTCCGCGACCACGCTGAACTCGAGGCCCGCCTCGGGCACCCCGTTCAACCCGAGCACCTTGACGGCCACCGAGGGGCCGGCTTCCTTCAGGCGCTTGGATTCCTCGTTGATCAAGGCTCGCACGCGGCCGTAGAAATGTCCGCAGATGATCACGTCCGTCAGGCGCAGCGTGCCTTTGCGCACCAGGACAGTCGCCGTCGGGCCGCCGGGTTCCAGGCCCGATTCGATCACGTTGCCCTTGGCTCGGCGGTTGGGATTGGCTTTCAATTCCAGCAAATCCGCCTGCAACAAAATCATTTCGATGAGCTTCTCCACGCCCTTTTTCTGGAGGGCGGAGACATCCACGTAAATCGTGTCGCCGCCCCAGTCGTCGGGCACGAGACCCTTATCCTGAAGCTGTTGGCGCACCTTGAGCGGGTTGGCGTTCGGATGGTCGATCTTGTTGACGGCGACCAGAATGGGAACTTTGGCGGCGCGGGCGTGGTTAAGAGCCTCGATCGTCTGGGGCATGACGCCGTCATTGGCGGCGACCACCAGAACGACCAGATCAGTTACGTTTGCGCCGCGAGCGCGCATCGAACTGAAGGCGGCGTGGCCCGGAGTGTCCAGAAAGGTAATCTGGGCCAGTTCATTTTTGCGCTCGGGATGCGGAAAAGAAATGGTGTAAGCGCCAATGTGCTGAGTGATGCCGCCGGCCTCGCCCGCAACCACATTGGATTTCCGGATACCGTCGAGCAGGGTGGTTTTTCCATGGTCCACGTGACCCATGATCGTGACTACGGGAGCTCGAGGCGCGAGATCTTCCGGCTTGTCCTCGATATCCAGTTCGACCGTGCGGACCGGGGCGTGAACCAGGCCGCTGCCGCGCTCGCGTTTCTCCACCTCGAATTTAAAGCCGTACTTGGCGCAAACCTTTTGGGCGGCGGGCTCTTCGATGGCTTGGTTGACGCTGGCGAACACGCCGGTCTCCATAAGGTCCGCGATGATTTTGAACGGCTTCTGTTTGAGCTGCTCGGCGAGTTCACGGACGACGATGGGAGGCTTGATCGAGATCACCGGGGCATCGGCTGGCAGGGCGGGCTTGGCTGGCAAAGCGGGGCCTTTTTGGGCTTTGGGCGCGGGGCCCGCAGTCGCACCACCTCTTGTCGCGCGGTGCTCCTGACGCTTTCCAGGCTCCTGGCGGCGATGATGGTCCTGCCGCAACGCGCCCAACTTTCCCGGCCCTGCCGAACGATCTCCCGTCCGCCCTCCAGGGCGAGTGGGCAGTTGGATGAAACCAATTTTTTCGCCGAGACCGGGTTTAGCGGGTGTCGGCGGGGCAAGGGGCGGAGGCGGAGGCGGAGGCAGGGGCGGGACCGCGGGGATCTCGCTGGGCGGCGCTGGGATCGAGGGTGTTTCGAGAGTAACCAGAGGCTCGGCCGGCGCTGTCGCAGTTGGCGCGGGTGTCGAGGGAGGTTCGGTTAATGGGGGCTCGATTGCCGCGGGTTCCAGGGTTGGTGCGCGCGGCGTGGTTGCCGTCGGCTCGATCGTCGGACCGCTAGGGGGCGGCTCCGGAGGCGCGACGGGAACCGGGGCGGCGGATTCGTCTGGCTCGGCCACGAGCACCGGAGATTCAGCCGGTGGCGGCGGCGCTTCCGGGGCGATAACCGTCGGGGCGGGCTCAGCCGGCTCTGGCGCAGGAGTTGGTTCTGCTTCGGCTGGCGGCGGTGGCGCGGCCAGTTCCGGGTGGTCCAGTTTCAACTGGTCCTCGAGATATTCGGCAGTGATCTTGTCCAGCGAGCTGGAGGCGACACGCGCGGCGGCAATGCCCAGATCCTTGGCCTTGGCAATAACCTCTTTGTTTTCCAGGCCTAATTTTTTTGAAATTTCGTAAATACGAACGGGCATAAATCTCTGTCGCGGCGAACCCTTTCAGCCGCGGAACGCTCAAAAACTGATTCTGCGTCTCTGCTCTGGGAGACGCCTTGATTAACTCGAGATTGGCGTCTCGCCAATCTTTAACGTGCGCCGCGAGGCTTCCGCGCGCGCAGACTCCATGATCGCCTCGGCCTGGTCCGCCAGATCCGGTATGCTGGCCAGATCACTCACTTCGGCCTGCAGCAAATCCTCGAGCCGAGTCCAGCCGTGATGCACCAGGACGCTGGCCTGTTCCTTGGAGAGGCCGGGAATCGCCGCCAACTGCTCGACGGCCTCCGCAACTTTCTCCTCGAAGCCTTTTGTGATGACCACCTCCGCCTCGATGTCCACTTGCCACCCGGTGAGTCTGGAGGTGAGCCTGGCGTTTTGGCCGCGCTTCCCGATCGCCAGCGAGAGTTGGTCCTGACTGACCAGAATCTTAGCGCGTTTGGCGGCTTCGTCGATCTCAAATGATTTCAGCTTGGCCGGCGCCAGCGCATTGGTCAGATAATTTCGAATGTTGCTGTCCCAGCGAATAATGTCCACTTTTTCGTTATTCAGCTCGCGCACGATATTTTTCACCCGCTGACCCCGCAGCCCCACGCATGCCCCCACCGGATCGACCTTTTCGTCTCGGGTCCAAACCGCCAGTTTGGTTCGAAGGCCCGGTTCGCGGGCGATGCCCTTGATTTCAATCGTGCCGTCGTTGATTTCCGACACTTCTAATTGAAACAGCTTGAGGACAAAGCGCGGGTCCGCCCGGGAAAGAATGACTTCGGGGCTGTGAGTTCCTTGCTCAACCGCTTTTATGTAGCACCGGATGCGTTCGCCGATCTGGTATTCTTCGGTGGGGACGCGCTCGCGGTTGGGGAGCAGGGCCTCGTGTTTGCCCAGATCGACGATGACATCTGAACGATCAAACCGGCGGACGGTGCCGGGAATGATCTGACCGACGCGGTCCTTGAATTCGTCGATAATTTTTTGTTTCTCCACCCGGCGGAGATAGGTCATCAGCGCCTGCTTCGCGGATTGGGCCGCGATCCGGCCAAACCCGACCGGGGTAACCTCGACCTCCAACTCCTCCCCGACTTGCGCCTCGGCCCGCACACGGCGGGCGTCGAACACACTGATCTGGTCGTGCTTCGAGACTACTTTCTCGGAGACGATGAGTCGGGCAAACGCCCGGATATCACCGCTCTTGTGATCGATTTCGACACGCAACTCTCTGGCCGGGCCGACCGCTTTCTTAGCGGCCGACATCAACGCCTCATGCACGGCGGCGGCCATGGTGGTCCGATCGATGCCTTTTTCGCGCTCCCAAAATTCCAATACTGCTAAAAAGTCGGCGTTCATACGTCTTCTCCAGGACGATAATCCCTTCAGGGGAACAAAAAAGTCGGCAGATGAAGCTCTTCCGACTTTGGCGCGCTGGCGAACCAGCCAAAAACTTTACCGTCCGATTAAGTCTAGCGGCGAAGACAAAACGGGTCAAGCCCGAATTCCCGTCGAAAACAGGAACGGCTGAAATTGGCTGGCGCGCCGGATGCGCTGCCAAGGGCGGCTCGGCCCTAAAACTTTTTGCAATTCAATTTCTTGTGCTCCAAGCTAAGCCTATGACTCGGCCGCTCGCGCTCGTTCTGTATGGGAAATTGCTTCCGGGCAGCCAACTTGTCAATCGTTTGGAAGATCTGGATTACCGGGTGCAGACAGTGTCCGACCCCGCGTTATTGGTGGCGTGCGCTGAACAGGTCAAGCCCTTGGTGGTGCTGGCTCAATTGGAGCTCGGACGTCCGGAGATTTGCTCCGCCTTGGCAAGCCTGCGGCAGTCGTCCTCCACCGCCCATCTCCCGGTCATCGGGTTTGTCGAGGAGAATGCGGATTCCCTCCGTGAAGCCGCTCGGTCCGCCGGCGCCAGCCTGGTGGTCAGCGAGGGGGCGATCCTCGCCCATCTGTCCCAATTCCTCGAGGAAGCACTGCGCCTGGACTGACCCCCGCCCGAGGATTCCCTCCC
>JBDHQH010000028.1:0-33133 GCA_039806935.1 Verrucomicrobiota bacterium
CCTACCAGGCGGCCACCCCCTACCACCTTCAGCACCCCCCACTCGACTCGCCCCGCCCATAAAATCCTCCGCCCATGCCACCCTGCGTGACCTGGGCATCCCGCCCCTGACCTGCGTGATTCTCACGCCTTCTTGCGCGAGATTTCTCGCCCCGAGGGTGTGGGTTTTTCAAAAAGGCCCTGTTTTCCACCATATCTCTGGCTGGCATTCCCCATGCTCACAAGCATCCGGTTGCTTGGAATGTCAGAATAAGTTATGCGGGATATGCGATCAGGTATCAGGGTTATGAGGACTTTGTTGCGGCGAGTATCCACCGGGGTTTACTTTCGCGGCCCCGATCAATGGACCAGCAACCCTGCGGAAGCGAAAGATTTTAAATTGATTGATCGCGCGGTCCAGTTCGTCGAGCGGTGGCATTTGCAGGATGTCGAGCTCGCTTTCGCTTTTGAGCGCTCCGGCGCCATCAAGCGGATGCCGATCGAGAAAGCCGGCGCGAACTACCAATAACAGCATTTTTGCTGGGTTCTGAGGCCCAAACAAACAGCGGGGCGGCGCGAGTGCGCCGCCCCGATTTTCTTATCTCCCGAAACCACCTCAGATCTGCTTCGGCATCGTTGCCCAGGCGCCCTTTTTGGCGCTGCTCTTGACACACGTCTCGATAAAAGCGATCCCCGTCCAACCGTCCTCCACACTGGCGTACTTTGAACCGTCGGCGACCCACTTTTCGCCGGCTTTCCACTTCCGCACATCCGCCTCGAAGCAGCGGTGCAACCGGGCGTAGGCGTCGTGGAAGGCTTCCGGATGACCGGCGGGAATGGTCGGCTCGGCCATTAAATCGGCTGGCACATCCTTGGGCAGGAATCCATCATCGGGAGATACCGCGCCGCGCCAATAGACCCGGTCGGGTTGATTGGGCAGATGAATCGTGAGCGCCTCCGGATCCTCCTGCCGCCAGCGCAAGGTGCCCTTCGTGCCCGCCACCTCGATGCCCAGATCGTTTTTGTGGCCAATGGCAATTTGCGAGGCGCGCACCAGCGCCCTGGCGCCCTTGCTGAGCTGGCAATATATCGTGAAATGATCGTCCAGTTGGCGCCCCTGAACAAATCGCTCGAGTTGCGCGCTGACTTTCTCGACCTCCAGCCCGGTGACGTAGCGCAGGTGCATCAAGGCGTGCGTGCCGATGTCTCCGCCGCAGCCGGAACCCCCGGCGCGCTTGGGATCGACTCGCCAGGAGGCCTGCTGCTGGCCCGTGGCTTCAATCTTCGAGGCCAGCCAGCCCTGCATATAGTAGCTGTCCACCCAGCGAATGTCGCCGAGCAACCCGCGGCGCACAATATAGCGGCTGAGCCGGGTGGTCCAATGCCCCAGGTAGGTGTGCGCCACGCCAAACGGCACGCCCAGCTTGCGGGCGGTCCGCACCAGGGTGTTGGCCTCCTTGAGGTTCAGGCACAGGGGCTTCTCGCAAAACACGGCAATGCCAGCCTTCATCGCCTTCATCGCCGGATCGAAATGCACGAAGTTCGGCGTAACGATCACGACGTAGTCCAGCTTCTGGTCCTCCGGCAGGCTCGCGTTCGCCTGGATCATTTCGTCATAAGATCCGTAACCCCGGATCGGGTACGGCCATTGCGCGGCCTCCGCGAGCGCCACCTTGGGATCGGGAAACAACGCGCCCGCCACCACGCGGCGAGTGCCGTCGAAATGAATTGCCTTCTGGTGCGGATGAACAATGAAAGCGCCTTTGCCGCCGCCGATGAGGCCTACGTTGAGGGGTCTATTGGACATAGTTGGTATCCTGTCTGTTCGTCTCTGTTCAGTCTCTGCTTCACGGACCCGCGATTCACCGCCGCCGGCAAGGAGCGCCGCCCGGCCGCGCGGGTTCCGCGTCGAGACCCGGGTCAAACTTGAGATTGAATTAGGTCTCGCCGCCTTTATAGTGGCCCCTGCTTGTCGCGTCAATGAGTTATGCCGTTTACCGCCGCTGAAGTCGCTCAACACCTCGCCGGGACCGTTCTCGGCGATCCCGCCTTGGTGCTCACGGGATTTGCCCCCGCCGATCGCGCCCAACCGGGGGATCTGACCTTCGCCGAGAATGAGTCCTACTTCGCCCGGGCTGAGCAGAGCGCCGCCGCCGCCATCATCGTGGACGGCCCCTTCCGCCCCGAGCGCAAGACCCTCATCAAAGTGTCCAACGCCCGACTCGCCTTTGCCCGGGCGTTGCCGCTTTTCTTCCCCGAACCGGCGTTCCCAACCGGCGCGCACCCGACGGCCATTGTGCCGCCCTCCGCCCGAATTGACCCTTCCGCCTGGATCGGCCCCTACTGCGTCCTGGGAGAAAAAGTGCGCGTCGGCGCCCGCTCCGTCCTCCAGGGCGGAACCTTCCTTGGCCCGGGCGTTCAAATCGCCGAGGATTGCAACCTCTTCCCCCACGTGACGATTTATGGCCATACCGAAATCGGAAATCGGGTGCGCATCCATTCCGGAACGGTGATCGGCTCCGATGGCTTCGGCTACGTCCTCGATGCCGGCGCCCACCGCAAAGTGCCCCAGATCGGCACCGTGATCATCCGGGATGACGTCGAAATCGGCGCCAATGTGACCATCGACCGCGGAGCCTTGGGCCCCACCATTATCGGGCGCGGCACGAAAATCGATAACCTCGTCCAAATCGCCCATAACGTGGTCATCGGCGAGCATTGCCTGCTCGTCTCGCAGGTCGGCATCGCCGGAAGCACCAAGCTGGGAAACTATGTCATCCTCGCGGGGCAGGCCGGCCTGGCGGGCCACCTCAAGATCGGCAACCGCGTCTCGGTCGCCGCGCAATCCGGCGTGATGCACAACATCCCGGACGGCGAAAAATGGCTCTGGTCCCCGGCCCAGCCGGATCGCCAGGCCAAACGCCAGATGATCGCGCTGCAACAATTGCCGGAGTTGTTGCGCCGGGTGGCCGAACTCGAGCGCCAACTCGCCGCCCGCCCCGCCACTCCGCCCCCCGCCGGCGAGCCACTCCGCGAGTGACCCGGCCCCGAGGCCGTCTCGCGGACGAATTACGGCTTGAGAATGATTTTGCCCTTCAGCTCGCCGGTTTTTTGCACCGTGCTCCGCTCCTGGAGTTGATGCGCCTCCGCCGCTTGCGAAAGCGGCAGAACTCGGTCGATCCTGGGCTTGAGTTTGCCCTCGACGGTCCAACGGTTGATCGCGTTGGCCGCCGATCGCAGCTCGCGCGAGGTCGCGTTAAAAATAGCGAACCCGTGCAGCGAGCAGTCCTTTACATAGAATGGCCCGACCGGAAACGGCGGCCGGGCGTCGCGTCCAGCCATGATCACCATCCTCCCCCGCACCGCGAGCAGCGGCGCCGTGCGCTCAAAATCCGGCTCGCGCAACGTTTCCCACCAGACGTTCACCCCCTGCGGCGCGAATTCCCGAACGGCCGCGTCCACGTCCTGAGTCTTGTAATTTAACACCAAGTCGGCGCCCAGTTCGCGGCAAATCCGGGCCTTCTCGTCGTCCCCCGCCGTGGCGATCACCCGGGCGCCTAAAATCTTCGCCATCTGCGTCACGCTCGAGCCCACGCCGCCGGAACCGCCATGCACAAACAGCGTCTCCCCTCGGTGCAGTTGCGCGTTGCGCACCAACCCGAGTTGGGCGGTGATCCCCACCAGCGACAACGCCACCATCTGCTCATCGGAAACACTGGGGGGCGTCGGGTGCAGCCACCGCTCATCCATCACCGCCAGTTCCGCAAAAGTGCCCGCCTGCCCCTCGCCGCCCATGCCAACGCCCCAGACCCGGTCGCCGGGCTTGAAGTTCTTGACCGCTGGGCCCGTTTCCACCACGGTGCCCGCCACATCCCTGCCCAAAATAAAGGGAAAATTCAGCTTGCCCGGGATCATCCCGGCGCGCACGTAAATGTCGATCGGGTTGACGTCCACCGCCCCGACCTTGATCAGACACTGTTTGCGCCCCGGCTTCGGATCAGGCAGTTCCCCAAACCGAATCACCTCAGGTCCGCCCGTTTGATTGATATATGCCGCTTTCATAAACCTTGCCGCGAAATGTAGAAGCGCCGCCTCACGCTGGCAAGCCAGCGTCCAACCCGCCGCATGATCAGCGCCGAGAAATCAGAACCACTAAAACTCTCGACACCCTCCCCCGGCTCGGCCAATCTGCCGTGGCCACCCGGCGCGGGGCGCGCCGAATTGGGCCAATCCATAGTGCTATGAACGAACCAGTCTCCCGCCGGAATTTCCTCAAACAAACCTCTCTTCTCGCCGCGGCCACCGCCGCTGTCGGGCTCAGCCCCGCCGGCCTGCGCGCCGCCAACGCCAGCCGCCGTTTGCGCGTGGCCGTCATCGGCTGCAATGCCCGCGGCATGGCCCATATCGCCGCGCTAATGGCCGTGCCCGAGCTCGAGATCAGCCATGTATGCGACGTGGACAGCCGGGCGGTCGCCAAGGGAATTGCCGCCGTGGCCAAAAAGCAAAACCCCGCTCCCAAGGGCGAAAATGATCTGCGGCGCCTGCTCGAGGACCAAAGCGTGGATGCCATCACCATCGCCACGCCGGACCATTGGCACGCCCCGGCGGCCATTCTGGGCTGCGCGGCCGGCAAACATGTGTACGTGGAAAAACCCGGCAGCCACAACGCCCGCGAAAGCCAATGGATCGTCCAAGCCGCCCGCAAATATCGCCGCCAGGTGCAGATGGGCAATCAACGCCGGAGCTGGCCCTGGGTAATCGAAGCCATCGAAGCCCTGAAAGCGGGCGAAATCGGCCAACCCCTTTTTGCCCGTTGCTGGTACACCAACCATCGCGCCTCGATTGGCCGCGGCCAGCGCGTCCCCGTCCCCGAGTGGCTCGATTACGACCTCTGGCAAGGCCCCGCCCCGGAGCAGCCCTACCGCGACAACCTCATCCACTACAATTGGCATTGGTTCTGGAACTGGGCCACCGGCGAACTGGGCAACAATGGCGTGCATTCCCTCGACCTCGCCCGCTGGGGCATGGGGCTGGATCTGCCCCGCCGCGTCACCGCCGGCGGCGGTCGCTACTTCGGCAAGGATGACTGGGAAACCCCGGACACCATGGTCGCCAACTTCGATTTCGGAGATAAATTCGTCGTGTGGGAAGGACAAAGCTGCGCTCCGCGCGGCTTCGAAGGCGCCGGTTTCGGCTGCTCCTTTTACGGCGAAAACGGCGTCCTCGCCCTCGCCGGAAACGAAGCCGTGTTCTACGACCTCAAAGGAAAAGTCCTCCGCCAGATCAGCGGCAAAAAAGGCCTCTTCGATTACGACACCGGCCATTTCGCGAACTTCGCCGACGGCATCCGCGAAGGCAAACCCTTGCGCTCCGAAATCGAGGATGGCCAGAAGAGCACCCTGCTCTGCCATCTCGGCAACATCGCCTGGCGCAGCGGCAAAACCGTGGATCTGGATCCGACCTCCGGCAAGCTGCTCCACCCCGAACCCGCCGTGCGCAGCCTCTGGGGCCGCGCTTACCGGCGCGGTTGGCAGCCGAAATTTTGACGCCAGCCCGGCGATGGCCCCGCCAACCCAGCGGCGGGTTCCGACGCCGGCGCACAGCGCGATCAGTTTGAACGGCTGGCCCAGCCGAACTCGGGAGCGAAGCCGCGCCGCGGCCTTTACCGCCGACTGCGCGCGCGGAAAATTGCAAAAGATTGCTTGCATCGCCGCCGGACTTTTGTAATTTGTGCGAGTCTTTTTACGGAAGCGAGCGTAGCTCAGTCTGGTAGAGCGTCACGTTGCCAACGTGAATGTCGAGGGTTCAAATCCCTTCGCTCGCTCCAATCCTTCGCCTTAATTACCAACCACTTAGCTGGGTCATGCCGCTGTATACAACCGCTGCATGACGTCTGCATGACAGACAGGAGATTCACCACCCCAAGAAGTTGGTTCTAGCCGAGCATGAAGATGTACTCGGCTAAAGAACCGCCTCCCTCGCTGGGCGATTGCGAATTCCCGATGGTCGTCCGAGTATATCCATGGCAGTGCAGTGCTTTCTGATTGGCGCTTTCATTGGCTTATGGCGCTACCGCCGGTTGCAACGGCGACAGAGAGCAGACGCCAGCGGGTCATCAATCGCCCAACCCGGCAAGCCATCAATAAAGGCATGACCCAGAAACGTGCAGACCGAGCCATCGCGGTATCCTGCCTCGGCGGGGTGTGCGGTTTCATGTTCTGTTGGTTACCGTTTTTGGGCTCGGGCTTGACCAGCGCTCCAGGGGCGGACGGCGGGGTCGAATCGACACTTTCATCCCATGCTTCAACGGCTTCCGAGCTGAGGAGGTGGGCCAGCGCCTCGGCTGACCACCTCGGCAACCGCCAAAAAGCCGGGGCGTGCCGGCCGGCCTGACGCCTCCGCTTAGTCTCGAAATCCCGCCAGCCGGCGCAGAGCCCGCGCCCGTTTCCCGCAACTGCGCCGCATCCGCGCCGCCCACCGTCGCCAGCCGCAGGCCCGCTCCGAACGAGGGACCCGCGCCGGGGGCGGATCTTCCATCAGCCGTTGGATGTCCCGGGCCAGGGTCAGTTGGCCAGACGCCACCGCCTCTTCGTAAATGCCGTCATAGAGGGTCCGCAAATAGGGCGCCGGCGGATCGCGCAGAAACGCCTGCAGATCCAGCGGGCGCGGAAACGTCCGCACCCGCTCCAGCGCGCCGAAAACGTGGAACATGAGCATGGTGCGCCGGCACTTCTCGCACGCGCAGCAATTGTAGGCGGCCGGGGTGTAAACCGGACACACGCGCAGATGCTTCAGGGCCAGTTTATGCGACTGGAGGGCGCGCACTTTGTCCAACCGCCCCGCTTCCGCGCCGCTATGCTGAAATTCGACGGGGCTGAACGACAGCAAGGCGTCGATCAAGGGATGCGAGCCCCAATGGAACAGCCGGTGGTACGCCCAGGAGGAAGGCACCAAAATCCTGCAAAACCGGCTTTGCAGACAAAGCCCCACGGCGTCGAGGAACATCCCGTGCAAATACAACCCCCAGAAATCCCCCAAATACGGCTGCTTGAAACCACCCTGGCAGGGATCCACAAATTGGCGCAGATCGGTCTCGACCACCACCAGCTCCTTGCCCAACTCGGCCGCGATCTCCCGGTTCCGCCGCAACAACTCCGGCCAGAGCGCACGGTCGCCAGTTGGAAGGTCAAATCCCTTCACCGTGATCAACGCCGAGATCGAGTCCTGATCCCGCTGCAGCGAATACCACGAGTCCAACCCGCCCGAGAAAAAGGTCGCGGTGCGGCCGTTCTCGTCGTGTGCCGGCGAAGGCAGCAATTGCGGAGCCTCGATCTCCACGGGGCGCAAAATCTTCGGATGCCACCGGCCAAACATCCGCGTCAATTCGCGCGCCGCCCGAAGGATTCGGCGCGACACTGGCGCTTCCACACGCAAATCCTCTCCGGCGTACATCGACGGCACCAGCAGCGCCAGCAGCCAGACATCCCCGAGCGTGGGAAACGCCGCCACCGGGTAGTGAACCTCGATGCCCGGCACGAACCGCTCTTGCCGGGTCGCCTGGCTGCTCACTTCCGCCTCAAAGCGACAGGCGCCATTTCTCTCGACGACACGGCAGTTCCGGGCCAGCACCGCATCATTAAACGGCGGGGCCGCCCTCCGAATCAAGCAGTTCCCGGCCGCCGGGAAGCGCCTGCCCGCCGCCTCCGGCCTCATCCTCCGCCGGTCATGCGGCGCAGATCCCTCATCCGCTTGCCGCAACTGCGCCGCATCCGCGCCATCCAACGCCGCCAGCCGGCGAGCCGCTCCGCCTGCGGATCCTCCAGCAACTGCCGGATATCCCGCGCCAGCGCGTCCTGCCCGGCGGCCGTCGCGACCTCCAGCACGGCCTGATAATGGGGCCGCAACCGGGGAAGGGGCCGGTTGCGCAGAAACGCCTGCATGTCCAGCGGCCGGGGAAAGGTGCGCACTTTCTCCAGCACGCCCAGGACCTGGAACATAAGCATGGTGCGGCGGCACTTTTCGCACACGCAGCAATTGTAGGCGCTCGGGGTGTAAACCGGGCACACGCGCAAATGCCTCAAGGCGAGCGGATGGTCTCGCAGTGCGCGCGCCTTGTCCATCCGCCCGGCCTCCCCACCGCTGTGCGCGAATTCCACCGGACTGAAGGACACCAGCGCGTCGATCAGCGGATGCGACCCCCAAACCGGAGACTGCTCGTAGGAGCGCGATGACGGGACGAAGATGCGGGAAAATCGGCTTTGGAGACAGAGCCCCACCGCGTCGAGAAACATCCCGTGCAGGCAGTAGCCCCAAAAATCGCCGGGGTAGGGCTGTTTGAACCCGCCCTGGCAGGGATCCACGAACTGGCGCAGATCGGTCTCGACCACCACCAGCTCCTTGCCCAACTCGGCCGCGATCTCCCGGTTCCGCCGCAACAACTCCGGCCAGAGCGCACGGTCGCCAGTTGGAAGGTCAAATCCCTTCACCGTGATCAACGCCGAGATCGAGTCCTGATCCCGCTGCAGCGAATACCACGAGTCCAACCCGCCCGAGAAAAAGGTCGCGGTGCGGCCGTTCTCGTCGTGTGCCGGCGAAGGCAGCAATTGCGGAGCCTCGATCTCCACGGGGCGCAAAATCTTCGGATGCCACCGGCCAAACATCCGCGTCAATTCGCGCGCCGCCCGAAGGATTCGGCGCGACACTGGCGCTTCCACACGCAAATCCTCTCCGGCGTACATCGACGGCACCAGCAGCGCCAGCAGCCAGACATCCCCGAGCGTGGGAAACGCCGCCACCGGGTAGTGAACCTCGATGCCCGGCACGAACCGCTCTTGCCGGGTCGCCTGGCTGCTCACCTCCGCCTCAAAGCGGCAGGCGCCATTTCTCTCGATGACCCGGCAGTTTTGGACTCGCACGGGAAAGATTCAAGGCCGGAAATCCCGGCGAAATCAAGCCTCATCCCGCACTTTCCCGCAGAGGCCCGAAGCAAACACCCTGGCGAGAAATAGCCCGCCCTGCTACACTGCGCGCATGGGACGACAATGGTTGCATGCGAAGCGCGCGGTGGCGTCGATGAAAAAGGCGCAGGCCACCGGCAAAATCGTGCGCGAATTGATGGTGGCGGCCCGAATGGGCGGCCCCGATCCGGACGGCAACGCGCGCCTCGCGGCGGCGCTGGAAAAGGCGCGCAAGGAAAACGTGTCGCGCGAAGTCATTGAGCGGGCCGTTAAAAAAGGCTCGGGCGCCGGCGGGGAAAAAGTGGTGATGGAGCAGGTTCTGTTCGAGGGGTACGCTCCCCATAAAGTCCCGGTGAACGTTGAGGTCTATACCGACAACGTGAACCGCACCGCCCCCGAAATCCGGCTCTTATTCCGCAAGGGGCAGTTGGGCAACTCCGGCAGCAACAAGTTCCTCTTCGACCAGGCAGGCATTGTCGAGGCGCACCATCCGAATCTCCAGTGCGACCGTGAGGCGGCGGCGATCGAGGCCGGCGCCAATGAGGTCGAGCCACTCAGCCACCAGCAGAACGATGACGTCCCGGAAAACGCGGCCGGCGCGCGTTTTATCACTGATCGCGCCGGGCTCCATGGCGTCTCGCGCTGGCTGAGCCAAAACGGCTGGACGATCATCACCAGCGAACTCGGCTACGTGCCGAAAAATCACCCCGAATTAACGGAGCGGGAACAGGCCGAAGTGGCCGAATTCCTGCAAGCCCTGGAGGATCACGATGATGTCCACCGGGTGTGGGCCGCTCTGCGGTAGGCCCTTCCGAACGCTCCCCAAAATCAACCTATGAACACACCCTCATTGAATCGGCGCGAGTTCATCCGGTCCACCGCGCTGACCGGCGCCGCGCTGGCCTGCGGCGGCGCCAGCCTGGCTGGCGAAGCCCCTCCCCCGCCGCCCGCCGCCAATCCCCTGCCTCGCTGGCGCGGCTTCAACCTCACTGACTTCAACTCTCCCCGGCCGGACGCGGGACGCCACGGCACGACCCCGGATGACCTTCAATGGATGGTGGATTGGGGCTTCGATTTTATCCGGCTGCCCATGGCCTATCCGCGCTACGTTAGATTCGACCGTTCCCGGCCGATCACCCCTGAGGAGGTGCTGAATATCGATGAGAAGGAGGTGGACCGGATCGAGGCTTTCGTGCGCCAGGCCCAGCGCCGCGGGTTGCACGTCAGCCTCAATCTGCATCGGGCGCCCGGTTATTGCATCAATGCCGGCTTTCACGAGCCTTACAACCTTTGGAAATCCAGTGAGGCGCGCGAAGCTTTCAACTTTCACTGGGGGATGTGGGCCAAACGCTTCCAGGACACCCCGCCCGAAAAAATCAGCTTCGATTTGCTCAATGAGCCGGCGCTGCGCGATGATCTCGACGACCAACACGCGCATAATGCCGTCATTCCAGGCGAGCTCTACCGCGCGGTGGCCAAAGGCGCCGTCGAGGCCATCCGCGCCGCGAATCCCCGCCATCTGGTGATCGCGGACGGCAACCGAGTCGGGAATCTGGTCACCCCGGAGCTGAGGGATTTGAACATCGCGCAGAGCTGCCGGGGCTATTATCCCGGCCAGATTTCACATTACCGGGCGCCCTGGGCGAATAAAAATCCGGATGCCTGCCCCACGCCCATCTGGCCCGGCCAAATGGGGAAGGAAAACTTCGGCAGGTCGAGCCTGGAAAAATATTATCAACCGTGGATCGAGCTGGCGCGCGGCGGAACGGGGGTGCATTGCGGCGAGTGCGGCGGCTGGAACAAAACACCCCACGCCGTCTTCCTCGCCTGGTTTGGCGATGTCCTCGACATCCTCACCGAAAACCGGATCGGCTACGCGCTCTGGAACTTCCGCGGCGACTTCGGCATCCTCGATTCCCGGCGCGAGGATGTGAAGTACGAGGACTGGCGCGGCCGGCTGCTGGATCGGAAGCTGCTCGATTTACTCCAACGCCATTAGAGCGGCGGCTTTTCCTTGTGCCACGTGGTGGACTGCTCGTAGGCGCTGGCCAGCCGCAAAATCGTCTCCTCCTCGAATGGCTTGCCCAAAAGTTGCAGCCCGATGGGCAGCCGGGGCGCGGACGTGAACCCGCAGGGCACGCTCACGCCGCAGATGCCCGCGAGATTGGCCGGGATGGTGAAAATGTCCCCCAGGTAAATCCGCAGCAAATCCTCGCCCGTTTCCCCGATCTGGCGGGCCACCGCCGGCGAGGTGGGGGTGGCGATGGCATCCACACGCTCGAACGCCCTCAGAAAATCCCGGCGGATGAGGGTGCGCACCTTCTGCGCGCGCAGGTAATAGGCGTCGTAATAACCGCTGCTCAGGGCGTAGGTGCCCAGGATGATGCGCCGCTTCACCTCCGGCCCAAACCCCGCGCCCCGCGTGCGGCTGTAGAGTTCGGCCGGATCTTTGCCCGGCACGCGCAAGCCGTAGCGAATGCCGTCGAAACGCGCCAGGTTGGCGCTGGCTTCCGCCGTGGCCACAATATAATAGGTCGCCACCGCGTACTCGGTATGCGGCAGGGAAATCTCCACCAATTCCGCCCCGAGCCGTTGCAGGTGCTCGACGGCGGCTTCCACCGCTTGCTTCACCTCGGGATCCAGACCGCCAATTCTGTATTCGCGAGGCAAACCGATGCGCAAGCCCCGAATGTCACGTTCCAAAGCCTGCGAGTAATCCGGCACCGGCTTTGGCACGGAGGTGGAATCTCGGGCGTCCACTCCGCCGATCACCCCCAGCAAACGCGCGGCGTCCGCGACGGATCGCGTCACCGGCCCAATTTGATCGAGCGAGGAGGCGTAGGTGACTAATCCGTGGCGGGAGACCCGGCCGTAGGAAGGCTTGAGCCCGACACAGCCGCAGAGCGCCGCCGGTTGACGCACGGAACCGCCAGTGTCCGAGCCGAGCGCCCCAAAACATTCGCCGGCAACCACCGCCGCGGCCGCCCCTCCCGAAGATCCGCCCGGAATCCGGGTGGTATCCCAGGGATTGCGGGTGACGTGAAATCCCGAATTCTCAGTCGAACTGCCCATGGCAAACTCGTCCAGATTCAGTCTGCCAAACACCACTGCCCCCGCGCGTTCGAGCCGCTCGATCACCGTCGCGCTAAACGGCGAGCGATAGCCCGCCATGATCTTCGAGGCGCAGCTTAACGGCTGGTTCCGGACGGCAATCGCGTCCTTGATCGAAATGGGCACCCCCGCCAGCGGCCCAGCCCCGCCGGCCGCCAGCGCCTGGTCCGCCGCGTCCGCCCGCGCCAGGGCGTCCTGGACGTCGAAGCTCAGAAAGGCTCCAAGACGGCTCTCGACCGCCGCGATCCGATCCAGACAGGCCTGGGTGGCTTCGCGCGACGAAATCGCCCGAGCCGCGAGCCGGGCGCTCAATTCGGAAATCGTCAGATCAGTTAACATCAATTACATGCCGCGGCCGCACCGACCGCCGCAGACAATCCAGAAACATTGATCAAGCCGGCTGGGAAAGGCAAAAACAAAGTGTGGCCGCATCCCATATCCCCCAGCGGTGATTCATCTGGATATGCTCGCGCGCAGGGAACTCCGGCCTCGGCGTGGCGCAGGAAGTCGTCATCAGGGGAGGCCGGACGCGGCAGAGTGTCTGCCGCGTTCACGCCGCGGCTGCGGCATAGAGATGCTTCTGGAATCGCCCCTGTTCACGGGCGATGCGGGCAGCGGTGAGAGTGAAATCCGCCGCTGGATTCTGGAGAACGACTGGCTCGAAGCCTTCATCGCCCTGCCGGAGCAACTGTTCTACAACACCGGCATCAGCACCTACGTCCGGGTGTTGAGCAACCGCAAGGACAAGCGCCGGAAGAACAAGGTTCAACTCATTGACGCCTCCGGGTTCTGGACTCCCCTGCGGAAAAGCCTGGGCAACAAACGCCGGGAAATCTCCGACGACCAGATCAAGCAGGTGCTCGGCCTCTACACGGCGGCGGAAGCCGGTGAGCACTGCCGGGTCTTTGACACCACCGAGTTTGGCTATCGCAAGATCACCCTCGAACGACCGCTGCGGTTGAACTTCCAGGCCGGCGCCGAACGCCTGGCCCGGCTGGAACAGGAAACCGGTTTCCAGAATCTCGCCCTGAGCAAGAAGAAGGACGCCAAGGCCAGGGCCACCGAGGAAGCCGAGGGCCGCAAGCTCCAGGCCGCCATCCTCAAGGCGCTGCGGACGGTGCCGGACGCGCTCTGCAAAGACCGGGCGAAGTTCCTCGCTCCGGTGCGCAAGGCCATCCTCAGCGCCTGGGCGAGCGGGACGAGACCGCCGAGATTTGCCGAGACAACGACGGCCGCCCGGAGCCTGATCCCGAATTGCGGGATACGGAGAATGTGCCGGACACCTGGATCAACACGAGCGTCCGCGATCACCAGGATGGCGAGGTCGGCAAGGTGGGCTGCGAGATCAATTTCAACCGCTACTTCTACCAGTATCAGCCGCCCCGCCTCGGCGAGATCGAGAGTGACATCCGGGCTTTGGAGTCCGAAATTGTTACGATGTTGAAAGAGATCACACGATGAAGCCCAGGCAGGGAGACGGCACAGCGGAACGCTTCATCCCGCCGCACGGCGGCTACGAGAAACTCCTCTCCTTTCAGAAAGCTCGCATTGTCTATGACGGCACCGTGCGGTTCTGCGGACGCTTCCTGGACAAGCGCGACCGCACAGTTGACCAGATGGTTCAGGCCGCCCGCTCCGGCAAACAAAACATCATCGAAGGCAGCCAGGCCTCCGGCACCTCCAAGGAAACCGAGATCAAGCTGATCAACGTCGCCCGGGCGAGCCTGGAGGAACTGCTGGAGGATTACCGGGACTTTTTGCGCGTGCGCGGCCTGCGCCTCTGGGATAAGGCCAGCCGCGAAGCACAGTTTGTCCGGCGGCTTGGGGCTCGGAAGGATTCGTCCTATGAAACCTATAAGACCTATTTGGACACCCGCCCGCCCGAGGTGGTGGCCAATATCCTCCTTTGCCTGATCCACCAAACCAACTACCTCCTCGACCAGCAACTCCGCCAACTGGAGCAGGCGTTCGTGCAGGAGGGCGGCCTCCGCGAGCGGATGACCCGTGCCCGGCTCGCCGAACGCGCGAAGGGCCAAACGCGATGAGCACCCGGCTGAAACCGTATCCCAGCTACAAGGATTCCGGCGTCGAGTGGCTCGGACGGATTCCGGATCAGTGGCAGGTTGTGCGATCCGATGCGATTCTCGAATACAAGAAGCAACAAGCCCGACGTGACTCCTTCAGTGGCAAGAGAGTGTTCCACTACTCCATTCCAGCGATCCAGGACGATTGAGCGTTTGCAGGAATACCGGACGGCGCTCATCTCCGCCGCCGTCACCGGCCAGATTGATGTGCGGCATTGCGGCGGTGCTTGAGGCAGGCGATGCGGCATGGTAGGCTCACCCACAATGAAGACCCTGAATCTGACAGCGGTGCTGGAGCGGGAAGGCAATGGTTTCGTGTCATTGTGCCCCGAACTAGATGTGGCCAGCCAGGGTGACACGGTGGAGGAATCGCTGGCCAATCTGAAGGAAGCGGTGGATTTGTTCCTGGAGTGCGCCCCCGCCGAGGAATTGCAGCGCCGGTATCGGAGCGAAGTGTTTGTGACCCCCACCGGCCAGATTGATGGGCGGTTGGGCCGGTGATTGCGCCTTGTGAGCCGTGGGCCTGAATGGTAAATTTTCCCTGTGACGGAAACGTAACGCAAATTGCTCCAGAGCGTCGTGCGGGACGGGTTAAAGATTCAGCACCGTTTCTCCGCTGCGCCGGTGTATGCCGTCACGGGCAAGGGCCATCTCCAAAGCGAGGGCGTCGGCACGCTCCAGAAGATCAAACGGAATCTCAAGCAGCGGCGTGAAAGGACCGTGGCTTGAATTGTTCGATTGGGAGTTCGTGACCGCCACGAACGCCGCCCTCTGCCAGCCCGAGCAGGCGCTCCACAAACCCACCAGCGATGGCCACGACCGCACCCGCCAGCTTTGGGTGAAGAACCATCGGCGGGAGATGCTCCCCGATGCCACGTCGTCGCCGGAACCGCCAGCGACGTGGAGGCCAAGGAACTGCGGGAGTTCAGCCGCCGCCTGACGGCGGAGCAGTTGAAGAAGCGTTAGTTGCCGGCGGCGGACAAAGTTGGTATCCCAAGGCGGCGATTGTCGCCGGGCCGCATGGACACGAGCGAAAAGAACTTTGAAGCAACCATCGAGGCAAGCCTGCTGCGGGATCCGTTGAGCAGCGGCTCGAAGGATGTGCCGGCGTTGGCCGATGCCGCAACCGGCGCCTACCTGAGGGGAGGCTACCGCCGTCGTGAACCCACGGATTACGACAAGGAACTGTGCCTGATCCCGAAGGACGTGCTGGATTTCATCCATGCCACGCAGCCCAGGGAATGGGACAAGATGCAGAAGCAGCACGGGGCCGAGGCCAAACCGCCGGTGACGTTGGGTGAGAAAAACCAGATTGAGTGGAGTGCCGTTCGAGCTTTGGTTCGCAGCAGGTGCTCTTGTTTCCGCCTGCCAACGCTCGGACATGATCCGTTCCGCAAGCCGGATCGACATAGTGCCGTCTCCTTGCAAGGCACCAGCGAACGTCTTCATCACATCTTCAACTGAGCTTACCTGGGAACGTTCGTTCTGTTCGGTGAGGTGGTAAACAAAGCGGCGTGAAGGCCCGTTCCAAGCTTCGCACCTTGAGGGACTCTCCATTGTCCAGAGCGCTTTTCGGTTATTTTTAGATGGTGTAATTCTGGGGCTCGAAGCGAGCTAAAACGAGCAGGGAGGCGGGCTTCGTGCTCCATAGCACGCGCCCCCCTGCAGTCGGATGTGGAGGGGCTTCCACGGAGGGGAGGCGGGGGAGGTTGCCTGGCCTCGATAAGAGGTTAGTCTCAAGTCGATATTTTCCGATCCCGCTGATGGGCGGGCGGCCCTTTGAAAACCGGGAGTTTTTTTGCGGGATTTTCCCCGCTCCCGCGTATAATTGGAGACAAACGACAAACGGACATGAAAGAACTCAAGAAAACCGCCGCTGTAATCCTCGCCGGAGCCTGCCTGCTCACGCCCTGGATGGGGCTGAGCGCCGAGTCAAAGAAGGCTGCCAAAGCGAAACCATACCCGTTGACCACCTGCCTGGTTTCCGACGAGAAGCTGGGCGAGATGGGCGAACCTTACGTCTTCGAGCACGAAGGACAGGAAGTCAAAATGTGCTGCAAAGCCTGCCTCAAGGATTTCAAGAAAAATCCCGCCAAATACTTGAAGAAAATCTCCGACGCCCGCGCAAAGGAGAAGAAGGCCGCGCAATAAAAAAACCGCCCCTCCCTGGATGGCGGTTGAGAATCTGTTGGCTGGTGCTGAGCTTGCCGCATCCCTGAAAAATTAAAATAGGGGCTTCACCCCAGGCGGATGGATCCCCCCCGGGACGCCGGTGGCCAGGCGTCCCTGCCGAGGTCGGGCCGACGAAAGTTTTTGTGCAAATTCACACAAAAACGCTTTTCATCATTTGCCCGTTCCGCATAATGGAAACCGTCCGGTGATGGAACGTGTTTCTTCAGCGGGGTTCCCCACCCCCACCTCCTTGGCGTCCATCACCGGACGCCTGTTTATGCCAACCCGGGGCCTCACGTCCGCCCTGCGGCGGCGATGAAAGGCCGCAGCTCGCGCATGATCTGCGCGAACATTTCCAACGAGACCTGCTGCGCGCCGTCGCTCCAGGCCTCGGCGGGGTTGGGATGCACCTCGATCAAGAGCGCGTCGGCTCCCATCGCCACCGCCCCCTTGCACAGCGCCTTGACGAGATCCGCCCGGCCGGCGCCCTGGCTGGGGTCGATCACCACCGGACAATGGGATTCGTTCTTCACGATCGGCACCGCCGAAAGATCGAGCGTGTTGCGCGTATAGGTTTCAAAGGTGCGGATGCCGCGCTCGCAAAACATCAAATTGCAATTGCCGTGGGCCATCACGTATTCGCCCGCCAGCAGCCACTCCTCAATTTTCATCGCCAGCCCCCGCTTGAGCAGGACCGGCTTGCCGGTCTTGGCCGCCGCGATGAGGAGCTGAAAGTTCTGCGCGTTGCGGGCGCCGATCTGGAGGATGTCGGCGTACTCGGCCACTACCTCGGCATGATTCTCCGAAAGCAACTCCGTAATCACCGGCAACCCGGTGGCCCGGCGGGCTTTGGCCAGCAGCTTGAGTCCCTTTTCCCCCAGGCCCTGGAACTCGTAGGGAGACGTGCGGGGTTTAAAAGCTCCGCCGCGCAGAATGGTGGCCCCGGCCTGGGCCACGGCCTCGGCGCTCCGGAGCAACTGCGCCTCGCTCTCGACCGAGCACGGCCCGGCCATCACATGGAATTTCCCGCCGCCGATCAGATGCTGCCGCACCGGGACGGTCGAACTCTCCGGACGCCCCTCGCGGCTGACGAGCTTGTAGCGCTTTTGCACCGGCAGGACGCTCTCGACCAGCTTCGGAAACGCCACCGTGAGGTTCTCGAGGCTCTGGTTCTTCAGCTCGTCTCCGATCGCGCCCACGACGGTGCGGGCCACCCCGCGCATCACATGCGGCTGGTAGCCGCGCTTGCGAATCTCCTTCAACAGGGCCGCTTCGCTTTTCCGGTCCACGCCGGGTTTTAAAATAATGATCATAACTTGTTCTTCATTGGGCCGGAGGTCTCCACAAAAAACCGCGGGTGGAAACCCGCGGCGGTGTTTGGTGTTTGTGGTTCGGGGAAGCCGCAATCACCAACCCGCCGCGCTGGTAAAGCAATACCAGGCGGCCGGTCGGGTAAAATTGCGGCCATTCAAAATCACCTGCCAGCCTAGGCGCGCGGCCGCCTGGAGGTCAAGGGCGGATTTTGGGCGGGCAGAACGCCAACGAGGCTTCGGCGGCGAATGGCCTACCATCTCCTTGACGTTCAGCCCGGGGCTTGATGTAAATTACCGCGACTTGAAACAGCAGCGCAACTAACCGGTTTTATGGCGGAAATCATTTTTAATTGCCCTTCATGCTCCCAGAGCATCGCGGCCGACGATCAATGGGCGGGCCAGGCCGTGCAGTGTCCGCATTGCCAAACGCCGGTCCCCGTCCCCGCCCGCGGCGACCAGCCCTCCTCGCTGGTGCCGCAGCCGCCGACTTCTGCGGCGCCCAAACTGTCCGTCGGCCAATCCAAAATCAGCTCCGCCCAGGCGGCCCAGGAACGCAAAATCCCGATCCGCAACATCAATGCGCCGGCCCGGAAAAAAGAGAACAAACTGCTCCAATTCATCGCGCCGGCGCTGTTGTTGATCATTCTCGGGGCCGCCGCATACATGGCCTACCCCTACATCAGCAAGAAGGTCAAAAAGAGCGCCGAACAACTCCGCGCCGAAACCGGAAACGCGGAGACCCCGCCGCCCGCCGAAGCCGCGCCGCCCGCCGAACCGGTCGAAAAGCCGCTGCCGGTGATTGCCCCTGCCTATCACCTCGATCTGGCCGAGGCGGAGATTCCCAAGAGCCGGCTCAACGGCCAGGTCGGCGGCACCAATTTCGCGCCCGAAAGCCTGCGCCTGGACGCCGCCGCCGGCGTGCAGGTGCTGCGCTTCACCGAAGGCGCGCTCACCTCCCCCGAGCGGGAAATACTGATATATCTCCGGCCCAAGCCGGGCACGGCGCTGGCCGGTGAAAAATTCAGCATCAGCAAGGAGATGCGCGGAGCCGGCGTGCCGCAAATCTCGAAGCGCTGGAAATCCGACCCGCGCTATGCCGCCCAAATCAAAACCTACTCCACCGGTTACGCCATGAAACTCGAGTTCGGCGAGCCCACTGCTGAGGGCGTGCTGCCGGGCAAAATTTATCTGGCCCTTCCCGACCCCGAAAAATCAGTGGTGGCCGGTCTCTTCAAGGCCGTCACCAACGCGGCGGCCCCCGCCATGCAGAGCGCGCAACCCGTTCCGGGAATGATGAATCCCGCCCAGGCCGCCGAGCGCGCCGCCTTTGAAAAGCGCTACGGCGTCGGCCGATGATTTGCGGGTGGCGATGCCCGGCCCGCTCGTGCGCGTCGGCGCTTCGCGGAGGGGGTGTTTCGGCGAGACGTTCCTGCCCTGGCAACCGGGCTAAGAGCTTGCGTTGAGGCTCCGTCGGCTTACCCTTGCATCATCCGCCGATCCCGGCGGCTGTTGATGATCCGTTCGCTCGCATTCACGACGCAAGGGCGTCTGCATAGCCGAAACGTGGAGCTCTTTTTGATGCCCACGCTCCTTTCGGACACCAACCTGTTCCTCTGGGTGGATCTCGAGAGCCCCACCCCCGAGGAGACCAAATTCGTCCTCGAGGATGTCTTCCACTTCCATCCGCTCTCCATCGAGGATTGCGTGACCGCCAGCCCTTCGCCCAAGGTCGAGGAATACCTGCCCAAAGACGATGACCAATTCGCCGCCTATTTATTCATCGTCATTCATGGAGTGGATTACAGCCGCAAAGACGGCGTGTTCGCCACCAGCGAACTAAACTTCTTTCTCGGGAAGAATTTTCTGGTGACCCACCACCTCGGCCCGAGCCGCAGCGTCTCCCTCACCGAGGAACGCGCCGTCAAAGGCGCCATGCATATCGCCCGCGCGCCGGACCGCGTCGCCTACAATCTGCTCGATGTGCTCGTGGAAAACTACAAACCGGCGCTGGACGAACTCTCGCTCGAGATCGCCGATCTCGAGGACCAGGTCTTCCAGAATTCCGGCAAGGCCACGCTCAACAAACTTTTGCAGGTCAAAAAGGAGGTGCAGCACCTGCGGCAGATCATCGGCCCGCAGCGCGAGGTGCTCGCGCGGTTCGCCAACGGCGAGTTCAAATTGATCCGCGCCCATCTGGTGCCTTATTACCGCGACGTCTATGACGCCCTCTTTCAAATCTCCGAGCTCGCCCAGCGCTACACCGACTCGCTCACCGGCATTCTCCAGATTTATCTCAACATGTCCTCCAACCAGACCGGCGAAGTCGTCAAACTGCTGACGATGATCACCGTCATCACCACCCCGCTGATGATGGTCGGCACCTGGTACGGCATGAACTTTTCCGACATGCCCGAGCTGAGCTGGCGGCATGGCTATCTGTTGGTGGGGGGCGTCACCCTGGTTTCCACCCTGCTCACGTACCTGTATTTTAAACGCAAGCGATGGCTCTGAACCCCGGCCAGCGCCGGAAGCGCGGATTTATGGCGCCCAAATCCAGTTTTCTCGACAAAGTCCTCGGCCGCATCGCCCGGCTCGACAGCGAGGGTCTGCAAACCTTCGTGCAGCGCCTCGCGCGCGAACGAGCCTTCCTCGAAACCTTGTTCAACACCATCGAGGACGGCGTGCTGGTCCTGGACGAAAACGGCCGGATTATTTACCTGAATCAGTCCGTCACCCGCATCCTGGGGGTGCCGCCGGACGCCGAGGGCGAGCTCGTGACCCGCTGGGCGCCCGAGCTCCACTGGAAACGGATTCCCGGCGTCGAGGCCGTGGGCGCCGCCGGCGTCGTGCGCCATGAATTTGAAATTCATTATCCGCGGCCCCGCTTCATCCGGATGTACGCCGCGCCGCTGGGCGGCGCGGCCCACGCCGGCGCGGGCGTGGCGCTGATTCTGCACGACGCCACCCAGGCCCGGCAGCAGACCTTCGAGGCAATCGAGAGCGAACGGCTGCAGGCGGTGACCCTGCTGGCGGCCAGCGTGGCCCACGAAATCGGCAACCCGCTCAACGCCCTGCATATTCACATGCAGCTCATCGAGCGCGAGTTGCGCAAACTCAAACAGGCCGTCCGCCCCGCCATCACGCCCGTGGGCGACGTCAGCCGCCGGATCCGCCCCGAACCGGAAGCCGGCGATCACGTCAACAAACTCGAACAATACCTCGCGGTCGCCAAAGGCGAGATCCACCGGCTCGATTATATCGTCACTCAATTTCTGCAAGCAGTCCGGCCGAGCCCGCCCCAGCTCAAGCCCGCCTCGTTGAACCGGGTGGTGGAGAAAACCCTCGAGGTGCTTGGACCCGAGCTGCAAAACCGCGGTCTGCGCGTCGTCCAGCGCCTCGCGCGCGATCTGCCGCTCGCGCCCATTGACACCACTCAGGTCCAGCAGGTGCTGCTCAATCTCATCAAAAATGCCATGCAGGCGATGACCGACGGCGGCACGCTCACCTTGCAAACCAACGAAGGCGCCGACGGCGTCTGCCTCAGCGTCGCCGACACCGGCAACGGCATCCCCGAGGCGCACCTGAACCGCGTTTTCGAGCCGTTTTACACTACCAAAAAAACCGGCTCGGGCCTCGGGCTGATGATCGTCCAGCGCATCATCCGCGCCCACGAGGGGCGGCTCGAACTCGAGAGCCAGGCCGGCCGCGGCACCACCTTCCGCCTCTGGTTCCCGCTCCACGAGCGGCGACCCCGGCTGCTCGAAGCGCCACCCGCCGAGTGATGATGCCCGCGCCGGTGACGAGTCTGTATGTCCATGTGCCTTTCTGCGCCCAGAAATGCTCGTATTGCGCGTTCTTCTCCGCCCCCTCGGCCAGCGGCCAGGTCAATCGCTACGTCCAGGCGCTCACGCGGGAGTTGGAGCTGGTCGCCCCCGATCTGCGGCCCCGCACCGTCTTTTTCGGCGGCGGCACGCCCTCGATCCTGAACCTGCGCCAATGGGAAGCCATCCTCGCCGCCATGGGACGGCTGCGGCTCCTCGGCGCGGACGAGTGGACCATCGAATGCAACCCGGCCACCGTTTCGCTCGACAAAGCAAAGCTCCTGCGCGATCACGGCGTCAACCGCGTCTCGCTGGGCGTCCAATCGCTCGACGAAGCCCTGCTCGACCGCCTCGGCCGCGTGCATTCGCGCGGGATGGTCTTTAAGTCCTTCGACCTCCTGCGCCGGGCGGGATTTGACAACCTCAATCTCGATCTGATGTTCGCCATCCCGGGCCAGACTCTCCCCGTGTGGCGTGAAACGCTGGCCGAGGCGCTCGCGCTGGGGAGCGAGCACCTCTCGACCTACGAGGTGATTTATGAGGAGGACACCGCTCTCTACGCCCAGCTCCAGGCCGGCCGCGTCGCCCCCGACGAAGATCTCGCCTGCGCCATGTACGAGGAGTTGGTCGAGCGCGCCGCCGCGGCGGGATTTCTTCAATACGAGGTCGCCAACTTCGCCCGCCGCCGCCCCGGCGAGGCCGGCGCGGAATCACTCGCCATTCCCGCGCTCGCCTGCCGGCATAACGTAAACTATTGGCGAGGCGGCGACTTTTACGGCCTCGGCCCCAGCGCCACCGGCTACGTGCGCGGCGAACGCGCCAAAAACTGGTCCAACACCGATCTCTATTGCGAACAACTCACCCGCGGGCGGCGCGCCGTCGAATCCCGCGAAACCCTCGCCCCCCTGAGACGCGCGGGCGAGACTGCCGCCTTCGGCCTGCGCTTGAACGCGGGCTGGCCCTTCGAGGAGTTTCGCCGCGTCACGGGCTTCGACCTGTCCGAGATCTGGTCCGGGGAAATGCGCCAACTCGAGGAGCAGGGCTGGGGCCGGCGCCTCCCCGACCGCTTCCATCTCACCCCGCAAGGCCTCCGCTTCGCCGACACCGCCGCGCAAATGTTCTTGAAATGATTAGGGCAGCGGCCAGACGTCCGGGAAAAGACGAAGCGCGTTCCGCGGCGCCATCCGCGCCTGAAATTTCTTGTGAAGGCCGGGTCCCTTATGGCTAAGCTTTTTTATGCGAACCGAGTGGCTGATTTTCTGGCTGGTGGGTGTGTGCCTCATGGCGGCTTGGCTGGGACGGGCGTTTTTGTCGCGCTCTTCGCGCGTCGAGCGCCGCCGCCGCAAAAGCCACCATCGCCTCATCTCCAAAGCCAGCCGCCCCTCCGTCCGCTTCAGCGTCCGGACGCCGAGGAAAAAATAAGCCCGGGAAGCTCGCCCGCAACTTTTCCTTTCGACTGGTGTTACCCCGGAAACGAATTATAATGCGGCCATGAAGACAGGTGAGAAGACGCTGGTTTGCCTGCTGGGCGGATTTCTGCTGGCGAATTCCGCCAGCGCCCTTACCGCCGGCAACCCCTACCAAAGCGCCATCGTCGATCGCAATGTCTTCGGCCTCAAGTCGCCGCCGCCGCCGCCCGACCCCTCGGAAAGTAAAAAAGACCCACCCGTCAATCTGACGCTGACCGGGATTACCACTATTTTGGGCAATAAACGGGTGCTGATGAAGTCCGCTCCCCAGCCCGGCAAGCCTGGCGAAGCGGCCAAAGAGCTTTCCTACATCCTCACCGAAGGCCAGCGCGACGGCGAGGTCGAGGTGCTCACCATCGATGAAGTCCGCGGCGCGGTGAAAGTCCGCAACGCCGGTGTCGAGTTGACGCTGACCTTCGAGAAAAACGGCTCGAAATTGCCCGCCACCCAAGCCCCTGCCGCCCCGCCCCCGAATGTGCCGACTCTGCCCGGCGCCATTCCCGCCAGACCCGCGGGTGCGCCGCCCATGCCCGCCGCCACTCCCGCCCTCTTCAACAGCGGCGCTTCGCCGGGAGACAACTCCGCTCTGCCAAATCGCGCCTTGCGCGTCTCTCCGTCCGCGATTCCAACGGGCGCTCCCAACCCGGGCTTTGGAACCCCTGGCGCCTACAACAGCGGGGCGGTAAACCCAGGTCTCGGCGGAGCGGCCAACGCTCACGCCGGAGGCGTCACCCTGCCCTCTTTCGTCGGCAGCGCGCCAGCCTCAGGCATCACGGAATCTCGCGTGGCCGTGCCCGAAAACGTCATGAGCCCGGAGGAACAAATGATTTTGATCGAGACCAGGCGGGCCAGTGGCGACCCCTTCGCCGCCATGCTCCCCCCAACTCCGCTCAACCCCAACGCCAACGTTCACAACCCGGGCGCTGAAGCCGGGCAGGGAACCCAAGGCCAACAAACCGGCCAAGGCCAAAACCAACCAGGCTATCGGTAAGGCAGGGATGCCTGGCCCAGGCGTCCGGGTGAGGTATCCGCGCTTCCAAGGAAGGACGTTTCGACAAAACGTCCCTGCCTGCCCGTCGCCGGGCTGGCTCGGCCCACTCATTTCATGCCACCCTAAAAAAGCGGCGGCCCCCGGGGAGGGAGCCGCCGCTGGAACGCCTTGCTCAGCGCTTAAAGACCTTTGGAAAGCATGAACTTGAGCAGTTCGCCAACGCGGCAGCTATAGCCCCATTCGTTGTCGTACCAGCTCACCAGCTTAAAAAACCGTTTGTTCAACTCGATGCCCGAACCGGCGTCGTAGATCGACGAGGCCGCGCAATGGATGAAATCCGTGCTCACCACTTCGTCCTCGGTGTACTCCAGAATGCCTTTGAGATATGTCTCGCTGGCCTTCTTCATGGCGGCGCTGATTTCCTGATAGCTCGTGTCCTTGGTGGTGCGCACCGTCAGATCCACCACGGAGACGGTTGGCGTGGGCACACGGAAGGACATGCCGGTCAGTTTCCCTTTGACGGCGGGCAGCACCAGGCCCACGGCCTTGGCGGCGCCGGTGGTCGAAGGAATCAGGTTCAGCGCCGCGGTGCGGCCGCCTTTCCAATCCTTCTTGCTCGGGCCGTCCACCGTCTTCTGGGTGGCGGTGTACGAATGCACCGTGGTCATGAGACCCTCCTCGACGCCGAAACCCTCTTTGAGCAGGACATGCACAATCGGCGCCAGGCAGTTGGTCGTGCAGGACGCATTGGAAACGACGTGATGCTGCTTCGGGTCATAGGTGTTCTCATTCACCCCCATCACCAACGTCGGGCAGTCGCCCTTGGCCGGCGCCGAGATGATCACCTTCTTCGCGCCCGCCGCGAGGTGGCCCTTGGCCTTCTCGACATCGGTAAACAAGCCTGTGGACTCGATCACCACCTCGACGCCAAGCTGCTTCCACGGAAGCTGTGAAGGCTCCCTGGCGCTGACCACCTGGATTTTCTTTCCGTTCACCACCAGCACATCCGGTTCCGCCTTGTCCGCGGCCGATTTCTCGGCTCCCACCGTGCCCTGAAAACGCCCCTGCGTGGAGTCGTATTTCAACAAGTAGGCCAGGTTGTCAGCCGGCACGATGTCGCCCACCGCCACCACCTCGACCTCTTTGCCAACCAAACCCTGTTCAACCATCGCCCGGAAGACCAGGCGACCAATCCGGCCGAACCCATTAATTGCGATTTTCACTGCCATACTTCTATTTTAATTTCGTAAATTAAGAAAAAGTTGAGATGCGATGGTATCACCCGCCGGCGCCGGGTCAATCTCAAATCAACTGCGCGGCGCCTCCGCCCCGGCCAACCTTTCAGAGCCAGGGTGAATCCGCTTGAGGACTTCTTCATTCAACATCTCCGCGCCCACCTCGGGCTTGAAGTGGCCCGGATCCCCGTCATAAAAATTCTTCGCGGCGCCGTAATGGCTGAAGGCGAGGTCGATCACCTGGGGAAAAATGTCACGGATGGCCTGCTTCCACTTCTCGTATTCCGCCCGGGCGGGCGAGGTTTGTATGGCCGCGGCGACCGCTTCATGCACCGGTGGAATCAACACCACGCACGGAGTGCCTTGCTCCCGGAGCAACCGGGCGATTTTCTGGTAGGTCGAAAGCCGCTCGGGAGGCGGGCAGACAAACGCGCAATACCGCCCGCGCATGCGCTCAAGTTCGGCCCGCAGGTGGGCGGGATCTTCCCGGTTCACATGGTCCCACCACCATTGGATGTCCAGCAGGCCGTCCGGCCCCACCTGGGCCGGCTCGCCCGCCAGGTGCTTCTGAATGGTCCGGAAAGAATACTCGGCGGTTTGAAAGCTGAGCAGGTTTTGCAGGATGGCGCCGGCGTCGCCGGGGCTGAAGATGTCGCCTTTCGGCGGGCCATCGCGCATGCCCAGATCAATGCCGAGAATCACCAGCTTCGCGCGATTCCCGAAATGCCGCAGAAACCAGTAGATCTCCTCCGGCGCGGCCCCCGAGAAGGCGCCGTTGAATAAACGGCAGCCGCGCACCTCCCGCGGCGGAATGGCGGCCATGCGGCTGTTGCCGACGAGCAGCGCGTCGGGAGCGCAGCGCCGGATTTCCGTCGCCTTGGCCTCGCGCTCCGCTGAGATATAAACACCGAGCCGGTTGTTGCCAAACCGGTTGTAGGGGTCGATCACGAAATTGAACAGCGCCAGCCCGCCCGCCAACGCGGCGGCCGCGCCCAGCATCAGGAGCGCGAACTTGCGTCCTGCCAGCAGTTGCCCGGATTCACTCAACGCGCGCGAGCTTAGCGGCCCAGGCGCCGACGCGCAATCTTCAGGGGCTTACATCGGCGGTCGGGCGAAGATCCGGTTGGCCTCCTCCAACGTTTCTTTCGAACCGATGTCGTACCACAAGCCGGGCACCGTCCAGGTATAGACGGGCGTGCGCGGATAGAGCCATTGAATGAGCCGGCCGGGCTGATCAGGATTATTGCCTTCGGCCACGTATTGGTGGATCAGCGGCAGGGTGGCGCGAGGGTAGAAGTACAGCGCAATGGCGCTCACCGTGCTGGTCGGCTGTTTCGGCTTTTCTTCGAAGAAGGTGATGCGCCCCCCGGCATCCAGGGTGATCGAGTTGTACTTCTTCACCTCCTCGAGTTCTTTGACATCGTACACCGCGACCACGGGGGCGTTTTTGGCGCGGCAAAAACGGCCGAAATCCTGCAGCGGATGACTGAAGAGGTTGTCGCCCGCCACCACGATCAGGTCGTCATCCACCGCCTGCCGCTGGAGCACGTAATAAATATCCCCGATGGCGCCGAGTTTGTTGCTGTCGTCCGTCGAGCCGTCATTGACGACGGTAAATTGAAGCTGGGATCTGGTGGCGCGGTAACGATCCGACCATTGTTGAAAATGATCGGCGAATTTCGCGTTCGTGACCACATAAACCCGGTCGATGCCGCCGATGGGCGCCAGATTGTCGAGCACGTATTCCACCATCGGTTTTCCGGCCACTGGCAGCAGTGGCTTGGGCTGGGTCAGGGTCAGGGGATACAACCGTGTCGCGTAACCCGCGGCCAAAATGATTACCTTCATATGCGGGCGTAGCGTAGCCTCCCGCGAGAGTTTTGAAAAGGGAACGCGCGCGCGGCAACCGGCTGCCCGAATGGGGGGCGAGCCGCCTCCACCCCGCTTTCGGAACGCGGGTGCTCAGCAGATGTGCTGCCGCTCCTTCAGAGCGCGGATGCGGTCGCGCAACCGGGCGGCGCGCTCGAATTCCTGCCGGTCGATGGCGCGGCGAAGCTGGCGCTCGAGTTGCTCGAGTGGCGAGATGGGCCGGTTTTTTTGGATTTGCGCGGCCAGGTCGCGGAGGGCGCCGATCGAGCGATCGCGCTCGAAAGCGAACGTTTCATCGTCGATTTCTTCGAGTTGCTCGATGGTTTCAATGCCCTCCTGGGTGAGCCGCAGGGCCTGGTCGTAGGCTTGCTTCTCAAGTTCCAGCATGGCCGCCGCGCTGACGTTGATGCGGATCACATAAGGACGCCACTTTTCCAGGAATGTCCGGTCCTCCTCGCGCCCAGCGTGGCGCTTGATGAAATCGAAAACCCGCAGATTGCGATTGGTGTCCCGGATCGCGCGTGCCCAATCCTTGAGCTGGAACAGGCGGACATAACGAAAATAGAAAAGTGTGCCCTCGCTGAACAACTCGGTGCATTCATCATGGGAAAGGGTGAACGCGTCCGCCTCATCCGCCGCGCGGGCCGCCTCGAGCTTTTCAAGATAGAAATCCAGCGCCGTCGCGCGCCCGTGCGGTCGTTCCCCGTCGGGCCGGTCGTCCAACTCATACTGCTCGATGCCCATGGGGGTGCGCACCTGCAGTATCTGGCGCTCGTCATCCCCGCGGGTGATCCGGGCGTCATCATCGGAATCGTACGGCCAATCCCGAAGCAGTTTTCGCAAATCCACAGACTCTCTCATGCGTCTCTCAGTATGACCTTTCCCGCCGGGCAATCAATCTCAGGAATGCGAACCCCAATATCCTCGATTCCGGGAGGGGGGATTGCAGCCCGCGGTTGGAGATCCCTCCGGAATGCGGAAGTCCTTTGATCGTTTACCGGTGGTTCGTCGCTGCGTTCCTCACCGGCCAACCGCTGCGAACCCATGACCAGGCGGTCGGAATTGGGATTGCCCGCCCGCGGCGGCTGGCTATTGTGGCGGGCCATGGGCGCCGCATCGATTCATGAATTAATCCCGGTTCTGCAAATGGCCATCGGGCCGGTGATCCTGATCTCCGGAGTGGGCTTGCTGTTGCTGACGTTGACGAACCGCTTTGGCCGGGCGGTGGACCGCTCGCGGCAGCTCCGGCGCGAGATGCGCGAGGCAGCCGCCGCGGACGAGCGGGCCCTGCTGGCCCGGCAGATCGAAAACCTCTACATTCGCGCCCGCTGGATCCGGCTGGCGATCATCCTGGCCGCGGTCTCGGTGCTGCTCGTGGCGGTGCTGGTCATTGCGCTGTTTCTGACCGCGGTGTTCCATCTGCAAACCGGCTTGTTGATCGGCGGATTATTCGCCGGTTGCATGCTGGCGCTGATCATCTCGCTGGCGGCGTTTATCCGGGAAATCCAGCTCTCGCTCAAGGCCCTCAAGCTCGAACTCGGACGCGAATTGATGTAGCGCCCGAAGCTGGCTAAGCTGGCGCATGGCTATGACGCGTCATTGCTGGAAATGCGGGACGGAATACACGCTGGCCGGCGGGCCGGGCCGTTCCGAGAGCTGCGCTAGCTGCCGCTCGGACCTGAAGGTCTGCCTGAATTGTGTGAGCTACGATGCCCGGGCCGCGCAGCAATGCCGCGACCGGCGAGCCGACCCCGTGGCGGAGAAGCACCTGGCCAATTACTGCGAGTATTTCGAGATGATGCGACGCGAATACGCGCCCCCGCGGCCGGAGCACTCGCGCGAGGCGGGGGCGCGGGAGACATTGCGCAAGCTGCTGGGAGACTAGCGGGTCTGGCAGGGGCCTTAGCTCAGGAATCCGATCGAGTATCTGCCCGCGAAGGGGAGGACATTTCGGCGAAACATCCTTACCCGGCGGCGCGCGAAAACTTCACGAAATCGCCAAAGCGTTTGTTATCGGCGCGGATGCGCGCGGCCAGCCCGCGGCCCAGGGCCCGCAGAAACCCGGCGGCCGCCTCCGGCGCCTCCCTCGAGAGCGCGTCGAGGCCAGCGGCCGAAATCTTGCCCAAAGTGCTGTCGGTGTTCGCCACCACATCGGCCGAGCGCGCACCGTGATCGAACAAGGAAATATCACCAAAAAAATCCCCCGGCCCAAGCGTGGCCAGAATCGTCTCCCGACCCATGACCTCCATTTTCACGCGCAGTTCGCCTTGCAGGATAAAATACATGCTGTCCCCGGTATCACCCTGGCGGACAATGACGCTCCACTGCGGGGCCTCTTCGAGACTGACAAACCGCGCAAAGCGCTCGAGCGCAGCTTCGTGGAGTTCGGCGAGGATCTTGATCCGCCGCAACATCAGCGGGCTTACTCCACCGGCAGGTCCGGACGTCGAACCACGTTTGCTCCGGAAGCACGTTTGCACCTCGGCAAGGTCGCCGGCGCGGGTCCAACTAGCCGTCTTCTCGACGTAGATCCAAGTCTCCGCGGTGACCCGCTCGTCCTTGATCCAGGAAACCAGCATGGGCAATTCGACCGGTCCGTAAGCCGCCTGATCGAGTCCCCAAACCACATATCCAACCGCTGGCGCTGATGCTGTCATGGTGTCAGTGCCCGGTTTTGTATCACCATAATCGGCCAAAAGCAAGGTGGAAAAGCTCCGGCACAAAAAGAAAAAACCCTCCCCGGAAACTCCAGGGAGGGGTTGGGAATAACACCGATTAGAATCGGTAAACCAGGTTGCCGGCGAGCATCACTGCATTCCGGCGGTCCGGCGCTCCAGCGACGGCGCCGCCGAAGTAACGGCCGTTGTCGCCATGATCCCAGCGCAGCTCAAGGCGGCTGATCACGTTCTTCCAGAGGTCATACTGGACGGTGCCGGTCAGGGCCCACAGCTTGACGGACTGATTGACATCGATGATCCCCGCCCCGATCGGGATGGCATTGGCGCTGGCGTCGAGGTTCACGTCGAAGTATTCACCGCGAGCGTGCAGGCTCAGCTTCTCCGTCGCCTGGTACGAGGCGTAGAGCGCCAGCGAGTAGGCTTTGACATCAATGTCCGTCCCCACCGGGCCGATCGACTTATCGTATTCCGCTTGCATCAGGTCGAACGCCACGCCCGCGCGCAGCCCTGTAATGGGTGTCGCGACCGTTGCGCCCGCATAGTAGGTGGTGGTCGGATTGCCGATGCCGCCGCCGCCGATGGAGCTGTCGAATCCGTTCACCACGCCCAAATACAGCGTGGAACCGGCCAGGAAGCCCATGCTGTCCGGCGCCGTGACGGCTACTGAGCCCATATAGGTCTTGTACGATTCGGCATAGGCATTGGCGCCGACCAGCGCGCCCGGCAACGAGCCGGGGGCCAGACCGAGGCGACTCTCGATCAGCCCGTAAACGGTGCCGAAAGCGGTGGCGAAGGGACCTCCGACCACGCCGCTGGAGCCGTTCTGCGCCCGGTCATTGATGGTCGGGCTGACGGTGTCGGCCACGCCCAGGCTGGCGCTGATGAGATCGTTGAAACGATACGTGGCCAGCACGCCGGTGTGGCTGGTTGGCTCGATCGAGTTGCCGTACGAGCGCGTATAATTGGGATTCAGCGGACCCTCGCTGGATTCGTAGCCGATGATGCTGTCAAACACACCCATCTTCAGGTCGAGGCCGTTAAGCACCGGGACGCGCAGGGCCACATAGGCCTGGCGAATGGCGAAATCTCCAGGGAAAGCCTGATTGTTGCCCCCAAACAAAGATTGGGTCCCCAGCGCGTTCGCGTCGGGACCGGCCCAGAGATCGACGCGGTAGCCCGCGGCCCACTCGGATTCATCGAGTGGTTTGTCCAGCCGCAGTTGCACGACATTCAGGTTGAACCCGTCGGCTTTGGAAGCCCCGCCGAAACGATAGGGCGGCAGGTTCGCGTTGCCGGTGCCGAAATTCCACTGCGCCGACGTATCGACGTAACCGCTCAGGGTCGTCGAGGCGAGCGCGGTCTCGACCGAACTCAAACGTTCCTCGGCTTTGGCCACGGATGCGAGGCTGATTGCCCCGACGGCAGCCAACGCTACTGTCCATTTATTCAACTTCATCTAGTTCCTCCGATAGTGTGTTACTACTTTTCCTATCTTCTTTTGTTTGCATCTATAGTGGGCAAAACCCGTTTGCCCGCGCGCCCGCTCAGGCGCATTTCCGCCACAGTTAGACTGAAGTCCCGAATTTTGCCAAGTAATTTTTTTCCAGATTCGAGGCAACCCTGTCCCGCCTTGGGGCAATCGGCCCGCTCTCCACCGCGAGCGAGGCGCCGCAACTTCCCTCGACCGGCGGTTGTCCCGCCCGATCCCGTCGAAAAAGGTCCGGGTTTTTGCCGCGACGCCGGGAATGGAACATAGTCTGCTTGCTGGCA
This sequence comes from Verrucomicrobiota bacterium, assembly GCA_039806935.1. Lineage (GTDB taxonomy): Bacteria > Verrucomicrobiota > Verrucomicrobiia > Limisphaerales > UBA8199 > JBDHQH01. The sequence continues at coordinate 31,449 of JBDHQH010000028.1, forward strand.
GCGAGTAATGAACTCCGACACGAGCCATCACCGCCCGGCCCCGAGTGATTCGGGACGGTTGAACCGTTAAACTGCCATGCCCTCTTTTGCTTACGTCGCGCGGGAAGCCGGCTCCGGCCGCGAAATTCGGAATAACGTGGAAGCCGCGACCGAGCAGGCCGCCGTCGCCATGTTGCTCAACCGCAACATGTTGGTGTTGTCCATCCAGGAAAAAATCGGCCAGAAGGGCCGCACCAGCGGCGGCAAGGTCGCCCTGGCTGATCTGGTGGTTTTCACCCGGCAACTGGCCACTATGATCGACGCCGGCCTGGCCATGGTTCAGAGTCTGCACGCCCTCGCCGAGCAGACCACCAACAAGGTGATGCGCGATGTCATCCGCGACGTCTGCACCCGCGTCGAGGGCGGCGACAGCTTTTCCGAAGCGCTCCAGAAACACCCGAAAGCTTTCAGCCGGCTGTATGTCTGCATGGTGGCCGCGGGCGAAAAAGGCGGCTTGCTGGCCGAAATCCTGGCGCGCCTGGCCACCTACCTGGAAAACGCCGCCCGCCTCCGCAAAAAGGTCAAATCGGCAATGATGTACCCCACCGTCGTGACCGTCGTGGCCATCCTCATCACGATCTTCCTGCTCGTCAAAGTCGTGCCCGTTTTTGGCGATATCTTCAAGAGCTTCGGCGCCGAACTGCCGGCGCCAACGCAATTCCTGATCAACCTCAGTCACGCGGTGCAAAAATATCTCCTCGCTTTCCTCCTCGGCGGCGGAGGGTTGATCTACGGCTGGTTTTATTTCATCAAGACGCCCACCGGCCGCAAGTTCTGGGACTCCAACCGAATCCGCCTGCCGATTTTTGGCGCCATCGCCCACAAAATTTGCCTCGCCCGCTTCACCCGCACTCTGGCCTCGCTGGTGCGCAGCGGCGTGCCGATTCTCGAGGTGCTCCAGATCACCTCTCAGACCGTCGGCAACGTCGTCATGGAATCCGCCATCAAGGTCGCCGCCGGCGACATCGAGAAAGGCGAAAGCATCTCTTCGGCCCTCGGAAAGCATCCGATCTTCCCCAGCATGATCATCCGCATGATCACCGCCGGCGAGCAGACTGGCAAAATCGACAACATGCTCGAACGTATCGCGGATTTCCTCGATGAGGAGATCGAGACCACTCTCTCAGGCCTCACCGCGTTGATCGAACCCATCCTCATCGTCTTCCTCGGGGTGGTGGTGGGCGGCATGGTCATCTGCATGTTCCTGCCGATTTTCAAGATGCCCGAAATCGTCAACGGCAAACGTTAGTCCATGGCCCGGCGGTGGCTGCCTCCAGCGTCTCCCGCCGGGTTTCTCCGCTCGTAAATCGCGGAGCCGGGCCGGGGAGCGCGTTTTCCGGCGCCCAACGCGAGCGCGCGCGCAAACCCGCTCCGCCAGCCGGATTATACTGATTGCTGGCCCAGAAAATGCGTCAATCACCACCGCCATCTTCCTCCCTCTGCGGCATGAGCCGTTTGGGCCCGGAGGACCGAAATTCACCTTTCCCTGGTTGACCCCGGCTCGTAGCCGCAACCTGAAGGCTGCGTTCCCCGCCTGGCCCGGACGCCGACGCAGCCTGAAGGCTGCGACTACAGGGGGATTCCCGATCAAACATTCGGGATGTGGCCGCCGCGGCCGGAACAGTTCATTGGAGAGCCGAAGCCCT
>JBDHQH010000029.1:0-33036 GCA_039806935.1 Verrucomicrobiota bacterium
TTCAAGTCCTGCTATGCGCACCACTCGAAATCAGGCGCGGCGCGTGTTTGTGAAACCACGCGAAAGCCTTTTCAAGGCTTGCTATGCCCACCATCAGGTTCGGCTGGCTTGGCAGCCGGCGGTTGCGGCAGCAAGGGGCGCTTAGCTCAGTGGTAGAGCACCTCGTTTACACCGAGTAGGCCGGGGGTTCGAATCCCTCAGCGCCCACCATCCCCTCCTTCCGGTCTCAGAAGATTTTGCTCCCCACAAAGATCCCGATCAGAAGCATGATCACGAAGATCGCAATGAACAGGAAGAAGAGAAACTTCGCGATACCGGCAGCCGCGCCGACGATGCCGCCAAATCCGAAAATGGCCGCTATCACAGCCATGACGAGGAAGATGGCCGCCCACTTCAACATAATCAATTCTCCGCTGGTTTACGCATCACAACCTACGGTGAGCCGCCCGCGGCGGCATGGGGGGGTGAACCCCCGTTCCGCGAAGCTGTTTCCGGTGGCCGGGGCGGACGCCGCAGTTACGGCGCCGCCGTCGCCGCGCGGCCATCGGCGCCGGTGCCGTCCAGATCGATGAGAATATCCCGCGGCTCGGCGCCTTTGCTCGGGCCGACAATGCCCCGGTTTTCCAATTCATCCATGATGCGCGCCGCCCGCCCGTAGCCGAGCCGCAAGCGGCGCTGAAGCAGCGACACGCTGGCCTTCTGCTCGCTGCGGATGACCTCGATGCATTGCTGAATGATTTCCTCATCCTCGTTGATGCCGCTGTCCTCGTCGAATCCGCTCGGGGTGGGTTTGGAAAGCTGCTGATGAATTTCCATTTCGTAGCTCGGCTTGGCTTGCCGGGCGATGAAATCCACCACGCACTGAATTTCCTGGTCGGTGATGAGGGCGCCCTGGGCGCGGATGAGCTTGGCCGAGCCGGGCGGCAGGTAGAGCATGTCTCCTTTGCCCAGCAGTTTATCCGCCCCCATGGCGTCCAGAATGGTGCGTGAATCCACTTTGGCGGCCACCTGGAAGGCGATGCGCGCGGGAATGTTCGCCTTGATCACGCCGGTGATCACGTCCACGCTCGGCCGCTGCGTCGCCACAATGCAATGGATGCCGGCTGCCCGAGCCATCTGGGTGATGCGGGCGATGGCCATTTCCACGTCCGCCGGCGCCACCAGCATCAGATCCGCCAACTCGTCGATGATCACCACGATGTAACTGAGCTTCTCGGGGATGATGATGTCCTCCTCGCGCGGCACCACGATTTCCTCGTCCACCTCGACGGCAAAACCGTCGGAGCCGGGCTCGACCTTTTCCTTGCGCGCCATCAGGGGCAGCTCGGGTTCGGCCGGCGGGAGCGGTTTGTTCCGGGGCCGCGAGTTGAAGGAGCCGATGTTGCGGACCCCCACCCGGGCGAAGATCTGATAGCGTTTCTCCATTTCGTTCACCACCCAGCGCAGCGCCAGGATCACCTTCTTTGGATCCGTCACCACCGGCACCACCAGATGCGGCAGCAGATTGTATTGCTGCAACTCGACCACCTTGGGGTCGATCATCACGAAGCGCAGTTGATCGGGCGAAAAGCGGTAGAGCAGCGAGGAGATGATCGAGTTGATGCACACCGACTTGCCGGAGCCGGTGCTGCCGGCGATCAACAAATGCGGCATCTCGGCCAGATCGGCGATGATCGGATGGCCGTACACGTCCTTGCCCAGCGCCAGCGGGATCTTCGCCTTGGTGTGACGCCATTCCTCCGACTCGAGCAGGTCCCGGATAATGACCTTGGTTTTCACCGCGTTCGGCACTTCCACCCCCACCGAGCTTTTCCCGGGCACCGGCGCCAGAATGTGAATGCGCTCGGCTTTGAGCGCCGCGGCGATGTTGTTGCTCAAGCCGGTGATTTTCTCGAGCTTCACCCCGGGCGCGGGATGCAGCTCGTATCGCGTGATCGTGGGGCCCTTGGTGATGTCGCCCAGCGCCACCTCGATGCCAAATTGCGCCAGCGTTTGCTGCATCAGCCGCGCGTTGGCCATCAGTTCCTCCTTGGATTCCGTGGGCTTGAGCGTCAAATCCGGCTGCTGGAGAAAATCGAAGCCGGGCAACTGATAATTCCCGATTATCGGGGTGGAGGCGACGGTGATGGGCTTGGGCTTCTTTGGAGCCAGCCGCGGCCGCGGCGCGGGCGGCGCGGCCGGCGCGGGCGGCGGAGCGGCCTCCTCGGGCTGGGTTTCGGGCAGGACCTCCGGTTCCGCGGCTTCGGCGGGCTTGCCCAGCACTTCGGCGGCGGTGGCGGCCGCCACCTCGTGGGCGGAGATCACCTCGCCCTCGGGCGCGGGATCGATGACTTTTGGCGCTTCGGCGGCGGCCTTCCGGCCCTTGCCCGATTTGGCCTGCGGCACGCTGAGATCCACCACGTTCGGCTCGGGCACCGGCTGCAGATCGGCCCCCAGGCCCGAGCCGCCTTTCAGCACCTCCTCCAGTTCCTTCTTTTTCTTCTGCAAATCCTGCGCCTTGCGCTCGAGCGCCCGCTCGCGCGGCTCCTCCGGCGCCGCCTCGCTTAGGCGCCGGGGCGCCAGCGCGCGCATCCATTCGCCCAGTCGGAAATTGGTCAAATACAGGGCGCTGATGAACAGCAGCATCAGAAAAATGATCGTGGCGCCCACCGTTCCGAAGTAGCCGAAAAAGTTTTGGTTCAGTCCCAGCCCCAGCACCCCGCCGGCGGTGGTGTGCAGGTTGCGCTCGAGCGTCCGGAGATACGGCCGGTACAAATCCAGCAAACCCATGCAGCAAAACAGCAGCACCACCGCCCAAAACCAGCGGCGGCGCAAATAAGCAAATACCTCGAAGAAGCAACCCAGACCGACAAATAAAAGCAGCGCCGGCAATTCGTACGCCGCCGCCCCGATCCACAACAGCCAGTAATAAGCCATCCAGGCGCCAAACGGCCCGATCCAGTTGTGAATTGAAACATTGACCGGCAGCCCGTTGGCCGGGACATCCCGGGGATGATAGGACAGCAGCGCCGCCAGCAGCAGCACCGCCAGCGAAATCAGCACGATCCCGATAATATCGTTGAAACCATGGGTGGATTCCGAACCCAGGTTCGCTTTTCGAGCCATGCCCCGAGAGTATGCTTTCAAAGGAGGGGTGACAAGAATATCGGGCCGCTGCCGGAGCCTGCGGGAACGCATTTACACCCGGCCCTGACACCCGCGGTCCGGATCCTCGGGTGCGGGCGAGCGCCGCGATCTCCAGGTCAGCCAACCGGTCCAGGCGAGGAGCGCCAGGCCGCTAATTCCAAGGACTTGCAGGACCATCACCAGGCTGGCGTGGAACTGCGTCAGCGCGGCGAGATAACCCAGCGCGATGAGCAGCACTCCGGCGCTGGGCCAGAACTGCGCCGCCGGGCGCGCCAGGAGATGGTTCAGCAGCACATTGGCCAACGCCAGCGGCGCCATGGCCCCGGCATACCAGGGGATGATCGAGGTGGCCACGGGGACAAACTCTTCCTTGAAAACCAGGCGCACGATGAACGGCGACAGCACCGAGAGCGCTGCCGCGCCGCCAATGGCCAGCACGGCGGTGCCGCCGAGCACGATTCCCAGCAGGCTGGATTTTTCGGCCCGGGCGGCGCTATGGACCAGTTTGGGAAACATCACCGCCGCCAGCGGCAGCACCAGCCACATCAAAGCGCGGGACAAAGTGCCGGCGCTGACGTAAAATCCCGCCGTTTCCGCAGGAAACCAGGCTTTCACAAAAAGCGTGTCCGCGGTGAAGAGGATTTGGAAGCCAAGGAAACCGAGCGTCAGCGGGATCACCTGCGTCAGCAGGCCGCGCCAGTCAAAAGGCTCGGGCGGGACGAGCCAAAGCTCGCGGGTTTGCCAGATGGACACCCCGCAGGCCAGGGCAAACCCTAACAGAACCCCCGCCATCATCCCCGGCGCCCCGGCGCGAAGCAGCAGAACGGCGAAGAGCGCCACGCCAAATCGGCCGAGAGCGTTGAGCAGCATGCTCCAGCCCAGCCAGAGAAAATTCTGCCCGCCCTGCAGGACGCCGGAAAACACCGGCTGCCAGAGCACCATGAGCACGATGGGCACGGTCACCCAGAGGGCGGCCGGATCGGTCAGGCTCCAGCGCGCCAGGATGGGCCGCTGCCACACCAGCGTCAGGAGCGCGATCGCCGCCCAGAGCAGGAAGAGAATCAGCCAGAACTTCCGGATAATGCCCGACAACTGCCCGCGCCGGCCTTCCGCCAGCGCCTGGGCGGTTTGCTGCGCAAGCACCATTTGCAAGGGAATCATGGGCAGCAACATGACCGCCGAAAGGCAGACGCCAAAGTCGCCGTACTGGGCCGCGGGAATGGCCTTGGCGAGAAAATGCACCGCCCACATCAGCGCGCCGCCGGCGAGGTTGGCAAACATCAACCACCCGCTTTGGCGAAAAAAAGAGCCGTGCCGCGCCGCGGCGTCCGGGGGAGGCTGAGGCGGGCCGGGCATGGGGGCGGAGAAGGCTCGCGGATCCGCGCTCACGGGAGGTCTCGCAGAAAGCCGGCGAGCATGGCGCGCGCCCGATTCAAAGAATCGATGGCGAGCCATTCGTCCCGGGTATGAGCCTGGGCGATGTCTCCCGGACCAAACACCAGGCTGGGGATGCCCGCGCCGGCGAGCACCGCCGCATCGCAGAAGTAAGGGACGCCGGAGGGCCGGCGGACGCCGGCAGCCCGCAGGAAGGCGGCCACCAGGGGCAAACGCGGATCCGTCTCCAGGGGCGGACAGGTTTGAGTCTTGTGATTGGTCACCCGCGCCTTGAGCCGCTCCGCGCGCAGCAGAGCGCGAATTTCCTGGCGCACGCCACTTTCCCTTTCACCGGGCAGAGTGCGGCGATCCACCAAAATCCAACAGGTCGCCGGCACAATATTGGGTTGGACACCCCCCTGGATGACGCCCACGCTGACGGTGCCGTGGCCCAGCAGCGAATGGCGCCGGCGCTTCAGCGCGGCGGCGTAGCGGGTTTCCAACAACTCCACGATCCGGCTCATCTGGTGGATCGCGTTGCGGCCCAACTTCGGCATGCAGCCATGGGCGGCTTTGCCGCGGGTCTCCAAACGCAAGGGAAGACTGCCTTTGTGGGCAGTGACCGCTTTCAGCCGGGTGGGCTCGCCGACCACGGCCAGATCCGCGCGCCATTCGCCCGCGGCCAGAGCGCGGGAGCCGGCCTGCGCTCGCTCCTCATCCACCAACCCGGCGAACACGATCTCGGTTCGGGCGGGGCGCTTCCCGCTCCGGGCCACCTCGAGCAACGCCTCGAACATGGCGGCTACCGAACCCTTGGTGTCACAGGCGCCGCGGCCATAAATCCGGCCCCGCTGCGCCCGCGGCTCAAATTGTTCCGGCTCGCCGTTCACCGTGTCCAGGTGCGGAGCCAGCAGCACCCGGCCTTGCGCCCTGCCGCGAGGGATCAGGCGGACGAGGAGATTCAGGCGGCCCGGCAAAACCGGCTGGAGCTCCACCTCCAATCCCGCCGCCAGCGCCTGGGCCGCCAGGAAATCGGCCACGCGCCCCTCCCCGCCCCGCGCATCGCCCGGCGGCAGAAAGGCCGGGTTCACGCTGGGCAGCGCAATCAATTCGCGCAGCAGTCGTTCGGCGCGGGTCATCAGCCCCGGGGCGCCGGATCGGCCTCGCGCCAGAGCCGCGGGAAATCCATGGCGTAACGCTCGTAGGCGCTCAGCACGCGGCCATGAGCCAGCGTTTCATGCACGGAACGGAGGCTCATGCAAAAATCCAGCTCGCTCAAAGGGCGGCCGTGAATGACACGGTTTTTCCATCGGCTCTCCTCGCGCGCCTCGGGTAGCTCCTCCCGCGGGCCGGCGCGAAAGGCCAGCCCCCAGTCCTCGTGCCAGACATACTCGGGATCAGTGACTTTGCGCTCGAACCATCGGTCGCACAACATCAGGCAAACGGACTTTCCGGAGGCCGAGCCGGCCCGGTAGAACACCATCGGCGCCTCGCAGCCGCTAAAGTGCCGGAAGGTGATCTGCTCGGCGCCCGGCGGAGCCGGCGTGAATGTGGTCTGGAAGGCGAGCCGCAGCCCCTCCGGATCGGCTGGATCCGGTTCCAGGCAGAGGTTCTCGTCGTACATCCATAGCAATTCCTGAGCATGCCCCAGTTGCCGAAGCAACTGTTTCCAGGCGCTCAGGGCCTGGTCAAACGTCGGCCTGGTGTAATGCGCTCGAGACTCCATAATCAGTATGGCCGCTAATTCTACCCGTAAACCATTCAATAAACAAGCCTATACCCTCCTCCATCCGCACCGCCGGCTGGTAGCCCAGCCGGGCGCGGGCTTTCGCCACCTCCGCCCGGGTGTGGGGGACATCCCCCGGCTGCGGCGGCAGACGCTCGATCACCGCCCGGCGTCCCAGCGCGCGCTCGAGCAGCTCGATCAGCCGGCTCAACGGGACGGCGTCCGACTCGCCCAGATTGAAAATCTCGTAACCGAACTCCCGCTCGGTGCAGGCCAGGATTCCCTGCAGGATGTCGGTGATATAGGTGTAATCGCGGGAGCTCGAGCCATCGCCGTAAACCGGAATCGGCTTCCCCTCGGTGATGAGCCGCGCGAATTTGTAAATCGCCAGATCCGGCCGCTGGCGCGGACCATAGACCGTGAAAAAACGGAGCATGGCCACGTCCATGCCATACACATGATGATACACATGACCAAGCGCTTCGCAGGCCAGCTTGCTGGCGGCGTAGGGGCTGATGGCCGAAAAGATCGGGTCGCTCTCCGCAAACGGGATCTTCGAGTTGACCCCATACACCGAGGAGGACGAAGCCAGGATCATTTTGCGCACTCCATGGGCGCGCGCGGCCTCGAGAATATTCGCCGTGCCTTCGACATTCACCCGCTGGTAAAGAGCGGGATCGCTCAAACTCGGGCGCACTCCGGCGCGCGCCGCCAGATGAATCACCTGGTCGAAAGCCGCCGCCCCGAAGGCTTCCTCGACCGCCGCCCGGTCGCAAATGTCGCCGTGCATGAACTCGAAGGGGAGCGCCAGGGCCTGGATCTCCCGCAGGTTCCGCTGTTTGAGCCGGGGATCGTAAAACGGGTTCAGGTCGTCCAGAGCCCAGACCGCGTGCCCCGCCCGCAGCAACCGCTCGCAGACATGCGAGCCGATAAAACCAGCGCCGCCGGTGACGAGAAAGTTCATGGTTTGCTCAGGCCGGATTTTTCCGCGGGCCAGCGCGCGACGGGCCCGGGAAGTCCCGCGCGCCAGCGAACCCGAAATCTGCCCCACCACCAGCGCGGCGGCTCAGGCTGCCCGCAGTTTATTGGACAAATACTCATAGCTGGTGCGAGTGTAATCGAAGGGCGACCCCTGGCCGTTGTCCTGCTCGTAGATGTACCACTCGATCCCGGCTTCATCCCCCGCGGCGATGATTTCCGCCCAGTTCAACTCGCCCTGCCCAAGCGGCTTGAACTCTTGTTTGCCGGACTTCGCCCGCACCACATCCTTGGCATGCACCAGCGGGCAGCGGCCCTTGTATTGGCGAATCAGCGCGGCCGGATCCTGCCCGGCTACGTACGCCCAGGCCAGATCCAATTCCGCGTTCACATTCTCGGGGCGGGTGGACGCCATCAGAATCTCATGCTTTGTGCGCTCGTCGTCGGGAAACTTCTCGAACTCGAACGCGTGGTTGTGATACGAGAAGCGCAGTCCCGCGGTGCGCAGATTGGCGCCGATCTTGTCCAGCCGCCGCGCCCCCCGCAGCCAGGCTTGCAGGTTTTCCTTGCAGCCGCTCATCATCGAGCTGGCCGCCACATCGGTCACCCCCACGGTTTTCCAAAACGCCGCGTGGCGGGCAAACTCGGTCTCGAACGGCTCCATGGCCGCGTGCGAGGCGACGGCTTTGAGCCCGGCCTCGTCGAGGGCCGCGCGGATTTTTTCCGCCGGCAAATCGGGCATCCCGCTCCACTGGACGTATTCCCACCCCATTTGCCGCGCCTCCTTCAACGTGCCGGCCAGATCCTTCTTTGCCGGATCGCGCAAGGTGTAGAGTTGCAGCGCCAGACCGCGTTTTTTTCGCGCGGGGGCGCTGATTCCCGAAAGACTCCCGAGCGCCAGCAAGCCGAGGGTCGCCAGGGCCTGACGGCGGGAGAACTGGTTGGCCTGTCTGTTCATAACAGCGAATTGTACCACTTCTCCGAACCGGCGACAGTGAAAACCGCGGCGGCGGCGGCCGGCGGTTCTCAGCGCGCGGGACGTGATTTTCGACCCGTCGGCCAGAATACGGAGCCAGCCGGACAGCGGATCAAGGCAAAGAGCGAAAAGCAGCGTCTCGACTTCGCCCGCTCCCGGTTTTGGCATCCACGCCCTCCGGGGTTGCCTGTTCAAACGCGCCGTGGAAAGCGCGGCGCCGGTGTCTCAAAACAAGGTGTAAATGAAGGGCGCGGTGACCTTGGCGGCGAGAATCACCACTCCCAGAAACAGCAGGCCAATCACCGCCAGGCTCATCCCCGGAGCGCGGTTGGCGATTCCAAACCGCAGCAGATCCGCCAACATTCGTCCTATCCATTTGGCCATCAACATGTCTGCGCCTCCCGCTTTTAGTCCAACCCGAATTCCTCCCGCCAGTTCTCCGTCTCCACCCACTCGGGCTGGCGCTCTTTTTCAAGCACAAAATCCTCGAGCGCCAGAAGGTCGATCCCGGTGCGCATAAAGCAGCAGTAGGCGTCCTCGGGGGTGCAGACGATCGGTTCGCTGCGCACGTTGAAACTGGTGTTTACCAAGACGCCGCAGCCGGTCAGCCGCTTGAACTCGGCCAGCAGGCCGTGCAGCCGCGGATTGCGCCCGCGGTCCACCGTCTGGATGCGGGCCGAGTAATCCACATGCGTGATGGCCGGCAGATCCGAGCGCGGCCGGTTCACCCATTCAGTGAGCGAGAGGGTGCGCTCGTCCCCCCGCGGCGGCAGACACCGCTCCCGCCTCAGCCCGGCGACGAGCAGCATGTAGGGCGATTCCTCGACCACCTCGAAGTATTCCGAGACATCCTCCCGCAACACGATGGGGGCAAAGGGCCGGAAACTCTCGCGGAACTTGGTCGAAAGGTTCAGGTAAGATTGCATTTTCCGGCTGCGCGCATCGGCGAGGATCGAGCGGTTGCCCAGCGCGCGCGGGCCAAATTCCATCCGGCCCTGGAGCAGCCCAACCACCTTTCCCTCCGCCAGCGCCCTGGCCAGGCGGGCTTCCCGCTCAGCCCCGCGCAACTCCTCGTACGGCAGTTTGTTCTCGTCGAGGAACGCCTTGATCTGCCCGCGGGTGTAAGCCGGCCCCAGCGCCGCTCCAGACATCGCATCCTGGCCGGGAACGGGCGCGCGCTCGTTGCCCAGCGTTTGATGCCAGACGTAAAGCGCCGCGCCCACCGCGGCGCCGGCGTCGCCCGCCGCCGGTTGAATCCAGAGGTCGTCGAAAATCTTTCTTCCCAGGATTTTGCCATTGGCGACGCAATTGAGCGCCACCCCGCCCGCCAGGCAGAGAAATCGCTTGCCGGTCACCGCGCGGGCGTAGCGCGCCATGTTCAGCATCGCCTCCTCGGTCACCGCCTGAATCGAGGCCGCCAGATCCATCTCGCGCGGCGTGAGCTCGGACTCCGGCGCGCGCGGCGGCCCGCCGAAAAGCTGATGGAACCGCTCGTTGGTCATCGTCAATCCGTCGAGATAGCCGAAATAATCCATGTTCATCCAGATCGAGCCATCCGCTCGCAATTGAATGAGCCGGTCCTTGATGAGCTGGGCGTACCTCGGCTGCCCGTAGGGGGCCAGCCCCATCAACTTGTATTCGCCCGAGTTGACCTTGAAGCCGGTGTAATAGGTAAACGCGCTGTAAAGCAGGCCCAGCGAATGCGGGAACCGTTGCTCGGCCAGCATGCGCAGCCGCCGCCCCTCGCCGACCGAGATGCTCGAGCAGGTCCATTCGCCGACGCCGTCCGCCGTCAACACCGCCGCCTCCGCAAACGGCGAGGGATAAAAGGCGCTGGCGGCGTGCGAGACGTGATGCTCGGGGAAATAAAACTCCCGGGCCTTCACCCCGGCCCGGCGCAAAGCGCGATCGATGGACCAGCCGACCCACCCCTTTTCCCTCACCCAGGCGGGCACGCCCCGGGTAAAACTCCGGAAACCGGAGGGCGCCGTCTGGCCGAAGGTGGTGAGCAGCCGGGTGAATTTGGTGATCGGTTTGTCGTAGAAAGCCACCGCGTCCAGCCGCTCTCCCGATTTCAGCCCGCCGGCCTCGAGACAATAGCGAATGGCGTGGACCGGCACCCGCGCGTCGTGTTTCCGGCGCGAGAACCGCTCCTCCTGGGCGGCGGCGATGATCTGGCCGTCCCGCACCAGGGCGGCGGCGCTGTCATGGTAAAGGGCGCTGACGCCAAGTATATTCATGGGGGTTGGAGCGCGGCTTGCACCCGCGGGCTGTGCTGGCGCAACTGCTCGAATAAGTACCGGGCGTAAAGCCGGTGGCCCACGGGCCCAAAATGCACCCCGTCGTGGTAAATCTCCCGCGGACGCTCCGCGTCCTTGAAAATCGGCCCCGCGCAGTTGGCGTAAACCCCGAGCGGACGCAGGCGGGACCGCACCTTTTGAAACAGTGCGGCCATTTTCGGATCTTCCGGAGCCTGCCCCAGGCTGACCTGGCTTAACGGAAGCATCTGAAACATCACCTCCGCGCCCTCGCGTTGGAGCCGCCCGGCGAGTTCGCCATACGCCTCGACTCCGGCGTCCGCCTGGGTGTTTTCGTGGTCCGGCCAGCTAAAAGGAGGAACCCCGAGCCATCGTTCCCGCATGCGCCACACGAGTTGATACGCCACATGCTCGAGCGCCGCGCGGGGCGGGCGGGGCATCAGCGGCAACCGCTCCAGGCCATATCGCGGACGGTAACAATCCCAGACCGGGCCGCAAACCACCGCCAGATCGGCGCCGAATCCGCCAAACTTCCTGACGTAGGCCAGTTCATGATGCGGTCCCCAGCCGTTGACGCCCAGATTCAACACTTCAAATTTCGGCGACCCGGCCGCTTCGTTGAGCTGGCGCTCAAGCAGCGCCGAGTACAGCTCCGAATTCGAGACGCGCGTCCCGGCCAGCGTGGAATCACCCAGCAGCAGGATGCGAAAACGCCCGGGCGCCTTCGCCGGTCCCGCCTCGGGCCCGCGCATGCCGAGATGGTTGATCACGATGATCCGGCCCGGGTGGCGCACCCGCTGATCCGGCCGGGGATAGTAACCCACGTCGTAGTCCTGAACGTACACCACCGCGTCCCGCAAGCCGTAAACCCGGAGACCAGTCTCGGCGGCCAACAGCAGCAGCGCGGCAAGGACCGCCAGCGGAACCAGCGAGAGCCGGCCGGGAACGAGCCGTTCCGCGCAAAACATGGCCTGGATAAACCGCGCCTGCCGGCGCTCGGTGTCGCACGGCAGCCAAAAGGTGGGATTCTCCCCCGCCCGCAGTTGCAGCGGATCGCCGCCGCTCAGCCGGTGGAACATCCGCGCCGCGGTCATCCCGATATAAAACACCGGCGCCAGCAGAACTACGGTCACCGTCTGCCCGGCCCAATGCCCAAGCCCGCGCAGGATCTGATCGATCCTCCTCCGGGCGCCGGAATGCAGACGCCGCGCCAGGATCACAGCCAGGGACAAGGCGCCCGCGACGGCGGCCATCCGGTAGGCGCGGAATCCCGCGAACAGCAACACGACAACGAGCGGCGCCGCGAGTTCCAGCGCCCACGAACCCGCCCGCGGGGCGGATTTCTCCACCCCGCCTTCGTGCCAGGGCCTGGATCTCAGCGCGCGCGGAGAAATTTTGCTCATTCCCAAAGGCCGCCAGCTTACCGGATCGCGCCTCGATAAATCAAACCGGAAGCGGCGCATTCACCCGCCGCCGACTGGGCCACCGAGAACACCGAGACGAAGACGAAAAGCAATGGTATCCATTGCGAACCGATCACAAAAAAAGCCTTGCTCGTAATTTCGCCAAGCGGTGGCCACCAACGACCGCTCACCGGACGCGCAGCTCGAAGCTTTCCGAGTGGCTGTTGAACTCGGGAGCGTACAGGCACTGTATTTCGGCCACCCCGGTCTGGTACTCCCCGCGCAACTGCGCGCGGCTGGCGTATTCAAAGACGTAAACCCCCTTGGGAAGGTAGTCGATGAAGAAGTGGCTGGCCGTGTCGCGGGTGGTCTCGTAGTAGCCCAGGCCGTCCTGGAAATGATAGCTCGAAAGCACGTTCAACGGCTCGACGCCGCTGCCGCGCTGATCCTTCAAATGCACAAATTCCATGTCCCGGTCCGCGCGCAGCTCAAGGCGCGTCACCAACTCATCGCCCACCGCGAGGCTTCGCGTCACCGGCTCCAGCACCGGCCCGCTCGCGGTGTTGGTCCGGCGGTAGATCGATTTCTTCAATTTCAAAGGGCTGCCCGCGTAAGGGGTGATCTGCGCCAAATCCTCGAGGTACTGCCAGTGAACTCCGCCCCAGGCGATCCCCGGATCGGATTTCCGGACCGTAACGCGCCCGAGCGCGGGCTTGATCTCTGGCCCGGTGAAGCGCGCCTCGTAAAAACCGGTGCCCGCCTCGGGCGCCGAGACTCCGCCGGCCGGAGCTTTCCGTTGCCGCCGCCCCGGAGTCAGGTCGATGCCGTCCAGCTTGAGCTCGACCAGCGCGTCGCTGGCGAGCAAATTCCGCCCGCGCAACAGGAGCGCATACACCGCGTCGGCGGTGGCTTTGGTGGTTTTCCAATCCTGCGCCTGCTTTTGTTTAAGCAGCCAGACCTGGCAATCCTCGACCGCTCCCGCGTCGCCGGCGATCTCGTCGAAAGCCTCGATCATCAGCGCCTGCGTTTCGATGGGCGCGCGATACCACCACCAGCTCCGCTCGGTGTCCCGCCAAAACCGGCCCAGCTCGGGATCGGTCACGCTGCGCTCCTTGAGCGATGCGAGGATTTCCGCCGGGGTGGAATCCGTGATCTGTTTCGCCGCCGCCCAGCGCTTCAGCGCGAGCGCGAGGTGCGCCTGGGTCTGGCGGCTTTCCGTCCGCAACCAGAACTTCCGCGCCTGCCTGAGATAAAAATCGATCATCTTTTGCCGGGCCGGCTCGAGGGGACGGTCTCGCAGGAAGAAGCTGCGTCCGTAGAGATACAGCGCGTCGGTGGCGTTGGGCACGTAGTCTCCCGGATTTTTCGCGCGCTGGATGCGCGCGTACTGCTCGCTCATCCACACATCCGGCCGCTCCAAGGCCGCGAGAAAAATTCCGGCATCCAATTCCACCCCCAGCCGCCGCAGGCGCCCGAATCCGGTGACAATGTAGAGGCTGATATAATCGTTCCGCGGACCGCCGGCGAACCAGGGCCACGAGCCGTCCGGGAGCTGCATTTCCGCAAGGGTCCGCCGCGCCCGCTCGATTTCGGAATCCAGCCGGTTTTCATCGAACAGGACGCCGACCCGGCGTCGGGCCTGGCTTTCGCTTTGCGCCTGGCGCAACCACGGAGTTTCCTCGATCGCCACGCTCTTGAGCTCCGCGTTGTTCTCGAGCGGGCTGTCGAGCGCGGGCGTGTTGCGCCACTGCTCGAAAACCTTTCGGATTTTCGGGTCGCTCCCCGCAAGGAGGCGCGCGAGCGCGTTCGCGTACAGCCGATTGAACACCTGCTCGGCGCACTCGTGGGGATACTCCATCAAATATGGCAGCGCCAGCACGGCGTACCAGGCGGGTTGCGAGACCATTTGCACCGTGAGCGACTGGTTCCGAAGCGACCGCGAGCGGCCCGACTCGAGCAGTTTGGTGAACTCGAATTTTTTAACTCCCGGGCCGCGAACGGGCAGCGGCAGGGACTCGGTGACCAGCACCCGGCGGGATAGCACCGGAAGGGCTCCCTCCTCGCCGTCGCTGACGGTGGCGCCGGCCGCGACCGCCTGGTAAGTGAGGAAACCGCAACCGTCCGGCACGCGGATGCGCCACGCATAGCCGCGGCTTTGCCGGGCCGGCACGTCGAAGTCCCGCTCGGGGGCGGGGTTGCCCAGCAAGGCGTCCGCCGATTGCCCGTCCCGCGCCAGCGCGAAGGTGAGCCGCGCCCGGCCGCGCTGCGGCTGATCCGACTGGTTTGTGATCTTCACGGTGAACTCGACGGTATCGCCCTCGCGCAAAAAGCGCGGCGGGTTGGGCTGCACCATCAAATCCCGGGAGGTGACCGCCTCGCCCTCGAGCAGGCCGCTCCGCGCCTGAGCATCATGCGCAAACCCCAGGAACCGCCAGCGCGTCAAGGCCTCGGGCATGGTGAAGGTGATCCGCGCCACGCCGTTCGAGTCTGCGGTCAGATGCGGAAAGAAAAACGCGGTCTCGTTGAGGTTCTTTCGGGCGGTTGCCTGGCCCCAATCCGGCTTCGGCGCAGCAGGCGGCTCGGGGGCGGGCGCCGGTGGCGCGCCTTCTGCCCCAGCAACGGCTAGCCGATTGGCCTCGGGAAGGAGGCTGCCCCCCGCCCGGGTTTTCGCCGCCAACAAAGTATCAGCTTTGACGGAGCGCCTTTGGGCCGCGTAAAGCATCGCCCCCGAGCGCAACTCCGGCGGCAGCGAGCGGAAACGAATCTCCACGTCTAGCCACGCCACCGTCCACTCGCCCAAAAGCTGCTGAAACTCCGCCGGCGCATTTCCAAATTGAGAAAGGCCGGAAGCGAAATCCTTTCGGAAAAAATGAAATCCGTCCGGCCAACGCTGCGCCGCGAAGGCGTCGAGCGAGGCGTCATACAGAGTAGCCGCCAATTCGGCAGCCGTTTGTTCGGCGCTCTTTGCCCCCTCTTTCGGCGGATGAATGGCCAGCGTCCAGGTCTCCTTCTGGCCGGGCGTGAGCTTCGAGACAAAATGCTCCCATTTTAGCTCGAGGGCCTTATTGGACCAGGGCACCTCCACTTGGCGGGAGTCCAGGTAAGCGCGGTTTTCCCGCACTTGCGTCACGCGCAAGGTGAAGCCGCCGCGCATGGCTTCGGTGACCGGCAGCGTGATTTTTTGTTGCGTGCGGCCCGGCTCGGTCCAGTAGCGGCGGAGCAGGCGGCCCCGGTGCTCGATTTCCACAAACGCCCGGCCGGTGTCGTAGCCAGTGCCCCAGAGCGCGAGGAACTCGACACCCGGCCGCGCCTGCCAGGCCGGCGCCTCCAGCAGGTGCGGAAGGGGAAGCTTGAGCATCGCCGCCTCAGGGTCAATCACCTTGAAGTCCAATCGTCCGGTCACCTGCTTTCCAAACCGGTCCATGGTATGAACCGTGGCGCGGTAGGCGCCGGCCGCCAGTTTGAACGATAGCCGGGTCTGGCCGTTGGTGCCGGTGGTGAATCCGCTCTCGGACGCGAGCTTGCCCGCCGGCCAGCCCGCCAGCCCGGATTCATCGGCCGCGCCCTCGCCGTCCGCGCCGCGATCCGGCGGCTGCCGCAAAGGCCCGCGCCGCACCTGGGCGGGGCCGACTAACTCGTGAATCCGCACCGTTCCTTCCGCCGCCCGCGGCTCATCATCCGAACTCAGGGTCCGCACCGTGATCGCCACCGGTTCCCCGGACACCTGCCACTCGTCCGCCGAAAGTCTGGCTTGCAAGGCGGTGTAGCCAAGCCGGACCGTCCGATCATCCGAACGCGTTTCTCCGGTGTTGTCGGTGACGTCGGCGGTAATCGAATAGATAAAGGTGGGATCCTCCTTTTCAGGCGTCTTCAGGTCGGGAAGCGCCGTAAACTCGATGACGAAAGATCCGTCGGTCCCCGTGCGGGCCGTGCCATGCGCGATTTCCTGGCTGCGGCCCATCCGAGCACCCCGGCCGAAACCCCACCACCAGGGCATTCGGGTCTCACGCACCACCCGGTAGTTCACCGCAGCGCCGTCAATCGGCGCCCCGGTGTAACTGACCGCCTCGCCCGGAATTTGCACCCGCTCATTAAGTTTGGCCGCCTGCTTCGGCGCGCCGAGTTTCACCTCGAATTTCGGCCGTTTATATTCCTCGATCCGCAGCATTGCCATGCCCTGCGCCCGGCCGGAGGACACCACGATGGTGGCCGCGCCGAGAGCTCGATCTCGCGGCGCCGTGAACGAGCCGGAAAACGAGCCGTAGTCGTTCGCGCGTTTCTCTTCGCTCGCGATTTCAGCGCCGTTGGCATCCCGGAAGGCCACCGTCACTCGCTCGCCTTTGAGCACCTCGTAATCATCCTTCGCCTGGTCCACCCAAAGGCATATGCCCTTGTATTGCACGATCTGGCCCGGCCGGTAAATGGCCCGGTCAGTAAAAAGCACCGTTTGACCCGCAGGCCGCTGCTCCGCGGCTTCATACCCTCCCAGGTAATGCTCCTCCGCCGCCAGGGATTGGCCTTGAAAACGCGCCAGGAGTATCTGACCCCTTGAATCCCCGCCGGACACGCTGAACGCGCCGTTGGCGTCCGTCAGCATGCCAGGAGCGCGCGTCGCGGCGCCCATCCGGTCGCGATGCCAGCACAGGATCTCCGCCCCGGCGATCGGCTCGCCCGAGTTCGCGCGCACAACCAGGCCCTCGACCCGGCCGGCGCGCTCCCGGGTCACCAGCGCCAGCTCACTCACCCACACGCGGCAAACGGAGATCCGGTTGTCTCCCGCCGAAAAATCGCGCCGGGCGCTGGCCAGGATGTAATATGAGCCCGGCGCGAGCCCCGATGGGGCAGGCGCAATGTGGTTCGTTTGCCGATAATCCAAAGTGGCCGGCAGCGCCAGCGTCCATTCGAGGGCGGGTGTCTGCCCGACGAGCTTTTTCCACGCGTCCTCGTCCGGATCGCCCAACGGACGACGGGCGCCCTCGAGCTCTGCTTCCCAATCATAGGCCACTGCGCGAAAGAAAACGTTCGTCAGATTCCGATAATCTGCGCGAATGTCCGGCCAGGGATCGTTCCACACCCGTTCCGTGCGAATCGCCAGCTCCGGCGCCTCAATCTCGGCCACCAGGTTCTGACAAAGCCGTCCGCCGGCGGATTTGGGAAATAGCCTCGCTCCACGCCGGGCCGTCTCCCGCGCCTTCACCAAATCATCCTCCCGCTGGAACACCCGGGCCAGCTTCTCCAGCCCCAAGGCCGCGATCTCCAAATCCGCCTGCTCCCGGATGAATCGCTCCAACGCCAGCTTATACCGCTCCTCCTTTTCTCCGCCTGCGGCGGCGTTGTCCCCCCAGGTCAGACGCTCGAGGTCCACCGCCGCAAACGCGGGCCGCGGCGCCGGGTCGGACTGATGGAAACGCAGCAGGTTCTGGTAGAGCCGGAGGGCCCGCACGGCGATCGCATTCGTGTCCGTCGTGTCCGGTTGCCAGGCGAGAAACGCCTCGGTGGAATCGAAGATCGGATCGGTCGCCGCGAGTTCAAACGCATCCTCACGGCGCGCGCCCGCCTGTTCGCCCGAGAGGTAAAACTCGAGGGCTTCGTGGGCGATGAAGTCGTAGAGCGTGGGCCGCCAGGCGTCGGGCATCGTCCCCCGGGTCAGGAGCGCGTCCCAGTCTGCCACCGGCGTGGCCTGCAGGCGTTTCGCCCCCGCCAGAGCCGTTTGAAATTGCCGGTCGATCTCGGTGAACAGGCGCGGCAGATCCCAGGTGGTAAAATCCTCGCCCGGCGCCTGGGCCGTGGCGGTGCGCCGCAGAAAATGCCAGCGATGGCTTCGGAAATAGTCCCAATACCAATGCGCCAGCAGTGTATCAAGCATCGGCTTCATCTCCGGGGAAGCCTGGGCAATCGCGGCTTGGAGCCGAACGATGCGCTCCTCCGGCAGCGCTCCCTGCACCGCGCTTTCCATCACGATTTTCTCTCCCAACGCCTTGACCGCTTCCGGAAAAGCCTTCTCCTTCATCGCGTCCTCAAGGATCAGTTGGAGGTTGGTGATCGCCGTCTGCGGCAGGCCCTGGCTTCGGGCTTGCGCAACGCTTTTCCAAAGGGCGCCGCGGGACGCGCCCCAAACGGAGACCTGAAGCAGCGTTAAAACGATCAGCGCTCGCAGAATCGAGTTCATATCAAATCATGGCCCGGGTCACACGTTTTCCCGTTTTGTGTGCCCGCCGAGGGGAATTATCAAGGCGAAACATCGCCGGGAGCCGAGACCTCGCAGGTCTTTCCGCCCCGGAATCAGGCCCACTCGGCCGTGGTGCCGATGCGGGTGGCGCCGGCGGCCAATGCGGCGGCGGCCACCTCCGGCGGCGCCGAGCCGAGGGTTGCCTTGATAATGAACTTTTCCCCCAGCCATTCGCGAAGCCGGCGCAGCGTGTCGGGCGAAGCGGAGGTCACCGGCGGCAGGCCCGTGCCGGTGGCGATCGCCGCCGCCCCGGAATCCAGCACCAGTCCGCAAGCGGTCGCCAGCTCCTCCGGTCGCAACCGGGCGATGTCCAGCACGACGCAAACGGGCCGTTCCTCCGCGGCCTCGACCACATCGCGCAGCTCGCGCAGGAATCGGCGGTGCTCTCCGGCGCGAAGCAGGCCGTAATCCGGCGCCAACTCGATTTCCTGCGCGCCCGAATCCAGCGCCGCCTCGGTCTCGAAACGCTTCACGTCCGCGTCCGCCAAGCCGCCGGGAAAGCCAGTCATCGCCACCAGCTTGACCGGGGTCAGCTCGAGTTGCGCAGCCGCTACAGCCAGCCGCGCGCCGGGCGCGCAGATGGCGCGCAATCGGTGCTTAATCGCGGTCTGACACAAAAGCTCATACTCCGCCGGAGCGGCGGCCGGATGCCAGAGCGCGCAATCGGTCCGCGCGGCCAGTTCAGCCAGCGTCGGGGCGGCCATGCCGAGCCTCAGGCGGGGAGCAACTCGCTCACCAGCCCGCGTTCCTCCTTGAGCTCGTTCACGGTCGCGTCGATTTTCGAGCGGCTGAACTCATTCACCGGCAGGCCCTTCACGATTTGCAACTGCTGGCCGACGTTGCGCACCGGGAACGAGCTGATCAGCCCCGCCTCGACGCCGTAGCTTCCGTCCGAGCAGAGGCAGACACTGTGCCAATCCCCGGCCGCGGTCGGTTCGACGATCGAACGCACCGTGTCCACCACGGCGTTGGCGGCGCTGGCCGCGCTCGAAGCGCCGCGCGCTTTAATGATCGCCGCCCCGCGCTGCTGCACGGAACTGATGAACTCGCCCTTCAACCAGGCTTCATCTTTGATCATTTGCGTCGCCGCCTGGCCCGAAATCCTGGCGTTATAAAAGTCCGGGTATTGCGTCGCCGAGTGATTGCCCCAGATGGTGACGTTGCTCACGGCGGTGACGTCCACACCAGCTTTGTTCGCCAATTGCGATTTGGCCCGGTTCTCGTCCAGCCGCGTCATGGCGAAAAAGCGGTCGCGCGGAATCTGCGGCGCGTTGCGCATGGCGATCAGGCAATTGGTGTTGCAGGGATTGCCCACCACCAAAACGCGGACGTCCGGCGCGGCGTTTTTCTGGATGGCCTGGCCCTGGCCAATGAATATTTTGCCGTTGATGCCGAGCAGGTCTTTCCGCTCCATGCCGGCCTTGCGCGGCACGCTGCCGACCAGCAGCGCCCAATTCACGCCGCGAAACCCCTCGTCCAGGCTCGCCGTGCGCGTCACCCCTTTCAACAGCGGAAAGGCGCAGTCATCCAGCTCCATACCCACCCCGCCCAGCGCCGGCAGCGCCGGCTCAATTTCGATCAGGTGCAAAATCACCGGCTGGTTCGGCCCGAACATGGCGCCCGAGGCGATGCGGAATAACAGCGCGTAACCGATCTGGCCGGCGGCCCCGGTCACCGCCACACGAATTGCGGATGTGCTCATAAGGTTTGTTTCAAACTCCCGCGCAATATGCGTTTGCCGGCGGGAGCGCGCAATCGCGAAATGACCTCGATCAGTTCCCCTCAATCCGGACCGGAGCGCCATTATGAGAAATGAGAACAACGAGCGGCCTATCCCGCCCCTGGTTCGTGGGCGCGGCGCCCGCGCCGTCATAACCGCGCGCGTCGCTGCAAAACCGCCGGCGCCGCCAACACACGCCGCCGGCAAAACGCCCCGCCGCCCGGTGTTTCCCCGGGAGGTTTTTCGGCGGCTCCCCGGGTTGCGTCCCGCGCCCCCCTGTGCGAAGGTTTGGGCGGTTAAAGTAAATGTCTATGAAGGACGCAGCCGATCACCCGTGCAGGATTTTAATCGTGGATGATGAACCCGCGATTCGGGAAATCCTGAAACTGCTGCTGCAACTCGATGGCCACACCGTCGTCGAGGCGCAGGACGGCGGCCGCGCCTGTTTGCTCTACACACCCGGCGAGTTTGACCTGGTCATCACGGACTACTCGATGCCCGGAATGTCCGGCGCCGAGCTGGCGCGCACCATCAAAACACTCGTTCCCTCGCAGCCCATGCTGATGCTCACGGCCCACGCGGCTGAGCTGTCGAAGGAGGAAAACCCGGTGGATGCGATCCTGGAAAAACCCTTCAGCGTTTCCAATTTGCGCATGATGCTCTCCGCGCTGCTGCACCGCCGGCAACCGGCCGAGTTCTCCGCCGCTCTGCACGCGGTGGCGACCTGAACAAGTCAGGCCGCCCTCCCCCGAAGCGAGCTTTCGCTCAACCGCCGGTCGCGGGAGCGGGCGCCTCGCCCGCCGACGGCGCCGGCGGCGGTGTCACCCGTTTGTAAGCCGGGGCGTTCGTGCCGAGAACCGTGGTGCTCTTCACGCTGCCTGGCAGGCTGCCATCCAACTTGCCGGCATACCACAACCAGCCAAAGAGACACAATAAGAACAGAATGATGTACAGCGTCCAGGGCCGTTTCTTGTCGGCAAACGGATCCGCCAGATCACGCTGTGCGCCCGGCGGCAGTTTGGCAATCCCGGTGAGGCTCGCGCCAAACGGCACATTGATGCGCGCCCGTGCGTTCACCGCCCAGCCGTTCGCGTCCAGAATCGGCCCCAGATTGCGCTTGCGCAGCTTGAGGTAGGCGATCACCACCGACGGCAGGGAGATCGCCAGCACCACCCCAATAATGACCAGCGGGATCTGCCAGATCGCCAGTTTCGCCAGGCCGGTGGTGATGGCGCCGAGCGCGCCGCCAATCGCGCCCACCGCCACGCCCAAAGCGGCCACGACGCCAATATCGATCTTCTTGGGCCCCGCCGCCGCGGGCGCCGCGGGCGCCTGTTTGTCGATTTCCGTGGCCGCCGTCGCCGCTTTCGACAGCTTCTCGGTCGAGGCGGCGTCCGCCGCCGCCGCGCGCTTGGCGATCTGCTCCTCGATCATCCGGACAAATTTCTTGTACGGCAGCCAGAACGCCTGGCGCAGGCTGATGGGATTGGCGATGATTTTGGTGATCGTGGCGTCCCAATCCCTGCCCTTGCGGTCGTAAAACACGCCGTTGCGCCCGACCATCAGGTTTTCGTCGTCGCCCTGCGAGAAGATGGCCGCGATGGTCAGTTTTTCCCCGGTGGCCTTGCGCGAGCAATCGCAGTAGGCAATGTAAGCCCCCGCCAAAGCCGCCATGGTGGCGTGCTTGGCCGCGTCGTCCACCACCAGCGTGAGCTCGCAACTCCGTTGATCGAGATAGAGAGTGCCGGCCTGAAAAATGGCCGGCTCGCCCCGGTCGTAAAAATCCTCGAAATTCACAAAATTCGCGCACAGCAGGTAGAGATCGCGCGCGTAGCGAACCAGCCGCTCGACCGCGGCGATCGAGTTGGCGTTGCCCTCCTCGGCCTTGTCTTTGGCGATGAGCTCGGTGATCACGCGCTTCGAGTCGCCGGCGAGGATCTCGCGCACGCGCGGCAGCCCCAGCTTCTCGACCGCCGCTCCGGCCTTCACCGTCATCCAACTCTCGTACGCCGAGAACTTGTCCGTGATGGCCTGCCAATCCGTTTCCGTGATGACTCCCTTGCCGTTGAGAATCGGACGCACCACTTGCGTCTCGAACCGCGCCATGGCGCCGGCCCAGGCGGGGTTGAGCGCCTCGCGCAGCGGCAGCGGCTTCGCCGCGCCCACCTGCGCCAGCGGGAAGGTGGCGATTTCCGCCGAGCTGATGGTGAGATCCTTGGCCGCCAGAGCGAGGTATTCCTTTTCCTCGCGGTTTAATGCCGCCAGCGCCCGCGCGTCAAACGCCGCCAGCCGGCAGCGCGCGAAATAATCGTTGACCTTGGCCTTGACCTCCTGGACCGTGGCCGCCGCCGCCGCGGTGCCGCCGTTCAGCGGCAGAATCTTCGAATCCTCCTCGGCCTTCTTCCACCAATCCGAGTAAGCCTGCGCCTCCGCGAAAAAGGCCTCCACCCGCCCCTGGCTCACCCCGGGCTGGCCGCCGCGATCCTCCTCGCCGCCCAGGCACGCGATCATGTCGCGGATGACTCCCTTGGTCTGGTCGTCCTGAGCCGAGCTTTCCACGATGATGCCATCGCCGTTAAAGGCGGTCTGCGCGAAAATCTTGCCCGTGTCCACCGTATCCTCGACGCTGATCGCGGCCGCGTCTTGCTTGCCGAGATTGGCCAGAATCTGCCGCGCGGAGGATTTCAACTGCGCGCCCTCGGGCGTCCCGTCCTGGATCGCCTCCAGCGGCAGCGGATTCAATCCCTTCACCAAATCGTCCGGATTTTTCAGCAAGCGCCCCGCCCACTTCACCGCCGCCATAAGCTCGGGAGCGCGAATCCGCCCGTCCTTGTCGCTGTCGATCAAAGCGGCGGTCTTGAGATCGAAATGGATGCCCGTGGTCGGACAAGCCAGCGCAACCCAAAGCTTCTGATCCAACTCTTCCAGCGCCAGCAGGTCCGCTCCGGTCTCCAGCTTCACCTGGTCAAATCCGCCGGCTCGAAAAAATTTCCAAGTATGTTCAGTTTTCATAATCAAGGTGGCCTGCCGAGGCTGGCCCAAAACCCGAATGAAGGCAAGCGCCGACAACGGCGGAGGCGGCAGCCGGCTCGCGTCAAAACTGGCGCGCTTGAAATCTGAAAAACGCCTGGACCGTCCGGCCCTGCCAACCGCCCTCCGCCAGCGTCATCCGCCGATGCAGCTCATCGAGCGCGAGGGCGGGATGAAGTCCGGTTCACCGATGCGGTGGCGCGCCTCCTTCTGCCAGGCCACCTCACGAATCCATTCCCGAATCCGCCCGTCGTCGCTCTCCGTCCGCAACCGGCCTCGCAAATCGTGTTCAACCACGCTGAACAGGCAGGTGCGAATTTTTCCGTCTGCCGTCAGGCGGATGCGGTTGCAATGCCCGCAGAACGGCTCGGAGACCGGCGCGATCAAACCGATCTCCCCGGCCCCCGAGGCGAATGCCCAGCGCTTGCTGGTCGAGGAGGGATGGTCCTGCGGCAGCGCGCACAACTCGAAGCCCGCCCGAAGCCGGCCCAGGATTTCGGCCGCGGGCACCACCATCTCCCTCAGCCAGGCCCGGGCTGAATCCAGCGGCATGAACTCAATGAACCGCATTTGAATCTCCCGCTCCCGGGCAAAGCGCGCCAAAGCCTCCAATTCGTGGTCGTTCAGCCCGCGGATGATGACCGCGTTGACCTTGACCGGCGCAAACCCCAGTTCCTTCGCCCGGTCGATGCTCCGCAGCACCTCCGCCAACGCGTCCCGGCCGGTGATTTTCTGGAAGTTCGTCCGATCCAAAGAATCCAGACTGAAACTGACCCGGCCCAACCCGGCTTCCCTCAGCGCCGCGGCTTTCGAGCGAAAATGAAAGCCGTTCGTAGTCAGAGCCAGATCCCGCACCCCCTCGATCCGCGCCAACTTCGCGATCAATCCATCCAGGCCGTGGCGCAACAACGGCTCGCCGCCGGTGATCCGCAGCTTTTGGATGCCGAGCGACACAAACAGACGCGCCGCCCGCTCGATCTCTTCGTACGAAAGTATCCGATCCCGCGGCACCCATTGCGGCAAAATCGGCGGGGAATCCACCGCATGCGCCCAGCGACCGCGGTAAAAATTATGCGCCGCCTCGGTCTCCGGCAGGCAATACAGACACCGGAAGTTGCACCGGTCGGTCACACTGATCCGCAGGTCGCGCAGCGTGCGCCCGTGCGCATCGACTAACGGGCCGCGCTCAGTCATTTGGCGGCGGGAGCATTCGTCGGCGGAAGAATCTTAACCGCGCCGTCGGCGCTGACCTCGACATTCAGGTCGTACGAAGGTTTCGGCTGGGGCGCCGCACGCGGGGTAAGGCCTTGCATCAGCTTTTGCGCGCCTTTTTGCTCGCTGTTCGCAAAAAGTCCCTTCCGAATCCACTCCACGCGGCGCGCGATGCTCAGCTCCTCTTTGAGCTTCACCACCTGCGCGCGCAACACGGCCAAATCATTGAACTGCCGCTCGAGCTCGGCCTTTTCGGCGGTCAGGCGTTTGAGTTCCTTCTCGAGAAAGGCCTTGTCCCCCTCCGACGCCGCCAGCTTCCGCTGGGTATCGTCAATTTGGACCTTGAGACTGGTGATGGCCGAGCTCAGGTCCAGCGCCTGTTTGTCCAGATTCTGATTTTGGTTTTCCAGATCCGCAATCCGCGAATCGCGCTTGGCCACCTCGTCGCGCATGGCCGCCTCGGTCTCAATCAGCTTGGTGGAAACTTCCGTGTAATGATTGGTCAGCTCGGTGTACGCCTTGGCGGCGCGGGCGCCGGCCTGGCGCGAGTCATCCAGATCCCGCTCGAGCACCGCCGCCACCTGCTTCTGCTCCTCGAGTCGTCCGCTCGTCTCCAGCCAGTTGTTGGAGAGCGTCAAAATCGTCTGGGTGTCCGCCCGCTTTTGCTCGTCCGCCTGCCGGTTCCGAAGAATCAAGCCGATGAGCAACCCCAGACAGGCCAATACCAGAACGATCATGCCGATCCTAGTCTTCATAGCGCCCTCCAGCATGAAGACCAGCCCCCGCTCTGGCAAGCCCTGATCGAGATCTCCGCCCTGCCTGTCGCCGGCGAATCGCGCTCAGGCGCGCTCCATGTATTTGCCCGTGCGGGTGTCCACCTTGATTTTCTCGCCGGTCTTGATGAACAGCGGAGCTTGCACGGTGATGCCGGTTTCCATCACCACCGCTTTCTGAACGTTGTTCGCGGAGTCACCGCGAATGCCCTCGGGGGCATCCGCCACGGTGAGGACGACGCTGGACGGCAGTTCGATGGCGACGGCCTTTTCTTCGACGAAAGTGACGGTGACCGCGGAATTTTCGACAAGATAATCCTTGTTGTCCCCGACCAACTCCGGGGAAAGCGTGACCGTCTCGTAAGTTTCGGGGTCGGAAAAGACGTAATCCGCCCCATCCTTGTAGCTGAATTCCATTTTGCGGGTGACCATGGGGATGACCTCGATGCGTTCGGTGGAGCTGAAGCGCACGTCGGAGGAGCGTCCGCTGCGAATGCTGCGCAGGGTGGCCTGAACGAAGGCGCGCAAGTTCCCCGGCGTGCGATGCTGGCTGTCCAGCACCACGCAAACGTCTCCATTGTAGTTAATCGCCATGCCGCGGCGAAGGTCATTAGCGGTAGCCATATCGGTCTAAAAATAATTATCGTTCTCGTTCCTCAACCCATTCATGGGAGTTGTTAAGTGTAGCGGGCGCGGAGACTACCGCAAGCGCGCATCGCGGGATTTCACGTTTTTTTTGGCCGCGCCTGTGGCGTTGGACGGCGGGGCTGTTCAGCCGCGTTCGCTCGTCAGTTCCAATGGCCGCTCCTGGTATTTCATCGCCACGAGCATGAACACCACGGCGACGGCAGCGGTCAGGCCGGCGTAGAGGAAGAAGGTCGAGGCGCTCACGGCGACGCTGCCGGTGGTTTCCGGGACCAGGCGCGCTTTCAAGCCGGTGATGAGCGGCACCAGCAGGTTGCCGAAGGCGACGGTGAGCAGCCAAAAGCTCATGATGGTGCTTTTCATTTCAGCGGCCGCCTGCGTGAAGGCGAATTCCAGGCCGGTGGTCGAGATCAGGACTTCGGCGGTGGTCAGAATGAGATAGGGCAGCGTTTGCCAGAGCACAAGCATCGGAACTCCGGCGTCCACGCGGGTTTGGAAGACTCCTACCACGACGTACGACAGGGCGGCCAGGAACATGCCGACGCCCATCCGGCGGAGCGGCGACAGGCGGATCCCGAACCATTTCTCGATCCGGGGATAGGCCCACAACGTGAGCGGCACCAGCAGCATCACGAACAGCGGGTTCATCGATTGCATCTGCTCGGGGCCGATGAAGAAGCTCTGGGTGAGGTGAAACGGCCGCATTTTGCTGCCTTGCAGCACCCAGGTGGACGAGGTCTGGTCAAAGAGCGCCCAGAAGATGGTGATCGGAGCAAACACCGTCAGAATGGGCCCCACCGAACGCGCGGCCTCGACCTCGCGGGCGGAGAACCGCTCCCGGGCGATTTCCCAGACGCTTTGGCCGGCCCGGCGGCGTCCCAGGCGCGACAGCGCGAACCAGGCGACCTTGAGGAAGCCGGCGCTGCGTGTCTCCCGCGTGGTGGGCATCCGGCGGTAATGCTTGCGCCCGAGCCAGAAAATCAGGGTAGCCGCCAGCATGAACACGCCGGGGACCCCGAAGGCAACACGGTAGCCCCATTCCTCCTTGAGCCAGGGGATCAAGAGGAACGAGAAGAAGGAGCCGAAATTGATCGACCAATAGAACAGGCCGTAGGCCTTTTGCAGCAGCCCGGATTGTTCCGCCAGGAACTGATCGCCGCAAAACGCGGAGACGCAGGGTTTGATGCCGCCCGAGCCGATGGCGATCAAGGCAAGACCCAGATACAGGCCCGCGGCGGAGCCGACCCCGAGGGCCAGGATCAGATTGCCCAGGCAATAGATCAGCGACACGTAAAGAATCGTGTTGTAACGGCCCCAGAATTTGTCGCTGAGCCATCCGCCGATGAGCGGGGTGAAATAGTTGGCGAAAATGAACAGATGGATGATTTCCGTAGCCCGGTCTTTGGCCTCGCCGGACGGCAGGTGCGCGAAAAGCACCTGGCTGATATAGAGCGCCAGAATGCTCCGGATGCCGTAATAGCTGAACCGCTCGCAGGCCTCGTTGCCGATGATGTATTTGATCTGCGTGGGCCAGCGCCGGGATGCGGGGGAGGGTGCCAACCCTTCTCCGGAGGCCTCTGTTGGATTGCTTAATGCCATCTTGGTTCTTCACAAGAGGCGATATTTGGGAAGGTTTTTCAACCTTTTCCGCAATCCCCAGCGCGCCTTCGCGGGCGGCAAGTCCGCGCCGGGGCAAAAAAATGCGGGGCTGGCTTGCGCCAACCCCGCGGCTTCAGTTCCTCCCGGCGTGAGCCGGCGCCGGCGTTTGGGCCGGCGCGGCTCTGAGAGCGTGATTAGTAGTCGCCCATGTCACCCATGCCGCCGTGTCCGCCCGGCATCGGAGCCTTCTTCTCCTTTTCCGGGATTTCGGTGACGAGGCATTCGGTGGTCAGCAGCAAGCCCGCGATGGACGCGGCGTTTTGCAGCGCGGTGCGGGTGACCTTCTTCGGGTCCACCACGCCGGCTTTGACGAGATCCTCATAGGCCCCGGTGCTGACGTTGTAGCCGTCGTT
The DNA here is from genome assembly GCA_039806935.1 of Verrucomicrobiota bacterium. GTDB lineage: Bacteria > Verrucomicrobiota > Verrucomicrobiia > Limisphaerales > UBA8199 > JBDHQH01. The sequence continues at coordinate 27,463 of JBDHQH010000029.1, forward strand.
GCCTTTGCGGCGCTTGATTTCCATCACCACCACCGAGCCTTCGACGCCGGCGTTTTCGGCCAGGGCGCGGGTCGGGTACTCGATGGCCCGCTTGACGATGTCCATGCCGATGCGCTCGTCGTCGTTCTCGGGCTTGGCGGCGTCAATCGCGGCCAGACAGCGGAGCAGGGCCACGCCGCCGCCGGAAACGATGCCTTCCTCGACCGCCGCGCGGGTTGCGTGCAAGGCGTCCTCGACGCGGGCCTTCTTCTCCTTCATTTCGGTTTCGGTCGCCGCGCCGACATTGATGACGGCGACGCCGCCGGCGAGCTTGGCCAGGCGCTCCTGGAGCTTCTCGCGGTCGTAGTCCGAGGTGGTCTCCTCGATCTGGCGGCGGATCTGGTTGACGCGCCCCTGGATTTCGGAGCTCTTGCCGGCGCCTTCCACGATGGTGGTGTTTTCTTTGTCCACCACCACGCTCTTGGCGCGGCCGAGATCCTCCAGCGTGAGGCTCTCGAGTTTGATGCCGAGATCTTCGCTGATGAAGCGGCCGCCGGTGAGGATGGCGATGTCTTCGCACATGGCCTTGCGGCGATCACCGAAACCCGGCGCCTTGACGGCGCAGATGTTCAGGGTGCCGCGAAGTTTGTTGACCACCAGCGTGGCCAGCGCCTCGCCCTCGACTTCTTCGGCGACGATGAGCAGCGGTTTGCCGACTTTGGCGACCTTCTCGAGGATCGGCAGCAAATCTTTGAGGCTGCTGATCTTCTTTTCGTAATTGAGGATGTAGCAATCCTCGAGGCGAGCTTCCATGGCTTCGGCGTTGGTGACGAAGTAGGGAGACAGGTAGCCTTTGTCGAATTGCATGCCCTCGACCACGTCCAGCGTGGTCTCGATGGACTTGGCCTCCTCGACGGTGATGGTGCCGTCCTTGCCCACTTTGTCCATGGCATCCGCGATGATTTCGCCGATTGTGGTGTCCCAGTTGGCCGACACGGTCGCGACCTGTTTGATCTCTTCCTTGTCCTTGACCTTCTTGGCGATTTTGTCCAGGTGCTCGACCGCGGCGCTGACCGCCTTGGCGATGCCGCGCTGAATCCCGAGCGGGGAGGCGCCCGAGGTCACGTACTTGAGGCCCTCGCGGAAGATGGCCTCCGCCAGCACCGTGGCGGTGGTGGTGCCGTCGCCCGCCGCGTCGCTGGTTTTGCTGGCGACTTCGCGGACCATCTGCGCCCCCATGTTTTCATAGGGATCCTCCAGTTCGATCTCCTTGGCCACGGTCACGCCGTCCTTGGTGATGGTGGGGGAGCCGAATTTCTTGTCGAGCACGACGTTGCGGCCTTTGGGTCCCAGCGTGGCGGAGACGGCCTTCGCCAGTTTGGAAACGCCCTTAAGCAGGGTTTGACGAGCATGTTCGTCAAAAATCAATTGTTTTGCTGCCATACGATTTGATTGCTGATTGTTACGTGTTGATGAGATGGGTTATTCGAGAACCGCCAGAATATCGTCGGAACTGAGGATCTTGTATTCCTTGCCGTCCAGCTTGATTTCCGTGCCGCCATATTTGCTGACCAGCACGCGGTCGCCTTTTTTGACCTCGAACGGAATTTTCTTTCCGTTGTCATCGGTCTTGCCGGTGCCCAGCGCCACGACGACGCTTTCCATGGGTTTTTCTTTCGCGGTATCGGGAATGATGATGCCGCCCTTTTTGACTTCCTTTTCCTCGACCGGTTCTACGAGGATCCGATCACCGAGGGGTTTGATGTTTAGTGCCATAGTTTCGTTTATGTTGTTTGTTACTAGTGAACCCAAGCCCGCCGCACATACGGCGGACAAAACCTTCGGGGCGCGGACGCCCGCCCGGGAGCGCCCGCGTTGGTGTCTGAAACTTATTTGTTTTGGTCATCGACGACTTCCGCGTCGATGATCGGCCCTTCATCCGGCTTGCCGCCGGCTCCGCCGGGCGGGGTTGGCCCGGCATCCGCGCCGGCGGGGCCGCCGCCCGCTCCTCCGGGCTGGCCCTGGGCCGCGCGCGCCTTATACAATTCGGCGGACACGGCCTGCCAGGCTTCGTTGAGCTTCTCGTTGGCCGCGCGGATCGCCGCGCCATCCGACCCTTTGAGCGCCTCGCGCGTCTCCTTGAGGGCCTCTTCCATCCTGCTCTTGTCCGCGCCGGAAAGTTTGTCGCCGGTGTCTTTGAGGAATTTTTCCGCCCGGTACACCATGTTGTCGGCTTCGTTGCGGGCCTCGATTTCCTCGCGCCGTTGTTTGTCCTCCTCGGCGTGCGTTTCCGCGTCGCGGCGCATTTTTTCGATCTCTTCCTTGCTCAGGCCGCTGCTGGCGGTGATCGTGATCTTCTGTTCCTTGCCGGTGCCGAGATCTTTGGCGCTGACGTGCAGGATGCCGTTGGCGTCGATGTCGAAGGTGACTTCGATCTGCGGCACGCCGCGCGGCGCGGGCGGAATGTCCGTCAGTTGGAATTTGCCGATGGTCTTATTGTCCCGCGCCAGCGGCCGCTCGCCCTGAAGCACGTGGATTTCCACGCCGGGCTGGCTGTCGCTGGCGGTCGAGAAGATTTCTGATTTGCGGCTGGGAATCGTGGTGTTGCGCTCGATCAGGCGGGTGAACACTCCACCCAGCGTCTCGATGCCCAGCGAGAGCGGCGTCACATCCAGCAGCAGCACATCCTTCACCTCGCCCTTGAGCACCCCCGCCTGGATCGCGGCGCCGATCGCCACGACTTCGTCCGGGTTCACGCCCTGATGCGGTGGTTTGTTGACCAACGCGTGCGCGGTCTCCACCACTTTGGGCATGCGCGTCATGCCGCCGACCAGCACCAACTCGTCAATCTGGTCCGTCTTCAGCCCGGCGTCGTTCAGACAATTCCGCACTGGCGCCACGGTGCGCTCGAACAGGTCGTCGCAAAGCTGCTCCATTTTGGCCCGGGTCAGCTTCATGCTGATGTGCTTGGGCCCGCTGGCGTCGGCGGTGATGAAGGGAAGGTTGATCTCGTATTGCTGGGAGCTTGAGAGCGCGATTTTGGCTTTCTCGGACTCCTCCTTGATGCGTTGCAAGGCGTCCGGTTGCTTGCGCAGATCCATGCCGTGCTCGCGCTTGAACTCGTTCAGGATGTCGTCCATCAGCCGGTTGTCCCAGTCGTCTCCGCCCAGGTGGGTGTCGCCGTTGGTCGCCTTGACCTCGAACACTCCATCGCCGATCTCGAGCACCGAAATATCGAAGGTGCCGCCGCCGAGGTCGTACACCGCGATTTTCTCATCTTTCTTCTTGTCCAAACCGTAGGCCAGCGAGGCGGCTGTCGGTTCGTTGATGATGCGCAGCACCTCGAGGCCGGCGATCCGGCCCGCGTCCTTGGTGGCCTGTCGCTGCGAGTCGTTGAAATAAGCCGGGACGGTGATGACCGCCTGGGTGATCTTCTCGCCCAAACGCATCTCCGCGTCGGCCTTCAATTTGCCCAAAATCATCGCGGAAATCTCCGGCGGGCTGTACTGCCTGATTTTGCCCTCGGCCTCGACTTCGACGCAAGCGTCGCCGTTCGGTCCCGAAACCACTTTGTAAGGCACGCGTTTGCGCTCCTCCTCGACTTCGCTGAACTTCCGGCCCATGAACCGCTTGATCGAGTAAACCGTGTTCCGCGAGTTCGTCACCGCCTGACGCTTGGCGGCCTCGCCGACCAAACGCTCCCCCGTCTTCGTGAAAGCAACTACCGATGGCGTGGTGCGGCGCCCCTCCGAATTCTCGAGCACGATCGGATCCCCGCCCTCCATGACCGACATGCACGAGTTCGTCGTTCCTAAATCAATTCCAATTACTTTGGCCATAATGAAATGCTCCTACGCAGATCGGCATAGATCCACAGTCGCCTATCAGCAACGACAATGCCAAGAACGTGAAATATTCGTAATATGTTGAAGGCAAGTAATTTGTGCAATATTGTTGAATTTAAGCCGCGGATTACAGGGTGTGTCACTGTGCCACAATGTCGCTAAATAAAGGGGTTGTCTTGCGCAATTGTGGCGCAGTTTGGCAACTACTGCCTTTTTGTTTGCAGTTTCCGATCTGCCGTACACATTCTGCGGCATGCATCATTTCAGATACGTCGGGGATCAGCTTTTCTGCGAGGGGGTCGCGGTGAGCGAACTGGCCGAGAAGTTCGGCACGCCGCTCTATGTGTACTCGGCGCAAACGCTCACGGATCATTTTGTGAGATTGAATGAGGCGATGGCCGGGGTGGATCGTTTGATCTGTTTCGCGGTGAAATCGAATTCCAATCTGGCGGTGCTCCGGTTGCTGGCGGGGCTGGGCGGCGGATTTGACATCGTGAGCGGCGGCGAATTGCGGCGCGTCCTGGAGGCCGGGGGCGAGGCTGGGCGGTGCGTGTTTGCCGGCGTGGGCAAGAGCGCCGACGAGATCGAGTTCGCGCTGCGGCGGGGAGTATACTCCTTTAACGTGGAGAGCGAGGCCGAGTTGGAGCGGATCAACACCATTGCCGGCCGTTTGGGGAAGCGGGCGCCGGTGGCGGTGCGCGTGAATCCGAACGTCGAGGCGGGCGGGCACAAAAAGATCACCACCGGCACGTATGAGAACAAGTTTGGCGTTGCTTTCGAGGAGATCGCGAAACTGTACGAGCGGGCCGCGCGCTTGCGATGGTTGCGTTTGCGCGGTTTGCAGATGCATATCGGCTCGCAGATCACCGAGGTGGGGCCGTTCGAGCGGGCGGTTCGCAAGGCGGTTCCCCTGGTGAGCGAATTGCGGCGGCGGCACGGACTCGAGTTTTTCAGCATCGGCGGGGGGATGGGGATTGTGTACGAGCCGGCCCTGGCCAGCGGTTCGGAGGCCTGGTGGAAAACCCCGGCGGCGAAAGGCATTTTACGGCCCGCGCTCTACGCAGAACGGCTGCTGCCGTTGCTGCAGCCGCTGGGTCTGCGCATTCTGCTCGAGCCGGGGCGGTTCATCTCCGGCAACGCGGGAATTTTGGTCGCGACGGTGGAATACGTGAAGCGGACGGGCAGGAAGAACTTTCTGATCGTCGATGCGGCGATGAACGACCTGATTCGTCCGGCGTTTTACGATGCCTACCATGAGATCGTTCCGCTGCGGAAAGCGAACGGTTCGCGGGTTCCTTCCGATGTGGTCGGTCCGGTTTGTGAATCGGGCGATTTCTTCTGCCAGAACCGGCCGCTGCCCCCCATCGGCCAGGGGGAGCGCCTGGCCCTGCTCAGCGCGGGTGCTTACGGCTCGGTGATGGGCTCGAATTACAACAGCCGCCCGCTGGCCGCGGAGGTGCTCGTTCGCGGCGGGCGCGCCGCCTTGGTCCGGCGCCGGCAGAAGGTGCCGGACATCTGGCGCGATGAAAGCATCCCCGCGTGGCTGGCCAAAGCCGCAAAGGGAAGCACCGCCGCCAGAATTCGAGAGTTGCGGCGACCCGGAGCGCCCATTTCCCCGGGCGGAAAAAATAGTCGAATACTCAGCGGTACATGGCAGACGACACACTAGGAGCACAAAAAAGGACCGGACGAGTTTCCTGTCCTTCTTGATGGCGGTTAACCCGACGAACAATATTTTCAAATTCTCACA
>JBDHQH010000175.1:0-5940 GCA_039806935.1 Verrucomicrobiota bacterium
CCCCCGATCATTGCGGAAAGTTCGCGATCAGCTTGATCCGGCCGTCGAAATCCGTGGTGACCAGGCGATCGGCGGAGAGGGGCAGGACGGTGTTCACAATGCACTCGCCCTGTTTATGCTGCCAGCGCACCGCGCCGGTGGCGGCATCCAGGGCGAAAAGCAGGCCGTTCTTGGTTCCATAAAACACCGTGCCATCCTTTTCCGCCAGCATCGCCGAGTTGATGTCGTAGCCAAACCCGGCATTGGTGGCCCACAGTCTGGCGGGCGCGTCGGGGGCGGGATCGAAGGCGTAAAAGAAATCGTTCATTGCCCGGACAAAGAAGCGCCGGTGGTTCGAGTCGAGGCCGATGCTCTCGCGCACGACATATTCGCCGGTGCGCCAGACCTGCTGCCCGGTGGCGGCCCGCAGGCAGGTCATTTGCCGGTCGGGAGCGACAATGAAGACCTTGCCGTCCGCCGCGACGGGCCAGCAGGCGGCGGGGGAGAGCAGCGTGCCCGGCTTGTCGCCGCGCCATTTCCATCTCAACGCGCCCGTCTTCAAATCGAGAGCGTAGAGATGCTGATCCCAGGCCCCAAAGACCACGAGATCCTCGTAAACGAGCGGACGCGTCTCCACGAAACCCGATAGCCCGGCGAATTCCCACACCAGTTTGCCGGCGCGAAGGTCCAGCGCCCGCATTTTGCCTTCACTTGATCCCACCAGGGCGATTTCCCCGCCGCCCCCGGGCAGGCGGGCGATGGCCGGCGAGGCGATGATCGGACGACTGGTTGCGTAACGCCATTGCTGCTTCCCCCGGCCGGTGTCCAGGCCGTAAATGCCGCCGTCCGCCGAGGTGATCACCGCCAGCTTGCCGCTCACGGCGGGGGTCGAGTACACCGCGTTGCCGGCTTGGAAAGTCCACGCCGGTTTGCCATCCCGCAGGTTCAGCGCATAAACCTTGCCCGCGCCGTCTCCCGCCAACACGCGTTCCCCCGCCAGCGCCGGCGAGCCGGCGATGGTCCAGCCGGTGTTAAACGTCCACACCTCCCTCACGCCCGGGTACCGGTCATTCACCGAGAAATCCGGCCGCGGGTACCGGTTGGTGTCCGCCGCGAAATCATGCCGCTCCAGCGTCACCTGATTCCAAGGCGCCTGAGTTTCCCCCCCGTGCGGATGAACGCGGAAAGTCATTTGGTTCCCGGAGATTTCGACCACGTTAAAGCCGCCGACCGCCTCGCGCGCGCGCAGATTCGAGCGGCCCATAACACCGGGCGCCCCCTCGAAGCGCAGTTGGTGATTGTTGTGGCCGTGCCCGCAGAGGATCACCTGCAGGTTGTATTTCTTGAGGAGATCCAGCGCCGCGTACCAATTGTCGATGCTGTTATCCACCGGATAATGCGTCACAAAAACGATCGGCTGATTGGCCGGGCGCAGACCGGCGAGCAGTTTCTCCAGCCAGCGCACATCCTCCGGCGCCCAATGTCCGTCCCCCATTTTCATGATCGGCCCCTGGTGAATGCCGATGAACCGGTAGCCGCCGAACTCGAAACTGAACCGATCCGCCCCCCAAACCCGGGCAAAATCCGTCGCGCCCGACTCCGACCACTTGGCATCGTGGTTGCCGGGAATCACATGGATCGGGATTTTCAGGCCGTCCAGAATGCCCTTGGCGAGTTGAAACTGTTCGAGCGAACCGTATTCGGTGACGTCCCCGGAAAGCACCACGAAGCTGAGGTTGGTCATGGCATTGATATCCCGAACGGCCGCCCGCAGGTCCTCCGCGCCGGTGGCCGAGCCGACGTGGGTATCGGTCAACCAGGCAAACTGGAAATCCGCCGCCAGCAGGCGGGCGGCCAGCAACAATGGAAGAACGAGCCAGACGAAGCGGCGGGCGGCGAAACCGGGAGCAATCTTGCGCATTCAACTAGTTTTGAGCAGGCCGCCCGGGAATTCAAGCTCCGGCGTGGCGGGCGCCCAAACGTTCCGGGCCGGGACGCCCGGCCCAGGCCCTCCGGGCGCGGCCTCCGCGCACCCCAAGCAAGGACGCTTCGCCGAAACATCCCCGCCTCGTTTTCTAGCTGTCATTGTCCCGCCGTTTCATTATTTTCTCGGTCGGAATGAGGCGGAAAATATTCAATACCATCCCCGAAATCATCACTGATGTGCGCAAGGGAAAGATGGTCATCGTCGTGGATGACGCCGAGCGGGAGAATGAAGGCGACCTGATCCTGGCCGCCGAGGCGGTCACGCCCGAGGCGGTCAACTTCATGGCGCGGTACGGGCGGGGCTTGATTTGCGCGCCGACCACGTCGGAGCGGCTGAAGCAACTGGGGATCGAGCGGATGGTTCGCCAAAACCGTGAATCCTTCAAAACCGATTTTCAGGTGACGGTGGACGCCACGCGGGGCATCACCACCGGCATCAGCGCCGCCGATCGCGCCGAGACGATCCGCATCATGGCCGATCCGACGGCAGTGCCGGGGGATCTCATTCAGCCGGGCCACATTTTCCCGCTGCGGGCCCGCCCGGGCGGCGTGCTGCAACGCGCCGGCCACACCGAGGCGGCGGTCGATCTCATTCAGTTGGCCGGGTGCCGGCCCATTGGCGTGATCTGCGAAATCATGAGCGACGACGGCACCATGGCCCGGCTGCCCGAGTTGTTGCGCTTTGCCCGCAAACATAAACTCAAGATCTGCTCCATCGCCGACCTGATCGAACACCGGCGCACGCGCGAAAAGCTGGTCGAGCGAGTCGAGTCGGTCAAATTGCCGACCGAATACGGCGACTTCGACTTGCATCTTTACCGCTCGAAGCTGGATGGCGCGCATCATCTGGCGCTCGTCTGCGGACCACCGGACACCCGCAAACCGGTGCTGGTGCGCGTGCATAGCGAATGTCTCACCGGGGATGTCTTCGGCTCGCGACGCTGCGATTGCGGGCCGCAGCTTCGCCAGGCCATGCGCCAGGTGGCCGAGGCCGGCGCCGGGGTGATTGTGTACATGCGCCAGGAGGGCCGCGGCATCGGCCTGGCGCCCAAAATCAAGGCTTACAAACTTCAGGAACACGGCTATGACACCGTCGAGGCCAATCAACAACTGGGCTTCCCCATGGATCTGCGCGAATACGGGCTGGGCGCCCAGATCCTGGTCGATCTCGGATTGCGCAAAATTCGTCTGATGACGAACAACCCCAGGAAACTGGTCGGCCTGGATGGCTACGGGCTGACCATTGTCGAGCAGGTGCCCATCCAGATTCCACCCAACCCGCACAACGCCCGTTATCTCGACACAAAACGGGTGAAGCTTGGCCACTTTCTCTGATCATGCTGACTCCGTTGCAACGCAGAAAGTTCACCGCCACCGACGCCGAGTTCGCCATTGTGGCCTCGCGCTACAACGGCCGCTATGTCAACGCCATGGTCCGCGCCGCCCAGGCCGAGTTCAAGCGCGCGGGCGTCCGGCGCGTCCGCCTGGTGCGCGTGCCGGGCGCCTATGAAATCCCGCTGGCCGCCGCCCGGCTGGCGGAGCTCAAAGCCGCGGGCGAGTCGGACGAATTCCGGCGCCTCGCGGGGATCGTTTGTCTTGGGGTGATTTTTCGGGGCGAGACCGTCCACGCCGCGCACATCGGCGAGGCGGTCAGCCAGGCGTTGATGACCATTCAAATGCGCTACCTGATGCCGGTAATTCACGAGGTATTGCTGCTCGAAAATCGGGAGCAGGCGCGGGTCCGCTGCGTGGATGAGCGCCATAACCGCGGCGCCGAGGCCGCGCAAACGGCCCTGGCGATGGCCCGCGTGATGTCCGAACTCCGGGGTTAAACCCGCGCCGCGCGGTCGCTCAGCACCACTTCGGTGCCGACCCCCTGGTCGGTGAAAATCTCGAGCAGCACCGCGTGCGGCACACGGCCGTCCACGAACGAGACCTTGTCCACTCCCGCCTCGAGCGCGGCTACGGCGCTATCGACTTTGGGGATCATGCCTTTATCGATCACCCCCGAGGCCTTCAGCTCCGCCACCCGCCGCGCGTCCAACCGCGAGATGACACTCTCCGGATCGCGCGGATTTTCCAGCAAACCGGGAACGTCGCTCATGAAGACCAGCCGCGTGGCTTGGAGGGCGATGGCAGCCCGGGCCGCCGCGACGTCCGCGTTGCAGTTGTAGATTCGGCCATCCTCGCCGCGCGCGGTGGGGCTGATGACGGGGGTGATGCCTCGTTCAATACATTCGCGCAACGGCGCCACGTTTACCCCGATGACCTCGCCGACGTAACCCAGATCCAGCGCTTCGCCGGCGGGCCCGGTCAGTTGCGCCCGGCGGCAGGTGAAAATATCCGGTCCGGCGAAACCCTGCGCCATCCCGCCCAACGAGTTGATGGCCGCGACCACCTCGGGATTGATTTCCCGCGACAGCACCCGATCCACAATGCCGACAGTGGCCTCGTCGGTGACGCGCTGGCCCTGGACAAAACGCGTCTGCAACCCGGATTGTTCCATGGCGCGGGTGACGGCTTTGCCGCCGCCATGCACCACCACCGGGTTGATTTCGACCGCCTCGAGGAAGACGATGTCCCGCGCCACACCCTGGCGGATCTCGGGCGAGGGTGAATCCATAAAGCTCCCGCCGTATTTCACCACGAAAGTGGCGCCGCTGAACTTCTGGATGTAGGGCAGCGCTTCGAGAAGCGTGTTGGCCTTGGCAATCAGATCCCGCATGGCATCAAATTACAAAGCCGGCCGGCGCAGTCAAAGACTCGAAGCGCCGGCCGGAAATCTCGGCGGTCGCAACCCGCAAGTTGCGCCGGGAAATCTAAAACTTGTACGCCACCGCGGCCACCAGACGCAGGTCGTTCTTCTCCCGTCCCGTGGCGGGACGGCTGCGGTAGCTGTCCTGGGCGTAGGTGCGCAGGCTGAAAGCCTTGCTGATCTGGGTCTCGATGCCGACCTCGAAGTTGAGCAGGTAATCGGCGAAGTCATCCACCGCCGGCAGGAACTCGACCGATTGCCAGAGCTTGGCGCGATCATTGAGCTTATGCTCGAAACGTTCCGCCAGGCGCAGCGTGGCGTAATCCACCGTGCTGTGCGTGCGCTTCTCATAAACGTAGCCCGGGCCGATCTCCCCGCGCAGGCTGGTGGTCTCGTTTTTGACCACGTAATAGCCAACGCCAGGGCTGACGGTGATGCGATACGTGATGTCCGCCACCGCGTCATGCGCCACTTCCAAACGGGCGTACCCATAGAAACGATCGGTAAACAGGTAGTTATACTGGCCGAAACCACGGGCCTGGCCGGCGCTGCGCACCCCGCGATCTTCCGCATAGGTGCCATCCGCGCCGAGGTCGATTTCGTTCCGCTCCCATTTCTTGCTCGTGTTCACCTGTGCCGAGACGCTGACGGTCCGGCTGTTTCCACGGGTGACGGTGGCGCCGAGCGAGGCGCTGCTTTCCCAGCGGGGTTTGACAGTGTTGGTCTCCGCGGCCTGGGTGGCCAGGCCAAAACCCAGCGCGCACAGGCCAACTGTAAGATAAGCTCTCTTCATTAGTTAGGTTTCTGTTGTTTGTTTCGGAGCCTTCCCAACGACGCGAATCCCCTCGCGATTCCCGGGCAGCCTCGAAAAGACGCGTGATCTTGGCTAATTTGGATAGAAGCGCAAGTCCGTTCTTTGTTTTGATTTTCGACGCAAAATCTTCTCCAGGCTGCGACCATAAGCAGACGCCCGAGCCAGGCGTTTGTTCCCCGCCTCGCCCGGACGCCCGACGCAGCCTAAAGGCTGCGTTCCCTGTCTGGCCGGGACGCCCGACGCAGCCTGAAGGCTGCGACTACATGGGGACTCCCGATTGGGAACTCGGGATGTAGCCGCAGCCTTCAGGCTGCGTTCCCTGTCTGGCCGGGACGCCCGACGCAGCCTGAAGGCTGCGACTACATGGGGACTCCCGATCAGACACTCCGGATGTAGCCGCAGCCTT
>JBDHQH010000176.1:0-5929 GCA_039806935.1 Verrucomicrobiota bacterium
AGGCGGGGAGCGCAGCGAGCTGCTCGCGCCAGCGGTGCCGCTGACACCGATCTCTGTCGGACAAACGATTACACGATTATCGGAACTCTGAGGATAGGCCGGCTCCGGGCCTTTGAGAAAATGGGCGACAACGAGACGGACGCTATGGGGCGAGGCCGTTTCGCCTGACGAGAACGAACAACGCTACAAGACTATTAATCCGATTCTGCCACCACATTCGGCCGATCCGTGGATGATCTGCCACGGAGGTTGGTATTACTACTCCGAGAGTCGGCATAAACGCCAGATTTATCTCCGCAAAGCCCGGGGGATTGGCGAGATCGGCCGCGATCCCGGCACGCGCGTCTGGACGGCGCCGCCGCGGGGCGGAAACTCGAACAATGTCTGGGCGCCGGAATTGCATCTGATCGATGGCAAGTGGTTCATCTATTACGCCGCGGATGATGGACGGAACGAGAACCACCGGATGTGGGTGCTGGAGAGCGAGAGCGCCGATCCTTTCGGGAAGTACCGTTGCCGGGGTTCGCTGGATACGGGCGGCTGGGCGATCGACGGCACCGTGATGACGCTGGAGGACGGAGGCAAATACTTCGTTTGGTCTGGCTGGCCCGGGCGGCGCAATGGGCGGCAGAACCTTTACATCGCCCCCATGCGCGATGCGGTGACGATTTCAGGCCCGCGGGTCTTGCTCGCCAGCCCCGATCAACCGTGGGAACGGGTGGCGCTGCCGATCTGCGAGGGGCCGCAGGTGCTGAAGCGCAATGGCGACCTGTTCATCGTGTATTCCGCGAGCGCGAGTTGGACGCCTGATTATTGCCTCGGGATGTTGCACAACCGCACGCGGGATGTGCTGAACCCGGCCGCCTGGAAAAAGCACGGACCGGTGTTTAAAAAGACCGATCAGGTCTGGGGAGTCGGGCATTGCTCGTTCGTGAAGTCACTCTGCCAAACCGAGGACTGGCTGATTTATCACTCCAAGTCCAGCCTGGCCCTCGGCTGGGAGGATCGGGATGTTCATGCCAAGCGCTTTGATTGGAGCAGCGACGGCTTTCCCGATTTCGGAATCCCCCTGCCGCGCACCAAACCCGCCACCCGGCCCGCGCCACTGGATCGGTTGAGACCGGCGCGCCTGGAGTTGGCCTGAACCCCGTTTTTCGACCATGGTTCGTCTTCTTATTTTTCCTCTTCGCGGCTTGCCCGTCTTTCCCGCTGTGTTACTTGCCGCCTTGGCGGCCTTGGCCGGCGGTTGTGCCTTTGCGGATCCTCCCGGCACCATCGCGCTTGCCGGCGACGAGGATAAAAACGTGATCGTTTCAACTCACCGGGAGGGCGGTGAGACGCGCTTTTACGTCGAAAACCGCGAGCTCTGCGAGGTGACCGTGACCTTCGAAATGCAACTTTCAGGGTTGATCGCGAATACGACGTTTCCCTGCACGGCCACCTTTTCGGCGGGGAAAACCACCGAGGCCTTCGTGCTGCGCCCGGAGCGGGAGGGGGGTAAATGGAATTACGCTTACACGAACTATTATAAGCTCGGAAGCAACCGCGCGCAGCATGATGATCAATACGCCTACCGGCTGCCCTATGCCCCGGGCTCGGCTCATAATGTGACCCAGGCCTTCGGCGGAAAATACAGCCACAGGGGGTCCAATCTTTACGCGATCGACTGGCAAATGGCCGAGGGCACGCCGGTTTACGCGGCGCGTGGCGGGCTGGTGGTGAAAACCCGGGACAGCTCGAATCGCGGCGGGCCGAGCATGGATTTTGACAAGTACAACAATTACGTTCTGATCCAGCACCCGGACGGAACGCTGGGGCATTATTGCCATTTGCAACAAGGCGGAGCCTTGGTCAAGCCGGGGCAAATGGTGACGGCCGGCGCGCTGATTGGGCGTTCGGGAAACACCGGATTTTCCAGCGGACCGCATTTGCACTTCTGCGTTTTCATGAATCGGAGCGGCCGCGAGCGGGTGAGCCTCCCGATCCGGTTTCAAACAATGGAGGATGGCGCCGCGACTTTGACGACTGGCCAGAGTTACCGCGCCACCACGGCGCAAACGGCCAGAGTCGAACCGCCGGCAACGCTCAACGAAGCGCGGGGCGCCGCGGGTCCGGTGGCGCCCTGACGAATCCTGCCGTTGGTTTCGCCGCTTGACCGGTCGGGTGTCCTGGACAAAATTGTTGCGCTCATGCAGCAACAATTCGGCACTTTTACCGCCAGCGAGCTTTATTGCCCCAAGTGCGGCCGCTCCCAACCGGTGCGCGAGCGGCTGCTTCTGGTGCTGCCCTCGGGCGAATTGCACGATCTGGTGTGCCGCCAATGCGCCTCTTCGCTGGGCAAACGAACCGTGACCGGCCCGGCGGTGGCGCCCGCGAGGCCCGCTTCGTCCTCCTCCGCTCCTCAGTCCCTGCCGCGGCGCAGTTCACGCCGCCGTTGAGGCTTCCGGCATCTCTTTCGCATGCCCACGCTGCCGCGCATAGTATTCATGGGCACGCCCGATCTGGCCAGCGCGTCATTGCGCGCGCTGCTGGCCGCCGATGGCTTGCAAGTGGTTGGCGTGGTCACCCAGCCGGATCGTCCGAAAGGCCGGTCGCTGAAGCCGCAGCCGTCACCGGTGAAGGAGTTGGCGCTCGCGGCTGACGTGCCGATTCTGCAACCCGAGCGGGCGCGCGAGCCCGGCTTCCTCGAAGCCCTGCGCGACCTGGCTCCGGATTTGATCGCCGTTGCCGCTTTTGGCCAGATTCTTCCTCCATCCCTGCTGGAGCTGCCGCCCCACGGCTGTCTGAACGTCCACACTTCCCTGCTGCCAAAGTATCGCGGAGCCTCCCCGATCCAAGCCGCCATTCTCCACGGCGAGGCGGAAACCGGCGTGACCATCATGCGCATGGACGCCGGCCTGGACACCGGCGGCATCGTCGCCCAGGAACGGACCTTGATCCTGCGGCAGGATACGGCCCAAACGCTGCACGATCGCCTGGCCGAGATGGGCGCCCGATTGCTCGTCCGGATCATTCCCGGCTATGTCCGGGGCGAATGGACAGCCATCCCGCAGCCCTTGGAGGGCGCGAGCTACGCGCCAAAAATCAAAAAGGAGGATGGCCGTCTGGACTGGCGCTTGCCCGCACCCACGCTCTGGAACCGGGTGCGCGGGCTCATTCCCTGGCCGGGGGCATTTACCCATTTTTCCGCCAATCCGCCGAAACTGCTGAAAATCTGGGCGGCTGAGCCACGCCACTCTTCCGGACTGCCGGGGGCGATCCTCACGTCCGGCCCCACTGGGATCGTGGTGGGGTGCGGGGTAGGTTCCCTGAATGTGACTGAACTGCAACTCGAGGGAGGGCGCCGCCTCGAGCCCGGCCCTTTCCTCGCTGGGCATCCGCTGCCGCCCGGCACGCGGCTGGCGTCCAGCTAACTAACTCACCGGTGGCCCGGGGTTTGGATCACCCGCCGAACATCATTTCAAAATTCCGCAAACGGACGGCCCCCACTTCGTTTCGCCGCGCTTTTCACGAAGGCCGAATTCGCGGGCCGGTTCCTCCACTGTCCTGCCGGAGGCTGGCCGTCGTCCCGAAGGATGGCGCGGCAAACCTTTTCAAAGCCGGGGAAATTCCAGACCTTGGGGAAATCCAAGCAATGCTGCGGCTTGACGGGTTGCACGCGGCACTCCTGGCCGTCGAGGAAAACACACTCCCCGTTCTCCTTTTCGATCAGGGCCAGTCCCTGCCGGTTCAGGCGCAAACGGGTGTAGCGCTGAATGAAATCCATCTCACTGATGCCCAAAAATTCCGCGAGGCGCGAAATCTCCGCTTCGGTGATCGGGACCTGCCCCGGCCACCGGCAGCAAGCGGTGCATCGCTGGCATTCATAATAAAGCGCCATCCGGGGAGTGTAACGGAGCTTTCGCCGATTTCCATGAGTGAATACCCGCTTTTGGCGTGGCTCGTTTTGCGGCGCCGCGGGGCCGCCGCCGAGATCGCCCGAGTCCGCGGCCGCGGACGCTTTCTGGAGTTTCACCAGCTTACGGGGACGGTGAGTTTCTTCCCGAACCGGTTCAGATAATGGAGTTGCCGGTTGGCCTTGCCGTATTCGTGAACGAGCCGGGTGAGCTTGACGTCGTAACAACAGTATTCGGCGATTTCGAGCAGGCGCCCCTCCTTGAACCAGCGGATGGCTTGCAGCCCCTCGGCGGTCTTCTCGACGCCGAAAGTGGCGGTGGCGATGGCATCGAGGGAGAGCCGGTGTCGCAGGGTGTTTTGCAAGTCCACCATCATGTCCAGCGTGGGCAGTTGCCGCAGATCCAGCGCCGTGTAGCCGTGCAGGACTTCGTAGTCGAACCGCAGGTTATTGAAGCCCACCACCAGATCGGCGCGCTGCAATTCCCGGATCAGGTCGCCGACCTGGGCTTCCCCGTAAATGCGGTAATCTTTGCGGGCAGTGCTGTAGGTTACCCCGACGCTCAAGCCCATGTTGGAGATCTTGTCCCAGCCGCCGACTTCGTCGGCGGAGCGCTGGGTTTCCACGTCGAAATAGACGATGTTTTTCACCGGGTCGCCGGGAGAGCCGGGAGGCGCCAGGGCCTGGACGCGACGGTGAAAAAGCGCGGCCGCATCCGGATCACGGGATCACCGGCCGCAACACGAGATGGCGATATTCAATGCCGGTGTGGTCGCCTTGCAGGTAGATGGGCCCCGGCCGGCTGGTGTCCGACCACAGGGCGCCACCGGTGCAGCCCGCCGCCGGCTGGTTGTTGATAATGGTGTGGCCATTCAGCACCACGGTCACATGGCGGGCCACCAGCGTCAGGTCCAGCTTCTGCCATTCGCCTGGCGGTTTCTCGGCGCTTCTCGAAGGGGTGATGCGGCTGTAGAGCGCGCCCATGTTGTGCGCATCGACCGGCTGGCCGTAAGTGTCGGCGACTTGGATTTCGTAAATGCCCCGCAGATAGACTCCGCTGTTTTGCTTCTCTCCGACCCGCACCTCGAGGCTCAGATGGAAGTCCTCGAACTCGCGATCGGTGCGCAGATTGCCATAGCTCTTGCGGGGCTTGCCTTCCTCCTGAACCGGGTTGTTTACGAGCAGCCCATCCCGCGCGCTCCAGCCGTTGACCGAGCCGGGATCCACCAGTCGCCAGCCAGTCAAATCTTTGCCGTTGAAGAGGGGAATGGGCGGGCCGAATTTCACGCGGCTCAGCTCGGGCGCGGGCGGCAGGGGCGGGCTGCGCCGGCCGCTGAACTCGGCCCGTTCCTCGCCCTGACCGCTGGCGCGGGGCTTCACGGTCACGAGCTCCAGCGCGGCTCCCGTCAATTTGGCCGTGATCGTTTCCGTGATGGTCTTGTTCGCCGGCTTCAACGCCCCCGGTTCCTTTACCTGGACGGTGTGATGGCGAGTCAGGACCAGTTGCCCGTCCTTCAGCTCGGCGGACGCCACGGGCAGCACGCTGCCGCCGCCCCAAAGGATGCTGGCCTTCAGGCCGCCACCGTTTTGCTCCACTCCCAGCCACCCGGCCCTGCCGCCGGGGATCGTCAATTCCCAGCTTCCCAGAAAGGGGTTTTGGGCCGCGCGCGTCCATCCGGCGGCGCCGGCCAGCGTCAGGCAGACCAAGGCAAATCGCAGTGTGCGTTTCAACATGCGCTTCCTTATGGAGGGCAGCGGTTCCGCTGGCAAGCAGATTCG
The DNA here is from genome assembly GCA_039806935.1 of Verrucomicrobiota bacterium. Classification (GTDB taxonomy): domain Bacteria; phylum Verrucomicrobiota; class Verrucomicrobiia; order Limisphaerales; family UBA8199; genus JBDHQH01. The sequence continues at coordinate 5,675 of JBDHQH010000176.1, forward strand.
CGGCGAGCTGCGCGCCTGCGAGTTGACTCAAAATCAATGACACCGAAGGAGGGTCAAAAGCGGGCCGCCAAGCCATTCGTTGCCTCCCGGCAAAAAGACACCGAAAAGAAAGTGAATGCGCATGCAACGAATGACCGAACGAAACGAGCAATTAGAGTTGGCGCATCTGGCCGATGAACCACGCCGATGTGGAGTCGCTCAGCGCGGTGGACGGCACCGGCCGCTGGCTGGGTTCGACCCTGGTGGCCGAGGGCA
>JBDHQH010000030.1:0-32853 GCA_039806935.1 Verrucomicrobiota bacterium
TTTCAAGCCACTTTCGCAAGTGTCATTGCGACAGTAGTCTGGGAAATTGGAGCGGGTGATGGGAATCGAACCCACGTGGCCAGCTTGGAAGGCTGGAGCTCTACCATTGAGCTACACCCGCGTTGAAAGAATAGTATCGGGCGGCGAACGAAAGTCAATCCGGGCTTGGAGCTCGTGAAACTCTTTGCTTTGGCAGGGCCATAATTCGGTGGCTCGGCTCCCGCCGGGCAGGAGCTGGCTCAGAACCCATTGTGCCTGCGCTCCGGTACCACCGTCTGATGCCGCGAATGCTTCGGGTTTCCGCCGGTCGGGAACCGCTGAAATCCTATGGTTTCGAGGACGGTTGCAATTCCGAATGTCGCGTGTAAGCTTTCGTCACATTTATGAATTCGCCTAGCACCCGGGACGCTCTTGCCGTGTCGCGGCGGAGTTTCCTCAGGAGTTTTGGAGCCAGCGCTGCCGTTGCCGCCACGGCGCAGGTAGAAGCCGTCGCGCAAGAACTTCAGAAAGCCAATACGGAGAAGACGTTGGGCCCAGGTGCAGTTCCCGTGTCGTTGAACGTCAACGGCAGAATCCTGAAGTTGCAATTGGAGCCGCGCGTCACCTTGCTTGAAGCGCTTCGGGACCACGCGAATCTGAGCGGGGCCAAGGAAGTCTGCGACCGCGCCACCTGCGGCGCCTGCACAGTCTTGCTGGACGATCGGGCGGTTTACGCCTGCTCGGTTCTGGCCATCGAGGCGCAGGGGCGAGCCATCACGACGGTGGAAGGCATTTCGGCGGGCGGCAAGCTCAGCCGGGTGCAGCAGGCTTTCGTGGATGAGGATGCATCCATGTGCGGTTATTGCACCCCGGGTTTTGTCATGAGCGTGACGGCGCTTCTGAAATACAATCCCCAACCCACGGCGGGCCAGGTCGCGCATGCTTGCTCGGGAAATCTTTGCCGGTGCGGCACGTATCCCCGGGTGATGCGCGCGGTGTTCAAGGCCGCTGGAGTTGAGACAGCCAATAAAACGGAGGTGATTTCCTATGGCAGCCTGGCCTGACCAGCGCGAGTACATCGGCAGCCACGCGCGACGCGTCGATGCGCCCGCCAAGGTTACCGGGGCGGCGAAGTACAGCTCTGATGTCGAACCGCCGGGATGGCTGCACGGAATGATCCTTCGCTCGCGATGGCCGAAGGCGAAAATCACCGGCATTGATCTGGACAAGGCTCGTGCGTTGCCCGGCATCAAAGCGGCCCTGTTGGTGAGGGAGGGGGAGCGTACGGTGCGTTATTACGGCGAGGAGTTGGCCGCGGTGGCGGGGACCTCGAAACAAGCCTGTCTTGATGCGCTGCGGGCAATCAAGGTCACGGCCCGCCAGCTTCCGTTTGTGGTCCGCGAAGACGACGCGAAGGAGGAAGGGTCGCCGCGCGTCTGGGACGACTCGCCCAATCTCTCCAAGGCCCGCGTCAAAGAGAAAGGTGATGTCGATAAAGCTTTTGCGGATTGCGCCGCCGTGGTCGAAGGCACGTTCTCGACCCCCGTGCAACTGCATCATCCGCTGGAGACGCATGGCAACACCATCTCGTGGACTGAGGCTGGTCTTACCGCCTGGGCGTCCACGCAGGGCATCTCCAGCGTTCGAGACGGATTGGCGGACCATCTCCAGCTGCCGCACAACAAGGTGCGGGTGATTTCGGAGTACATGGGCGGCGGGTTCGGTTCCAAATTTGGGCCGGGGGTGGAGGGTGCCATCGCCGCGCGGCTGTCCAAGGCCGCGGGCGCTCCCGTGAGACTGATGCTGACCCGGTTCGACGAGGCTCTGGCAGTGGGCAACCGGCCCTCGAGTGTTCAAAAAATCAAGCTGGGCGCCTCCGCCGATGGCCAATTGCAGGCATTTGAGTTGGATTCGTACGGCACCGCGGGGATTGGCAGCGGCGGCTCGACCGAGGGAGGTGGCGGGGGGGCGGAGTTTCCCGCGCCCTACATTTATCGAGTGCCGAATATCCGTGTGAAGCAGGCGGGTGTCGCCATCAACGCCGGCTCCGCCCGAGCCATGCGGGCTCCGGGCCATCCGCCGGCCTCGTTCGGCATGGAGTCTATTTTGGACGACCTGGCCGTGAAACTCGGCATGGATCCGGTCGAAATGCGGCTCAGGAATGACCCCTCGGAAATTCGGCAAAAAGAATATCGTTTGGGCGCGGAGCGATTCGGCTGGAAGCAAAAATATCGGAAGCCCGGCAGTTCTCCAGGCATAGTGAAAGGTGGGGTGGGATGTGGCGGCGCCACCTGGGGTGGCGGAGGTGGCGGGACGAAGGCGGAAGCGGAAATCAATCCGGATGGCACCGTCGAAATCCGCTGCGGTACCCAGGATTTGGGCACGGGCACTCGCACCCTCATCGCCGTGGTGGCGGCGGACATTCTCGGCCTCAAACCGGAGCACATCCAGGTTCGCATCGGCGATACCCAGTTTCCGCCCTCGGGCGGAAGTGGCGGCAGTACGACGGCGGCCTCGGTTTCGCCGGCAATTTACAATGTTTGCCGTCGGGCTTTGGAGGAGTTGCAAAAACAAACAGGCGTGGGCAACGCGCGGGGGGCGAATTGGCTGAGCGCTTGCCGCAAGCTGGGGGTCCATCCGCTCGTCGTTTCCGGTCAATGGCAGGAGGGACTTTCGTCCAGCGGGGCTGGCGGAGTGCAATTCGCCGAGGTTGAGGTGGATACCGAGACTGGCTTCGTCAAACTTAAAAAGATCACCTGCGTTCAAGATTGCGGGTTGATCGTCAGTCGTTTGACCTGCGAAAGCCAGGTTAACGGCGGCATCATCATGGGCATCGGTTACGCGCTTTATGAGGAGCGGATCATGGATCCCCTCTCGGGCGTGGTTTTGAACCCGAACTTTGAGACCTACAAGCTGCCGGCTCTGGCTGACATGCCGGAAATTGACATCGTGCTGCTGGATATGCCGGAGCGAGGGGTCATCGGCATTGGCGAGCCCGTCACCATTCCCACGGCTGCAGCCATCGCGAACGCCGTGGCTAATGCTCTCGGGGCGCGCATCTCAAGCCTGCCCATCACTCCGGCCAAAGTGCTTGCGGCCCTGAATCAAACCGGACTCGCCTGAATTCTTGTCATGAACGCTTTTGAATACGCTTCCGCCGCTTCGCCTGACTCGGCCCGCGAGCTCCTCGGCGCCAACGGGCGCTATCTGGCGGGCGGCATCGATTTGCTGGGCGAAATGAAGGAATACATCGCCTCGCCGGCGACCCTGGTGAATATCAAGTCGGTGCCGGGGCTGGCGGCGATCGAGCCGGGGGAGAAGTCGTGGACGCTGGGGGCGAATGTCCTGCTGGCAACGATTGAAGATGACCCCCGGTTGGCTCAGGTTTTTCCGGCGCTGAGTCAGGCTGCGGCCGATGTCGGTTCTCGCCAGATTCGGAACCTGGCCACCCTCGGGGGCAACCTCGCGCAGCATTCCCGCTGTTGGTATTACCGGCATCGGGACATCCTTTGCTTGAAGAAGGGGGGCGACACTTGCTACGCGCGGCGCGGGGAAAATAAATACCACAGTCTTTTTACGGGAAACACCTGCATCAGCCCGGTGGTGTCGAATCTCGCCGTCGCCCTGGGCGCCCTCGAGGCCGCCGTGGTCGTGCGGCGCGCGGGCGAAGATCTCCGCATGACCATTCCCGAATTGTATGCTAAGGCGTGGGAAAATCCCACCGCCCATCATTCCTTGCAGCCGGGGGATTTGATTCTGCGGATCGAGATTCCGGCTCGCCGGGCGCGCAGCGCTTATTTCCAGGTCAGCGAGAAGGCCGCGTTTGATTGGGCGTTGGTCAGTTGCGCCGCCAGCGCCCTGGTGGAACAGGGGAGATTGAGGCAGGCGCGCATTTTTCTGGGCGCGGTCGCGAATGTGCCTTATCAATCCGAGTCAGCGAACCGATTACTGGAAGGAATGCCTCTCGACGGCGCGCTGGCGGATAAGGTCGCTGCTGAGCTTTTGCGCGATGCCAAAGCTCATTCTGGAAACGCTTACAAAATTCCGCTGGCCCGGGCGCTCGTCCGCCGCGCTCTGATGCGATTGATCGCCTGATGGCCGGCGGGCAAAAGCTATGAACAATCCGTATTCCGCCGATCCGCTTCGCTGCCGCTATTTGCGCGTCAAATCCATGTTCATCCCGGGTCTTGCTGAGACCGAGGCGGCCGGCCTGGCCGGGCAACCGGCGCATTTCTGGTGCAATCGGACCCTCTGCGAAGTCGGGCCGGATGACCGCCGGGTATCGCCGGAACGCTGCCGCCCCGGGCGAGCTTGCTGCGATTTGACTTGAAGCGGAAGCGATATGTGATATTATCGAAGCCAATATGAAGAAACTGCTCCTCTCTGCGATACTGGTGGTCTCAGCCATGGCTCTGCAGGCCGGCGACGCCGCCACTTGTTCTCAGCCTAAAGCCGCGTGCTGCGCGAAGCTGCAAGCTTCGGGGGGCGGCGACACGAAGGCGGAATGCACGATGAGCAAGCAGGCCAAGGCCGAATGCACTATGAGCAAGCAGGCCAAGGCGACTTGCCCACTCACTGGCAAGGCGATGTGCAAGGATTCGGCCCAGAAACAGGCGGTCCTCAGCAGTCCCAAGATGGCCAGCAAGTAAATCGCTTTCTCCGCGCCGGCGGGGAATCCCTGGAGGCTTCCTCTTCGCCGGTGACGCGAGGCAAAAAGCGTTCCAACGCGCCGCCGTGGCCATTTCCCACGCGCGGCCTTTTTTTGCGCGCAAAACCCGCGCTTGATGGCAACGCGGGAGTTTCTCTAGGCTGAAGGAATGGACGAAACGCCGAAAATTGTAAAATGGCCGTTTTGGGTCGTGGACCTCCTGCTGATGGGAACGGCGGTGTTGATCTGGACAGAAGCGCGCCGTCCGTTGGGGGCAATGGAAGCCGTGGCGATCGCGTTTTGCGTGGCGGCGGGTGGATTCCTGGCTTGTGTTCCTTTTGTGTTGAACTACCGCGCAGTGGCGCGCCTGGCGGAGATCTCGGGTTTGGCGGGGGTCATCGAGCCAGTCCGGAATCTGCCGCAACTGGCGGAGCAAATCAGCGAGGCTACGGGCCGCTGGCATTCCGTTCAGGATTCCGCCGACCGAACCTGCGCCGCCGCCAACGGCATTGTGGAAAAGGTGACGGCCGAGGCGCGCGCGTTGGCTGAGTTCATGCAGAAAGTGAACGACAGCGAGAAGAGCACCCTGCGTCTGGAGGTCGAGAAATTGCGCCGGGTTGAAGGGGAATGGTTGCAGGCCCAGGTGCGAGTGATGGATCACGTGTATGCGCTGTATCTTGGCGCGGTGCGTTCCGGACAACCGCGGCTCGTCGAGCAGCTTTCCAATTTTCAGAATGCCTGCCGCGACTCCGGGCGGCGCGTCGGGTTGGCGCCTTTTCTGGCGGAAACCGGCGAGCCTTTTGATCCCGAACGACATCAATCGGCGGCGGAGGGCGACCCGCCGGCCGAAGCGCGGGTGGCCGAGACGCTGGCCACTGGCTACACGTTTCAGGGCCGGATTTTGCGGCGGGTGCTTGTGCGGCTCGAGAGCCGGAGTCTGACCGATGCGAGCTGAATCAACAGGCGATCTGCTCGCCGGGCGCGGCCTGGATGACCCGGATCTTCGGATGGCGGGCCTGGATTCGCTCCGAAAACCAGTTCCGTGAATCCGCTTCGCCATGGCACAGCACCACTACCCGCGGAGCGACTGTGCCAACGAAATCCAGCAGATCGCCCCGGTTCGCGTGGGCGGTTAAATCGAATTGTTCCAACGCGCAGCGCCGGGTGACCTCGCCGCCACTGGGGCTGAAGCTAAACGTTTCCCCCGGCCGCGAGGCGCGCAAACGTCCTCCGGGGGTCTCCGGGTCGGTGTAACCGACGAGAAAGATGGATTGCCGCTCGTCGCCGATCATCCGCAGCGCGAGATTGTGCGAGGCGGTGTTTTCGCTCATCATCCCTGCGGTGATGACGAACAACTTGCCTCCGCGAAGGTTCATTTTTTCAACCTGGCGTTGTTCCAGCACCACCAGATTCAGGGCCTCGCGGAGTTGGAGGTTGGGGAGCTGCCGGTGGGTGCGATGAGCCTCGAGATCGTAAATTTCGGTGAACACCCGGCCCAGGCCGCCAATGTACACGGGTTGGGGGCGCAGGCGGCCCTCGGCCATCATCGAAGCCAGCAGCGCGAGCACCTCCTGCGTGCGGCCCAGCGCAAAAGCGGGAATCAGGACTGAACCACCGCCTCCCAGGGCTTGCTCGATCGACCGGCCCAAGCGTTCGATCTCGGTTTCGCGGGAAAAACCCTCCGGCACCGCCCGGTTTCCGCGGGTGGTTTCCATCACCAGCACGTCCGCCTGCGCATCCTCGAAGCGCGCCGCCTTTAAAACCGTTTGATCGTGAAAGCAGACATCTCCGGTGTAAAACAGAGTCTCCCGCCGGCCGCGCAACAGAATGCCCGCCGAACCGAGCGTGTGGCCCGCGTCATAGAATTCCAGGGTCGGGGAGAGGAAGCCCGCCCGCGCCCGGGGATACGCCGCCCAGTCCACCTCGCGGTTGTACTTGAACCCCTGAAACAACGGCGCGATTTCATCCACCTCGTCGTGAGTGTAGAGGGGATACTCGCGGATTCCCAGTTCGTCGCGTTGCCGGGTCATCACGTTCACCGAATTGTGCAGCACCCGTTCCACGAGAAAATAGCTCAATTCGGTCATGAGCACGTGCGCGCCCGGGAAGCAGCGGATCGCCACGGGCAGAGCGCCGACATGGTCGTGGTGGCAGTGGGAGACAGCGATGGCGTCCACCTCCAGGCCTTTGGCCAGGCCAAACGCCGGCAACGCGTCGCGCCCCTCGCGCTGCGGGTGAATGCCCGCGTCGAGTAAAATGCGCCGTCCTTCCAATTCCACCAACCAGGAGCTGGCGCCAATGGTTGCGTCGGGATTTAGGTTGGTGATTTGCATCGGAACCCCTCAATCATCCAGGCAAGGTAAACGAAATTCATCCGTTGCGCAAAGATTCAGATCAGGCGGCGCCGGAGTTGCCCGTTCCCGCTTTGAGCGTGGGCGCGTTACCGGGAGAGGTTGGGGTGGAGAATTTCGAGCACCTCGGGAAGGTCCGTGATGCTCAGCACGTTGAGGTAATCGGGTCCTTCCCGATGCGAACGCGGCAGGTGATCTAATTCGAGCCGGTCGTGGCTTGAATCGAACAAGGTGGCGTAAGCAACGTTGACTGCCATTTCGCCTTGCGCGCGCAGAATCAACCTGGTCGATGGGCGCGCTCCCGCCTGCCGGAGAGCCGCGGTTGCGCGGCGGATATCCCAGACCCGCATGGAATCAAGCGTCTGTCCCAGGAGATAAAACCGCCGGCGTATCCGGGTGAGTTTTTTGTCCGAGTCCAGAAAGGGCGCGGGCGCGACCAATCGGGGAGCAACAAACGCGAGCGCGGCCTTCCGGGAGCGCATCTCCTGGCGGAGCTCAGACCAGCGAATCGAGGCCGGATCCCCCAACCAGAGGCCTTTCGCGGGTGAATTGGTGTAGGTGGAGGAATCGAGGATGGTGAGAATCGTGGTTTCGGTTTCTTCCGCGCCCGCTTCCCGCGCGAGCCAAAGGTCGAGATTCACGCCCGGCTGGCTTGGAATCGAATAGCGCGTGATCCGACAGCCTTCAAGTTCGCGGGACGCGAGTGGCCGCGGCGGAGGCGGGGTTGACTCTTCCGGCCAGGCGGCAAAGACCTTTGCGCGCAGAGCGGCGAGCAGGGCGGCGCGGCGACCGGCGGCGTCCGCGCGAGATTCTCCCGGTGCTTGTGGCCGAAACGTCTCCTGGATCGTGGTGTTCACTTCGTCCGCGGGCACTTCAGAAAGAGCGCGCAATTGGAGAGGATCGAACCTTTTTTTCGCGGCCGATTCAATGAGCGGCGACTCCTGCTTGAGGAATCGGTTAAACCAACGAAACACCGGCACTTGCAGATCCTGGGTGTCGGAGTGCGGCCCTTCGGTGATCAACAAGCCAAGCTGGGCCGGAGCGCCGAGTAATTGATAAACGCGGCGAACTTTTTCGTGCAGCCGCACCACCCCGTCCAAGGGGAACAGCGTGTCTTTGTCGGAGTTGCCAATGAGCAACGGCCGCGGCGCCAGCAAGGCGGCCGCCTTGGGGAAATCCCAACGATAGGTGTTCACATAAAACATGCAATCACAGTGGCCGTCCACGGCCCCATCGGCCACTTGATTGCGCAAATCAGTGATCCCCGCGATGGGAGCCGCCACTTTCACCCGGTCATCCAGAGCGGCCACGGTCCATGTGTAGGAGCCGCCGCCGGATCGTCCTGTCATGCCTAGGCGCTCCGGATCCACCTCGGGGCGCGAGCAGAGGTAATCCAGCGCACGGATGCCAAACCAGGCTTCGACCCCCGCGGGGGTGTAGCCGCGTGAGATCCACCACCATTGCCCTTCGTTGTGAGTGCCGCGATGCCGGCCTTGGATTTCGCCCAGTTGCAGGGTGTCGATCAGCAGACAGGCGTAGCCGTGGCGCGCGAACCAAATGCCGTGGTGCTGGTAGGCGGCCTTGTTCCCGCAGCTCACCCCGTTGGTCACCACCTTGGCATGGCCGCAGGCGTACAGGATGGCCGGCAACGGGCGCTCGATGATCCGCGGCAGATAGAAGTTCGCCGTGACGTACAGGCCGGGCGAGGCCTGGAAGTGCAGTTTTTCGACGCGGAAATCCGCTTCCTCAATCGTTCCACTAACCACCGCCTTCAAGTCACCGCGCTCGGGCCAGGGATCCAGCCCGAGCATTTCGCGCAATTCCCGGCGGTATTCCGCTCGCCGGCTCCGCCAGTCGGACGACGTTTGAATTTCCGACAGGCAGTCGGCCGACAATTGCCCGGCCTGGGTCCGAAAATATTCCTGGAGGTCGGTTTCCGCGGAAGCGGAATCCGCTGGCGCCCCGGCCCAGGCCAATTGAAGAATTAAGGCGAGGAAAACCCGGACCAGCCACGCAAGCGGTTTCATGAGCTCTCAGCTTTGATCAGTGGAGGCCGAGCGTCAAGATATCGCGAAGGTGAAGAAACGAAACTCGCTGAAGGTGATTTGACGCGCGCTTTGGTTGTTTTATTATTGAATGAAACAGATCAAGCGAAAGGGAATGAATGAAATATAACTGGATGATGGCGGGTGTGGTCGCGGCCGGTTGCCTGGCGGCGGGCTGCAACAAACAGAACGAAAACACCCCGGCGGCGCCGCCAGCGGCCAACGAAGCGGCGCCGACTGCCAAAGTGGATCTAACTCCGCTCAAAAACAGTTTTCAATCCGCGCCTGCGGAGGTGAAAGACGGTTTGGATAAAGTCGTCACGGCCGTGAAATCTCAAGACTACCAGGCCGCATTGACGGAGCTTAAGACGCTGGCCACGAGCGTGAAACTCACGCCGGAGCAAAAGCAGGCCCTCGCGGAGGTCATGAGCCAGATTGAAAATGCCATCGGCGGCGCCGCCGCCCAAGTGAAAGACCAGGCGACCAAAGCTGTGGGTGACTTGCAGAAGTCTTTGAAAAAATAGCTTACTCCTCCGGGGAGGGCAGGGGAGCTTTTTTTGCCTCGCGAAGCTGCTGCTGGAGTCGGAGGAGTTCGAGCTTTCGCTCGTCAGGCGTCTCGGGTTGGCTGGCTTCGTGGCGGACGGCAGCGATCTGCCGATCCAGGCAAGCGTTGCGCAGGCGCGCCGCCAGTTCAAGCAATTGGCGGGCGGGATGGGGAATCGCCCGCTCGCCGGCGGCGGCCTCGGCGAGCAATTGCCGCTCCTCCGGATTGTCCAGATCACCCAGAAAGCTTGCCAGATTGGTCCAGGTGCCTTCGGAGTGGGCAGCGTAGCGCGCGTCGAGGAGCCTCGAGACGGCGGGGTGCTGCAGCCATTCCAGCCGCAGATGCTCCGCCGCCCAAGGCACGTACTCCTCGTGAACGATCAATAATTTGAGCAACCAATGCTCCTGCGGGTTGGGCGGAGGAGCCGCCGGCGGCTGAGCCTCGGAGGCAGGTGCAAAGGCGCCTCCGCCCGGCTTCATGGTTCGTGCGAAGCGGGTAAACTCGGCTCGCACCGACTCTGGCGAGACACCCAGGCGGAGGGCGGTGGCCTGGGCGTATTTGTCGATCAATACGCGGTTTCCGGTTTTTAGCGCGGCTTCAGCCATGCCGTTCACCACCGCCATCCGCCCGCGATCACCACTGGTGTCGTGCGTCTGGCACAATCGCTTTAACAGGTAATCAAAGAAGCCTTCGGCCTTATCCAGGAGGGCGCGGAATTTCTCCGCCCCCTCGCTCCGGATGAAGCTGTCGGGGTCATGCGGGGCGGGCAGCACCGCCACCCGCACGGCCACACCCGATTCCAGCAAGTGGTCGAATGAACGCCGCGCCGCATCCTGCCCCGCGGCGTCGGCGTCAAAGCACAATACCACCTCTTCGACATACCGTTTGATGATGGCGGCGTGCTCGGCGGTGAAGGCGGTGCCCTGCGGCGCCACGACATTCGTCACGCCAGCCAGGTGACAGGCGATCAGATCGAGCTGGCCTTCGCAGACGATGGCGCGCCCCGCCTCGAGCAGCGCCCGCCTGGATTTGTCCAATCCAAAAAACACCTTGCTTTTGGAGAAGATCGGAGTTTCCGGCGAGTTGACATATTTGGCCGCCGTGGCCTCCGGATTCAGCAATCGGCCGCTGAAGCCGATGACGCGCCCCTGTTCGTCACAGATGGGAAACATGAGCCGCCCGCGGAAACGGTCGTAGTAACCCTCCGCGGAGTCGCGTTTCACGATGAGTCCAGCCCGCTCCAGGAGCTCGCGGTCATGGCCCTTGCCGGCGGCCCAGTTGACGGTGTCGTCCCACGCCTCCGGCGCGCAACCGAGGCGGAAGAGCCGGATGGCCTCCTCGGGCACGGCGCGCCGGGCGAGGTAGTCGCGCGCGGCCTGGCCCGCCGCCTGGTTCAACAACACCGCCTGCCAGTGTTGGCAGATCTGCTCGTGAACGCGCAGCAGTTTCTCCTTGAGAAAGCGCGCCTGTTGTTCTCCCGGGGATCGCTCGTATTCCAAAGGAATGCGCGCCCGCTCCGCCAGCCGCCGCACCGCCTCGGGAAAATCAATCGCCTCAAACTCCTTCACGAAGGAGAAAACGTCACCGCCTTTGTGGCAACCGAAACAATAAAAAATCTGCTTGTGCGGATTAACGTTGAAGCTGGGCGTTTTTTCGCGGTGAAACGGACAAAGCGCGATGAAATTCGCGCCGGCGCGCTTTAACGGCAAGTAGCCGCCAATGATCTCCACGATGTCGCTGGCCGCGCGCACCCGTTCCACATTGTCCTCGGAAAAAAAGGGCATACCGGACGGCAGCGCCGCCCGCCCCCAGTGTATTCCAGATGCGGTCCGAAACTCAACCGGGCGTGTGTGGTCGCCGGCGGACGCCAGGCTGCGGCGGGAGCGAAACCGCCGTGGCGCTCACGGCATGGAGAAATCCCGGCGGCGCAACTCTTTCTGCTCCGGCTCGGTGGGCGTGATAAACAAAAAATTAAAATGATCCTTGATCCACGGGCCGGACATGGAACGTTGAAAAACCGCCGCTTGAGCGGTGTGCCAGGTCGGGAAATAAGTGCTGCCATAGACGTCGTTCTGGAAGTCATCCATCGCTTTCACTTCGCTCGGGCTAAAGTAGCGGGCGTTCAGCAGGGCCAGTCCTGCGAGCAGGACACAAGACAGCCGAACCAATCCCGAGCCCATCCCGAGGTAGTACTCCGCGCGGCCAAAAATATCGCTGCCGACCAGTTTACCCCCAATGCTGCGCTGGACGAGGGCAAAGCCCGCGAGGACCAGAGCCGTAATCAGCACATAAACAACCATATAGCTGGTCAGCAGGCTGAAAGGACTGTTCCTCGCCAGCCATCCGCCAAACGGCTGATAAGCCATCGAGGCGCATACCAATACGAAAATCCATTTGAGGGTTTTCATCAGCTCCTCGGACATTCCGTGCTTGCGCCCCTGCATGACGCCTGCAAACAGCATGGCGAACAGCACTACGTCAAAAACGTTGATCGGCAAATTCTTCGGGTTCATACCCGCGTGGAACAAAGCAGGAATCGGGCCTAAATACCCAGCCTGCCATCAGGCGGACACTATTTGTCAGCCCGCGGTTCGGCCAGCCAGTACCGGATGGCTGCCGCCTGTGGATTCCGTGGATCGATTTCGAGCACTCTTAAATAATGTGCCCGGGCCTTTTCTGGCTGTTTTAACTGCTGGGCATAGAGGTTCCCCAGGGCCAGATGAGAGCGACTCTCGTTGGGGTAAATAGCCAGGATTCTCTCGAATTCTGCGGCGGAATCCGCCAGGAAGCCTGCTTGCTTCAGCAGCAGCGCGAAATTATAACGCGCGTCCATCGACTCCGGGCGTGCGGCCAGGGCGTGTTCGTACGCGGACATTGCTGTTGGGGTGTTTCCGGCTTCGGAGGCCACCACGCCGAGATTGTACCAGGCATCAAAGAATGAGGGGTCCAATTGGGTGGCGCGTTTGTAGGACTGGATCGCTTCCGGAATGCGATGGGCTTGATACGATTGGCTGGCCTGGACCAGCGCGCGCTCCGCGTCTAAACGATTTCCCGCCAGAGGCTTAGGGGGATGTTCATAGGAGTGCCGGGGGCCCGCTATCATCGTTGGACGGGCGATGTCCAAGGGGGCCTTGGAAGCGGCGGCGAGATTGACGAGGGGCGGGGGCGGGGGTTTTTGATCTCCGCTAAATGGATTCAATTTTTGGAGAAAAGATCGTTTAGGGGCGGTTTTAGCTGGAGTGGGCGTCGGCGGGGTGGATCGCTCAAAGGACTTGGCCTCGACTGCGGGAGGCAAAGTTGCGGCGACGGGCGCGTCCTGCGCTGCCTTGATCACTGGCTGCGGATCCAGCCGGACGGATTGGAGGGCAGGGGCCGCGGGCGGTGGTGTGGGCGCGGCTGGTTTTGCGGCTGGGGGCGGTTCGAGTTTTGGGACGATGAGCGGTTTGACGATAACCGGTTCGGCTCTTTTCTCGGTTTTCGCCACGGGCTCTCGTTCCGAGGCCGAAGGCCTGGAAGGTGTGCTCTCCGCCGGCGCGAGGTCCGCCGCGGCGACCTGGGCGGGAGGAGAGATCGGGCGAGGCGCCAACTCACGTTCGAGTTGCTCGATGACCGTCCTGACCTGCGGCGTGTTGACAGCGTGTGGCGCGGCCGCGAGATAAGCCCGGTACGCGCGCAAAGCGCCGGGGTAGTCACGCAGGTTTTCCTGAGCCACAACGGCTTGGTTCAGCAGGGCGGGTGCATATCCCGGTTGCTGTCGCAAAGCCTGAGCGAATAACTGCATGGCTTCGGCGGGGCGCCCCCGGCGCGAACGGACCAGCCCAAGCAAATTAAGGGCTTCAGCGTTGGTGGGGTTATTTCGAAGGGCTTCACTGAGGGATTTATCCGCGGCGGTGTATTCCTTCAAACGCGCCTGCGCATCGCCCAGTTTCACCAGCCCTTCGAGGTGGTTGCCGCGACGGAGCGTGAAAGCGAGGAATTCGGATTTGGCCTGTTCCAGACGATTTTGAGCCAAAAACAGGCAGCCGATGTTATAATGCGCCTCGGAAAGGTCACGGTTAAGTGAAATGGCTTTAAGATAGGCCTTTTCCGCCTCCCCAAACTGGCTGGCCCGGTGATAGGCCAGACCCAGATAATTCCAAGCCATTGCGTTGTCGCCAAGGATTTCCGTGGCGTTCCGCAACCGATCGATGGCCAACTCGAATTTCCCCTGATCCAGGAGCTTTTTACCCTCCAACAAGGCTCGCGGGCCTGGCGGAGTGCAGCCGGAAAACAGGAGGCCGCAGGCCAGGATGGCCCAGGCCAACGGGGCCTGGTTTTTGATGGTCAGCATCAAGGGTCGTGTTAACATTTCAAGCCTGACGGTGTCAAGGAACACGAGCTTAATGAGTTTTACGACAGCCAAACTATCCGGTGTCGGACTGCTAGTGGCATTATGGATATTGCCGTCGGCTTCCGCCGCGCCGGGCGGAGACGCAAAGCGCGCGCTTTCGTCCGCGCGCGTCGAGATCGTCGAGAGTCCGGCGGCCACGGAGGCCTTTGTGCCGCGGACCTCCATGATCCAGTCGATGGTGGCTCACGGGATTGCCCGGCTCACTGGCAAAACAGACAGCCGGGCGGCCTGGCTCAGTCTCGTCTCGACTCAAGATGTGGTGGGCTTGAAGGTTTATTCTCCGCCGGGGCCGAACAGCGGAACGAGACCAGCCGTGGCGGGCGCCATTATTAACGGGTTGATCGAGGCGGGGTTGCCGCGGTCGAACATCGTGATCTGGGACCGCAACCTGGCGGAGCTGCGCCTGGCGGGTTTCGCCGAGGTGGCCGAGTTCTACGGAGTTCGCCTGATCGGCAGCGCGAACGAGGGTTATGACGAGCGGGAGTTTTACGACTCGGAATTGCTGGGCAATTTGATGTGGGGAGACCTCGAATTCGGGAGAAAAGGCTCCGGGGTGGGACGAAAGTCTTTTGTTTCAAAACTGCTCACACGCGAACTGACGAAAATCATCAATATCACGCCTTTGCTGAATCATAATTTGGCCGGCGTGTCGGGAAATCTATACGGATTGGCCTCCGGGAGTGTGGACAACTTCTTCCGGTTCGAGCGCGATGCGCAAAGGCTGGCCCGGGCGGTGCCGGAGATTTACGCGCTTCCAGCGGTGGGCGATAAGGTGGCGTTGAGCGTGGTGGACGCGCTGATCTCGCAGTACGAGGGTGGCGAGCGCGGCCTGTTGCACTACTCCACCACGCTGAACCAGCTTCGGTTCAGCCTCGATCCGGTGGCTCTGGATACGCTTTCCCTGAAGGATCTGCAAGAGCAGCGCGAGCGCGCCGGGGCGCCCAAAATCAAGCCGCACACCGACCTCTACGCCAACGCGGCGCTGCTTGAGCTGGGGATCAACGACGTGAAGCGAATTCAGATCGACCGGCTCAAGGAAGCGCCTTGATTCGATAGAAGCGTTGCGGATCCGCGCCCGGTTCGTCGCTGGCGTCGGCCACCTGCCCGGTTGCCTCGATGATCTGACCGGTGCTCTGCCAGTGGGCCGAAGTGACTTCAGCCGCGTATTCCAAGAGGTATCGGCGGCCGGGAATTGTCCCCCAGCTCAGTCGGACCTTCCCGTTAGCGACCTCGAAGCTGTGGACCCGCGGCGCGGGCAGCACGATCACGTTGATTCGCCGGCTGTCCGACTGCGTGGGCGCGCCGTTGTCAGTGGCAGTCACCAGAAAAGCATTCGTGGTGTTCGCGTCGGCGGCGGAGGTCTGCCAGATTAAGCGACCGTTAACGGGGTTGATCGCAGCCCCGGGCGGCGATTGCGAGAGGCCAAAGGTGAGCGACTGCGCCTGGTCCGAACCGCTCGTGGTATTGGTGATGACGAGCAGCGAGCCGGCATGGACATACATGTCCGGCACGGGCGCCAGTACGGGCGGCGGCGGATTGATCACCACCGCCGCACTGGCGGAATTGTCCGCGGGCATTGGGTCCATGGAGGCGTTGGTGACCACGACTGTATTCGTAGCCATCCCTGCGGCAGAGCATTGAGCGGTCACGGTCAGCAAGGCCGCCGCGCCGGGGCCGAGCCGTCCCAACCGAAAGGTGATGACGTTGCTTTGGCGCGACCATCCGCCCTGCGCTGCGGACGCGGCGACAAACTCGAGCGGGTGAGAAAATGTCGAAACCACCACCGCATTCGAAGCGGCGTTGCAGCCAATGTTGGTGACGCCGATCGCGAACACCACCCGGTCGCCAACGGCGGCGGATGCGGTGGACGCCGATTGCCCGATCACCAGGTCGGCGTAGGGCGCGGTTTTGGCCGGCGGCGGAGTGATTTTGAAGCTGGCGCCGGAAATGGCAAAGAAGATGTTGTCCACGGCCTCGATTTTCAGCCGACAGGCGGTGCTGGAAATCGCGGGGAGCGCCACGGTGCGGGCGCCCACGTTTGGCACGTTCGAGGCAAGGAGAATTGGAAAGGTGATGCCCCCGTTGGTCGAGAGCCGGAGATTCACCGAACCGGCGTTGATCGGAGCATTGGTGGTGCCGGCGACGGACCAGGTCACGACCGCCGAGGTGTTTAGGGAGACCGCGGAGTTTGGGGAGGTAATCGCGAACGGCCCGGCCTCACCCTCCACGAGGACCTGAGTGTCGGCGAAGCCGAGACCTCCGCCGCCGGTCCGATTGTCGCGAGCGGTCACCCTGAAGTTCATCGCGCGCGAGAGCGCAGGCAGCGTTTCTCCGAGTGACGCCGAGCTGGCGAGGATGGCGGCGAGTCTGGGGAAAGTCCGTGACGGGCTGGAGGTCGGGGTGAAGGATCGGAACAACGGGCCGCTGCCGTTGTCGGGCGATCCCAGCCCGGTCGAGTCGCCCAGGTCGCGCTCTTCCCAACAGTAGGTGAGGGCATCGCCATCGGGATCTTCGCCCGAGGCCGTCAGCGTGAAGGAGGTTCCGCGGGGAATGATATAAGTTGGCCCGACGGTGACAGTCGGAGCCGTGTTGGTGATCAAGGTGCGCGTCCCGCAGGCGCTGCCGTGGCCGTTTCTCACGAACGCGAGGATCTCTTCGATGCTGGCGGAGTGGAAATAGGGATCGCTGTGCGCCTGTAAATCATCGCTGCCACAGATGCCGGCGTAGGCCATGATCGTCGAACCGCTGCCCGGTTCGTAGGCGGTGCCGGGATTCCGATTGCCGCCACAGTAGCTCAGGGAACTGTTGAAAGTGTGATGCGCGCCGAATTGGTGCCCCATTTCGTGGGCGACGTAGTCGATCCAGAAGGCATCTCCTTTCGGCGCCGCCGCGCCGGTCACGCCGCGGGCTTTGGCGCCGCTCAACCCCACCACGCCGAGGGCGGCGATGCCTCCGCCGCCAGTGCTGAACACATGGCCAAGGTCATAGTTGGCCGCGCCGATGATGGAATCGAGAGCGGCCTGATTCTGGCTCAACATCAGGCCGCCATTGTTGTTGTCATACGGATCCGTGGTCGGATCCGTGAATACCAGCAGATGATTGTTGGCGACCAACGTCAGGCGAATACCGAGTTCGGCTTCGTACACCCCCGTCACCCGATTGATCGCGGTGACGATCGCCGCCATTCCCGCCGCGACGGTGCCGCCAAAAAAAGCGGTGTATTCGCCGGTGGCGGCGCAGGCCAGACGATAGGTGCGCAACGTTCCATCGGCCACCGGAGGCTGGCCTCCCCACACGCCGGGGGAGGCCAAAGGGGCGTCGCCAGCACGCGCCAGGCATTGGAAACCATCCGCCTCTTTCAAATAGTCGCTTTTCCGATAGGTAACGTGGGTGGTGTCTTCGCCAACATAGAGCGGATCGATATAGACAGCGCCAGATGGAGAAAGGATTTGCGCATGCAAACCCGTGGGGCTGAGATCCAGGCGAACGGTGGCTCGGGGGTCGTCAATTCCCCGGCCCGCATAGGTGGTCAGTTCAGGAAATTGGGCTGCCAATTCCGGCTCCATGATGGGCGATTCAACGCACCGGAACCGCGCCAGAGAACCATCCGGCAGCGGCAACTCGAACACAAAATCCGACTGCGCGACACGGGTGCGTCCTTCCTTGGGAGCTCGTCTGAGCTCGGCGCGGACCTGATTTCGGTCCAAATCAAAGGCCTTGAATCGAGCCGGCTTGACCCAGGTCCGGCGGTTTCGCGCGTCGGACGTGGTCGAATGCCAATAACCCTGCCGCGGCGTCAGTTGAGCGGCGCGGGCTGACGCTTGTCCAGAAAGCAGGCACAGGCCGCCGAGGGCGAGGCTGAAAAGATTTAGCGAAGAGAGCTTCACTCGTACGGGCGTTTTCACGCAGTTAGGCCCGGCCGGAGAAATTCCCGATTTCGTGGCGCGGCAAATACAAAATGACTTTGCATCTATGCTCAAGAGCGTTCCTTTTTCGAAGCGACCGCTCAACCGGGGCAACCGCGCGGTCGCGTTCCGTACTTCCCCGGAGGCCCCTGGCCGGAGCTCACGCTCGCGCAGAGCATGGAAGTGCGGTTCCAGCCAAAACACCATCTGGCCAATCGGGAGCTTGCGAGGCATTCGTCCGGTCTGCTTAACTCCTGCCGTTGCGATGAATCGACCAATCAGCGCCAAACGGATCCGCGCCGGTAAACGACAGCGGGATGGCCTCCCGGAGTTGCCGCTGGGATGGGCCGCCTCCCAGCCGTTACGGCCCGATCGCGCCCGGTCACTGGAACAGGAATTGACCGAGTTCAGCGAATTCGGTTCGGCAACCGCGCGGGGTGTCACCTCCTTTGTGGACGACCGGAATCGGGCATGGGAAGTGCCCACTTTCACCAATGAGTTCTGGACCGCCCGGCAGCGGCAGGCGAGTTCGCTGCACGAAGTATCTTACCGGGCCTGCTTTAAGCCGCAGGTGCCCCGGTTTTTCATTGAACGGCTCACCGCGCCCGGAGAGGTGGTGTACGACCCCTTCATGGGACGCGGCACGACCGTTCTGGAAGCCGCGTTGCTGGGCAGAATTCCGTATGGCAACGACATCAATCCGCTCAGCCTCACCTTCGCGCGGCCGCGGCTTGCCCCGCCCGCGCTGGAAACGGTCGAGCGCCGATTGCGGCAAATTCCGCTTGACGCGCCCGCAGACGAACCCGCCGACCTCCTCGTCTTCTATCACCCGGAGACCCTGCGCGCGATTTCCTCACTCAAACGCCACCTGCTCGATCGGCCAGGCAATGGGCAGTTGGACCCGGTGGATGAATGGATCGCCCTCGTGTCGCTGAATCGGTTGACGGGCCATTCCAGCGGCTTCTTTTCGGTGTACACGCTGCCGCCCAATCAGGCGGTCTCGGTTCAGTCGCAGCGCAAAATCAACGAAAAACGGAAGCAAACACCGCCACCGAAAGACGTGCGGGGGATCATTTTAAAAAAGAGCCGGCAGTTGCTTTCGGAAATGGACGAAGGTGCGCGGGCGACTCTGGCCGGGGTGGCTCCGCACAGCCGGTTGTTGACCTGTCCGGCCGCCCGGACGCCGCAAATCCCCGACGGGACCGTGCAGCTCGTCGTGACTTCGCCGCCCTTTCTGAACGTGGTGCAGTACGCCACGGACAACTGGCTGCGCTGTTGGTTTCTTGGCATCGATCCCGCCGCCGTTAAACTCACCGTGCCGAGCAATCTCGCGCGCTGGCGGGAGGCCATGACCGAGGTCTTTCGGGAACTTCGCCGCGTGCTGAAACCGGGCGGTCACATCGCTTTCGAGGTGGGGGAAGTTCACGGTGGCGCAACCAAATTGGAAGAGGCGGTTCTGCCTTGCGGCGTGGAAGCCGGCCTGACCCCGGTGCTGGTGCTCATCAACGAGCAGGAATTCACCAAAACCGCGAATTGCTGGGGGATCGACAACAATTCCAAAGGCACCAACAGCAACCGGATCGTGCTGTTCCATTAACCCGGCGAGCCGCCTTCGGCTGGGTGCGGGCCAGGAGCCGGTTCAGAATACTAATTCACCGAAACACCTCGGCAGGTGGAAGTTGAACTCGTCCACCGGTGACCAGGCCGCCCAATGCGGGTGCGAGACTTCCTCGGCGCATTTGAAAAAATTGCCGCGCCACACGGCGCCGGGACGCCGCTCGACTGGACCGCCAAAGGCGGCAAACACCGCAAAAGGGATTTGGAAGGACAAGAACCACGTGAGCGGTTCGCTGATTTCAGGATCTGTCCGGCCCGGCAGCGACGGATGGACCGAGATCTTTGCCGCCAATTCGAGGGGCAGGCGCTCCGCTTGGGCAAAGCCGGTCTCGGTCCGGCGCGCGTCAGTAATGTAATTGCAGAGCCAGCCGCCGCCGCAATTGAATTCAAAGTTGAAGTACCCCGGAAAACCTTGCGGCTGAACGAAGAACTCGACGCAACTGTCTTTCCAAACCTCCTCGAAATACCGGATGCGCTGGCAGCGCACGTACTGGTCCTCAACGCGAAAAATTCCGCGCAATTCGGTGGCGGCAGCCAGCACGCGAACCTGGGTTGGAGGCCGGTGCGGGCTGCTTTCGGGAAGGAAATGCAAGATTTCGGCGACCGAGGCGGCGGCCCAACAGGGATCGTTCCAGCCGCTGACCGGTGCCCGTGGGGCGGGGCAGGGGTGGATACGGTAAGATGGTTTCATGCCTTTTGGCGGGGAGCGCTCATTTCCGGCTCGCCGCTCGCCCATGACCATACGCGTCCCAAGCCGGTTGGACGATGAAAAACGCAACGCCTCCGAAATCGAAGGCGCTGCGCCGACCTTTGCCGCGATGTCCTCCCGAGCGGATTCTCAGGCCAAACCGCGCGCTCGTCGTGAAGCAAACGCCAACCCTCCCACTCCGATGGCCAGCAGGGATAAAGTTGTGCCCGCGTCCGGAACGGGTGGATCCAGCACCAATTGATCCTGTCGTTGGTAGCCCGCCTGCTCGATATGCCCGGCTTCCCACAGGTTGAGAATTCGCACCGGGTAGAGCTCGTTATTTGGGGTAAAGGCGCCGCTTGAGCCAAACTGGCTCAGCACCGCGGTGCTGAAGATATTGATCGGCTGGACGCCGCCATTTCCCATGAGCCACCAGATCGTGTCTTGCAAAGCCCCAGCGGTGCTTCGAGTCGCGTAGTCATAGCCGGCCAGATTGCCCGTGGCAAATTGCCAATACACCCAGGCGGCGCCCTGGGTCAGAGGGACATCCTCAAAACGGGTTTGATTGTTGATTACCGCGTCGTAGGTTGCGTTTGGCCAGATGTGTTCGGTTTTTTGAACACAGAAGGACTGGAATGTCCCCTGCAGGCCGCCCACATCCCGCGCCAGGGGACTGTAGAAGTCCAGCACCCAGCTCAACTGCTGGTCTGGCCGCAGCGTGAATTCACCACCAGAGCCGGTTTGATAGGGACCGTAGCCGCCGCCACCGGTGAAGGTAACCTGGTTGGCCAGCAGGCTCCCGGTCCCGGCCAAAACCAGCGCTATGCTCAAAGAATAGATTTTCTTCATGCCTGGTTTTTGCCACGCCAACCGGTTCCAGACAATCCGGAGATACTCTGGAACGTGACCCCGGGGGAGACACTGGGTGGGCGGGGACTTTTCCGGACGCAGACGCCTGAAGTTGGCCTCCCAAGAGAGTCAGGCCGGGTCTTCTTTGGGGATCGTCTCGCCAGGTTCGGCCTGCGTCACGGCCGCCCTTGGCCCCAGCCGGGTGCGCTTGCGGAAACCTTGTTGTTCGAGTTGTTTTTCCGCTTCCGCGCTGAAGCGCGTCCACGGCACCGCCGCCAGACGGCCTGGTGGAATGGGCTTCCCTGTCAATTCACAAATACCGTAGGTGTCATTTTGTATCCGGTCCAGGGCTTGCTCGATTTGGTACAACGCATCCTGGTCCGCCGAGAGCATTCCCAAAGCCAGATCACGATCGTAAGTGTCAGTGCCGGCATCTGCCATGTGTGTGCTGAAACCGGGAGTCCTCTCCGCCGCGTCTCGGGAAAGATCGCCCTGCCGGCGCAAGAACGCATCGCGCAAATCCACGAGGTGATCGTAATATTCGCGCCACTTAGGCGGCACCACCGCGGAGTGGCGTTTTCGTTTGCCCAGCACCTCTGGGGTACTGGCCTTCGAGCGAGGCCGGCGGCACGTGTGTGGGTGGGGCCGTTTCTTCATACTGAAACCTGGCACAGGCAAGCCGCAAATCAACGTCCGCCGGATACGCATTCCGGCCCGCCTGGTCCGGGGCGTTTTCCCCGTTGTCACGCCTTGCCAGCCAGACCCAAGTTCATGCAGGAGGAAAATTCAAAGAGCCATCGAGGAATACGCAACAAAACGTTATGAGAACTGCAAACATCAGCAAATCGATCACGATCACGGTTTTGGGGTTGGCTTTATGCGCCTCGGGGGTGCGAGCGGCCCAGGACCGTCAGGGAGACCAACGCGGGCAATTCACCGAGAAGGATTACAAGTTCCTCAAGGAAGCCGCCGAAGGAGGCATGCTGGAGGTCCGCTTGGGCAAGTTGGCGAGCGAGAAAGGCCGGAGCGAAGTGGTGAAACAGTTCGGCGAGCGCATGGTTCAGGCGCATTCGCAAGCCGACCAGGAACTGCGGCAAATTGCCGCGCAAAAGGGCGCGGCGCTTCCCCCGGAAATGTCTCATCACGAGAATTCGCAGGCGAATCGATTGGAGAAGGCCGGCGGAGTGAAATTTGACAAAGAATATGCCAAGCACATGGTCAAGGATCACAAAAAGGACATAAAAGAATACGAGAAAGCGGCGCAAAACGTCTCCGACCCGCAACTACGGGCTTTTGCGCAAAAAAACCTTCCCGTATTGCAAGAACATGAGCGTTTGGCCCGCCAAATGGAGGAATCGGTAAAGAGCGAAAAATCGCCTTCGTGAAATTTGAGGCTTGGGGGCGGTGAACGGACCGGGCCGTCACGCCTCCTCGGGCTTACTTCGGAAGCTCGCGGATTTTGATATTGCGGAACCAAACTTCGCTGCGGTGGGCTTGTAACAAGATGTGCCCGCGGGTGGGCAGGCCGAAGCCCGGCGTGGTCTTGAATTTACTCTGGGAGATGGCAGCCTTTATTTCCGGGCTGCCGCAATCGTACTCGAGGGCTTTGACGCCGTTCAACCAATGTTCGACATGGTTTCCCCGCACCAGGACGCGTGATTCGTTGATCTCCCCCATGCGCTTGACGGGAAGGCTGGCGGAAGGCGCCTGCACGTCATAGAAGGCGGCCGTCACCCGTTTGCCGCCGGCCAGTTTCGCGTCCGGATGCGCGGCATCATCGAGCAGTTGATACTCGTGCCCGAGCGCGGTAGGGCGGTCATCGGTCACGAAATACTTGACCCCGCTATTGCCGCCGGGCGCAAGTCTCCATTCCCAGCGCAACTCGAACCGGTCGTAGAGATTGCTCGAGACAATATCTCCGCCCGAGCCGGAGCAGTACAACCAGCCGTTCGTAACCTTCCAACCCTGGGCCGGAAAGGAGCTCTTCCGGAACGAATGCCAGCCGGCGGTTGTGTTGCCGTCAAAAAGCATCGTCCAGCCCTCTCCTCGCTCCCGGGCCTCTAAACTATTTTCCGCCTTGCCC
This sequence comes from Verrucomicrobiota bacterium, assembly GCA_039806935.1. GTDB lineage: Bacteria > Verrucomicrobiota > Verrucomicrobiia > Limisphaerales > UBA8199 > JBDHQH01. The sequence goes on from JBDHQH010000030.1 coordinate 23,100, forward strand.
GAAGGCGGGGCGCCATCGGCCGAGCGCCCACAAACCAACGCCACCAAAAGGAAACCAAAGATCTTCATGCGCCCAGCATACGCTCCCTGCCGCCGGAGCAAAGCCAAAGCGAATCCAAGCCGGGAAGCGGATTCCGAACGGGTTGAAAGGCGATTTGCATTGCCGTCGCCGTTGTTTCCCCATACCGTCTGCCGCCCGTGGATTTGTTTACAAGGTCGCGGGTTTCCGGCGAGGGCGCCACTGCCGGCAAACCCGGCGGATTCGCCTCAGGGCTTGGCCGGAATCTCCCAGACGATTGCCGACCCGGGCACGGAATTTTTGCTTATGAAAACTCTCCAGACTCTAATCGGGAACAACCGCGCCTGGGCCGCGAGTGTCAGCGCGGAGGTGCCGGATTTTTTTGAGAAGCTCACGCATCAGCAGTCGCCCCCTTACTTTTGGATCGGCTGCTCGGATAGTCGTGTGCCGGCAAACCAAATTGTGGGGCTGATGCCGGGTGAGATGTTTGTCCACCGCAATGTGGCCAACGTGGTCGCGCCGGACGATTTGAACGGGCTGTCCGTGCTCGAGTTTGCGGTGGATGTGCTCAAAGTGGGACATGTGATTGTTTGCGGTCATTATGGGTGCGGCGGCATCAAGGCGGTGCTCGAGGGCCAAAAATCCGGGCTGGTGGGCCAATGGCTGCGGCGAGTGGATCAGGTGCGCAAGCAGCATGCGGGCCGGCTCGCGGCTAACCCCGCGCCCGCCGACGCGCTCTGCGAGCTTAATGTGATCGAGCAAACCCTTCATGTTTGCCAAACCGAATGCGCGCAGACCGCCTGGCGGCGCGGTCAGCCGCTCTGCGTAACCGGCTGGATTTATTCCGTCAGCAACGGATTGCTTCAGGACCTTGGCATGACGGTAACCGGCCCCGAGCAGGTGGAAGCGGCGCGACGGCGGGCCATCGCCCGCTGCGACGATCGTTCCGCGCTGAATCCCCCTCGAGTGATTCCCTCAAAAACGATCCGAGAAATGTGAATCTGGGGCTCGCAAAACCGGCCGGAAATTTTTTTGCATTTCCTCTTGTCATCCAGATTTTGTTCTGATAAACATTAGGCACCTTATGAAACTAACGTTTGGTTTTTGCCTCGCCTCGCTCGTTGGCTTAAGCGCCTCGCACGGACAAATCCTCTTTTCGGACAACTTCGACGCCGGCACCAGCGGCTCCTCGTGGACGGCCAAGCTATCGGCCGCGGATGCCGTGGCGAATTTTGCGTTCGATTATGGCACGATTGGAATTCCGTCGGCGCCGCATTCGACGGGTGGCTCGACCATCGGGCTCGGATTTCTGGTCAACCAGAGTGCGGGCGTATTTCAGGGCATCTCCGCTACTCCCAACGGGCAGAGTTTCACCGGAGACTTTAAGATTCAGTTTGACATGTGGTTGAATTATAACGGGCCGCTGGGAACCGGCGGTAGTGGCTCGACACAGGCCGGCAGCTTTGGATGGGGCGTCAACGGATCGGCTGTGGAGTGGGCAGGCGCCGGCAGCGGGGTGATGTTCGCAGCCACGGGGGATGGTGGATCGACTCAGGATTATCGAGCTTACAAGAAGGGAGTGCATGATACCGCCTCCGCCACCTATGCCGCCGGTTCACAGGCTAATTCAGACCCGTACTACACCGCCTTGTTTCCCGGCGTGTCGGCGCCCGCCGCGCAAGTGAGCCTTTACCCGGGCCAGACCGGAACGACTCCCGCCGGGGCCGTCGGGTTTAGATGGTGTGATGTGACGATTTCCAAAGCTGGAAATATCGTCACCTGGTCAATCGACGGCAGCTTGATCGCCACCGCAGATGTGACCGGTCTCACCTTGGGAGGCAACAATCTCTTCCTCGGCATGTTTGATATAAATGCCACTTCTTCAGCGGATCCCAACGATTTTCTGATCACCGCGATTTTTGATAATCTCACGGTGACCCAGGTTCCGGAGCCTTCGATGCTGGCGCTGAGTTTGCTGGGCGGACTGGGGGTGCTGCTGTTTGTTCGCCGCCATCGTTGAGCGGAGCCGGCGACACAATCTATTCTCGAGTCGCGGAGGGAGGCGAATCGCCACCTCCGCGATTGCTTTTTTGGCCTGGGCTTCTCGTCCGTGGTGGGAGAAGGCTGAGCTGTGGGCCGCGGATTCCGGGTTCAGCGTTGCGGCCTGGGGGCGCGGGCAGGCACCGGCTCGACCATGATCAGCCTCGCCAATTGTTCGCTTATGGCGAGGCGGGCGTTGCACACCAGGCAAATGAAATTAGTGCGGCTGGTGAGCAAGCGGATGATCTGGTCTTCGCAAAAGCCGAGCTCGCGGAGTCGATTTTGCGTTTCGGGGCTGGCGCACAACCGCCGGATCCGCACCGCCACGCCGGCGCGCACCCGGTTCAAAGGACAGACTTCACACGGAGCGTTTTGCCGATCGACAGATTCAAATCCAGAGTTCATACCGCTGGCCAGCAGACTGCGTCTTGCGACTCGTTCTCACTACACCGTCTTTGCCATTTGATGATCACAGGTTGGCACGTCCGGCGCCCGCCAGCCTTGACCCAGGTCAAGCTTCTCCGGCGGAGGAGGTGATGGAAGCGACTCGCGGCCGGGTCGGGCATTGACCTTTTTCGCCACGCCTCTACTTTTTTGCGGTGGCTGAGCCGGTCCCGAGCGTTACCGTCATTATCCCCGCGCGTCCTGGAGAATCCCGGGTCAAAGCGGCCGATGCGGCGCGTCGATTCGATTATCCCTCCAGCCAACTGGAGGTTTTGGTAGCTCGAGGCCGACAACCTTCGGTGCAGCGCAACGCTGCGTTGCGGATCGCGCGCGGCGAGTTAGTTTATTTCTTAGATGATGATTCGATGGCGCCTCCCGCCGGGTTGCGGCGCGGCGTCGAAGGCTTTCGTGACTCTGCCGTGGGGATGGTCGGCGGTCCGGGCCTGTGCCCGGCAGACGCGCCCTGGATTGAACGATTGTTTGGGCTGGTCCTGGGCGCGTGGCTGGCTTTTGGCCCGAGCCGCGCGCGTTACGCCTCCGTGGGCGCGCGGCGCGAGAGCAGCGAGAAAGAATTGATTCTCTGCAATCTGCTCGCGCGCCGGGCGTCGATCCAGGAGCTGGGCGGGTTCAACGAGGCGCTGTATCCGAATGAGGAGAACGCGCTAATGGATGAATTGCAAAAGCGCGGTGGAAAGCTGCTATACGACCCTGAATTTTTTATTTATCGCCGGCCCCGGCCCAATCTTGGAGCTTTTGCCAAAATGTTGATGACCTATGGGCGCGGCCGGGCGGAGCAATTCCGGCTGCACCCAACCTTTGGCTCCGCCTTGAATTTTGTCCCGCCGCTCTTTTGTTTATATCTGCTCTCCCTAATGCTGACGCCCTGGGTTGGACGCTGGCTCCTCTGGCCACTCATCCCTTATGGGCTGGCGTTGCTGGCGCAGGGCGGCGCGCTGATCCAGGCCGGCGGCGTGATCAAAGGCATTTGCGCGACGCTGCTCGTGGTGCTGACGCATGTGCTGTACGGCGCCGGTTTCTGGAGGGGGCTGTTCACGCCGTTGAAATCCGGCCAGGCGCGGGTCTCCACGGAGGTGGTGCTGGAGCGGATCGAGCTGAATCCATGAACACAGTGCTGGCCAGGGCCGCCCGGCAGGCGGCGGATCCCGAGCGGGTTCAGCGCTTCCTCGGGGCGCTGGCGGGGGTGGCTGAAGCGGCGAGCCTGGCGAGATTTACTCCGGAGCAGGCGCGCTGCCTGGCGGCGCTGGCGAGTGGCTCGCAAGCGCAGGCCGAGGAGATTCTCAACACCCCCGAATTGCTGGCGGTGTTCGCCGATGAAACACGGAACTCGCGGCGAGAAAAAGCAAGCCTGGAGAGCGAGCTTGAGGCGCGGTTCGACCGGGACGGCCAGGAGTTGAAGACCATCCGAGGTTTTCGGCGATTTCATTTGTTGCGGATCGCCATCCGGGATCTGGCGCGTTTGGGCGCGCTGCCCGAGATCGTCCAGGAACTGTCGGATCTGGCGGAGGTGTGCCTCGAGGCGGCGTGGAGACTTTGCTTCCAGCAACTCGCGGAAAGAGCGGGCCGGCCCTGGCATCAAGGCCCCTCCGGACGCTGGCAGCCGACGGAGGGTTGCGTGATTGCCCTGGGCAAGCTCGGCGGCCGGGAACTCAACTACAGCTCGGATGTGGATCTCCTGTTCGCCTACAACGAGGAAGGGGATGTTTTTAGAGGAGCTCCCGGCCAGGGCAAATCCCCGCGGCCGGTCATGAGCAATCACCAGTTTTTCCAGCGCCTGGCCGAGGCGTTTATCTCCGAGGTCACCCGCCGGGCGCCCGAAGGGTTCCTGTATCGGATTGACATGCGCCTGCGCCCCGAGGGGAATGGGGGGCCGCTGAGCCGCTCGCTGGCCAGCTACGAGAATTACTACGCGCAGTGGGGCCAGACCTGGGAGCGGATGATGTTGATCAAAGCGCGAGGCGTGGCCGGCGACCGGGCGCTGGTTGGGGAGTTTCTCGAAATGGCGCAGCCTTTTCGATTTCCGCGCTCGATCAATCCGAATGTGTTGGCGGAAGTGGCCGCGATGAAGGATCGGATCGATCGCGAAGTTGTCAAGACCGGGGAACTGGACCGCAACGTCAAGCTCGGGCGCGGAGGCATTCGGGAGATTGAGTTCATCGTCCAGTCGCAGCAATTGCTGCATGCGGGCCGCCAGCCATTTCTCCAGGCGCCGCAGACTCTGGACTGCCTGCAAAAGCTGGTTCAATATGAGCTGCTGCCAGCCGAGGATGCGGTGATGCTCGGCGAGGCCTACCAATGGCTGCGCGAGGTCGAGCACCGCTTGCAAATGGAGGACGGACGCCAGACCCACACCATTCCCGAAGCGCCGGAGGCGCGCCAGCGGCTGGCCCGATTAATGGACTGCGGCACCGCTGAAGAATTCGAGGCAGCCCGCGAGGCGCGCATGAAGGGCGTCCGCCGGATCTTTGAGCGAAGGTTAAAGGCCGACACCCCGGGGACCGGAAAAGATCCGGGGTTCCCTCCGGTTTTCGAGGGCTTCGAGGACGAGTGGCGGCGATTGCTGACGGAACACCGGTTTCGTGATGTCGAGAAGGGGCTGCAATTGTTTCGGGAGTTTGTCGAAGGTCCGGGGTTTGTGCATGTTTCCGCGCGCACGAGCAATCTGGCGCGGCAGCTCATTCCGCGATTGTTGGCCCTCTGCCCCGGACCCGGCCGGGTCGCGCCGCGGGTTCCCTCGCGCGGCGCCGACGCCGCTTGGCGCGAGGCTGGTGTTCGAGCTCCACTTTCAGATCCCGACCGTGTTCTGACACGTCTTGAGAGTTTCATCGGCGGATACGGCGCCCGCGGCACTCTCTTTGAGTTGTGGAACCGGAACCCGGATATTTTCGAGCTGCTGGCGCTGCTGTTTGACCGTTCGGAATTTTTGGCCGAGTTGGCGATTCGCGATCCGGATTTGGTGGACGAATTGGTGATCAGCGGACGGCTGCGCCAACGCAAGGCGAGCGGGGAAACCCTCCGGGATTTGAGGCACGGGATCGGGGACGCGGACCAGCATCTCTGGCTGCGGCAATATCATCAGGCGGAGTTGATGCGCATTGGCCTCCGGGACATCCTGGGTCTGGCGGATTTCGAGCAGTACCTGGAGGAGTTCTCCGCGCTGGCGGACGCCTGCTTGCGGTATGCCGTGGAGGTGGTGGTTCGCCGGCACCGGCTGAAGGCATCGCCCTTCGCGATCATCGGGCTGGGCAAGCTGGGCGGAGCCGAGATCGACTACGGCTCCGACCTGGACCTCCTTTTCGTCGCGCCCAATTCGGCGCGGAATTTTGATCGGCTTTCCAAGCTGGCCATTGAGGTGATGGACCTCCTCTCGGGCCGGACGGCGCAGGGCCTGTTGTTCCAGACCGACGCCCGGCTGCGCCCCGATGGCGAGGATGGGCGATTGGTGAATTCGTTGAAAGCCTTCGAGGAATACTATCATCAGCGGGCCCAGTTATGGGAGATCCAGTCGCTCACGCGGGCTCGAGCCGTAGCCGGTGACCCGAACGTGGGGGCAGAGTTTGAGGTGTTGGCTGGCGAACTGGCGGATTTTTCGCGGCGCGGAGGACTGGCGGAGAAGTTCGGAGTCGGCTGGCCTGCCGCTATCCACGCTATGCGAATGCGAATCCAGCGGGAGCGAACGCCGGCGGGGCGGGAGGATCTGGCGATCAAAACCGGCGCGGGCGGTTTGATGGACGCCGAATTTGTGGCGCAAGTCATGAGCATGAAGCACGGCTGGCGCGAACCCAACACGCTGCGGGCGTTGCAACGCGCGGAACAGACGGCGCTGCCGGGCGGGGCGGAACTTATCGACAACTATCGGCGGCTGCGGCGTATCGAGGGGATCCTGCGCCGCTGGAGCTACGAGGGGGAGAGTGTGCTGCCCGCCGATCCGGCTCCGTTTTACCGGGTGTCCGTGCGTTGCGGTTTCGCCGCCCCGGAAGCCTTTCGCGCCGCTCTGGCTGATTGGCGGGCCAGTATTCGCGAGGTGTATAATCGGGTGCTGATCCCGGCGGAAAGGTGAGCGGCCAGCGCCCCGGACGGCCGCGAGAGCGGCGCCATTTCATCGTTCGGCGCGCGTACGAGATGGCGGCGCGCGCCGCTGACCTCGCCACGTTTTTTCGACCTCCCGGTCTCCGGGTCCGGGTAGTCCTTGGAGGCGAGCAAACCTGAACTTGCGCCGTAGTTCCAGCGGGTGGTGGCCGCCGAGGAGGGCGAGGAGGCATTGCGCCAGGTTGTCATCGTGAGCATCCGGCCGGCGTAGTCATAGGTGTATTCAACCGGATACGTGCGCGAGCCGCTGGTCTTTTTGAGCCGGCCGGTGGCGAAATATTCGTTGGTCACGCTGGCGCCGTCGGGCTGGACGATGTTGGTGGCCTGCAGCATTTGGTTGTAGTGGGTCCGGGTGGTTTGGGCGGACTGGCCGGTGCCGGGAGCGGGCGTGGTGGCGCTGGCCACCAGGTCGGCGTCATTGTAGGTGAAAATCGCGGCGCCGTTTCGGGCGTCGGTGCTGGAACTCAGGCGTCCGAAGAGGTCGTATCCTGAGGTTGTCCGCGAGAGCTGGCTGTCGCCGCTGTCATAGCGCGTGACGGTCACAACTCGGCCGTTGGCGAAGGCGGTGACGCTGTAGGAGCCGTCGGCGGCAAAGTTGGTGAGCGAGCGGGAGAGGCCGCGCGAGCTGGCAGTGCGGGTGAGGAGGAGGCTCGCGGGGCCCGCAAAGTTCGTGGTCCAGGAGCGCAGGCCGTCGGTGGAGATTTCTGAGAGCGAGATGAGGGTTCCCGTGGATTGGCCGTCCTTCCAAACCCACGTTTCTATGCCGCCAATTTGGCCAATGCTATGACGGCAAAAAAGTTCGTAACACTTAGCCTGTCGCAAATTCTGCAAATTTTGAGCGTGAACGTGTTTGAGCAAGTGCCTCTGGCGGAATTGGTTGCGCAAACCCCATCGCAAGATGAAACCTATGATTTACGCAACCAGTTGACCTTCAACATGTTTTAATGGGATGACAGTGATCCTCCATTCGGCCGTCTGGCCGCTATATTCCACATGGATTTACCCACAAATTCTGCTACAGACCCGACAAAGAGAAGCGCCGTTCACGGATTACCCTCGGCAGCGTCCGTCTCATGAAGTCTCTCCGCGCGCCGACTATCTATATCTAACAGGAACGCGTAGGCTGTATTGACCGCTTTCGCCTTTTCCTCCGCGGCTTGCCGGAACGCTTCCGACCGCCCGCGGTGCCTGTCAGGATGCCAAAGCTTTATCGTCCTACGGTAAGCCGTCTTGATCTCTTCAAGACTTGTAGGTGGTGTAATGCCCAAGGCGGCATAGCACGTCAGCTCCTCTTGGCTGGGCGCCACCCACGAATCCGCCGCTGGCCTGAACTGCGGCTCTTGCGCCGGCGCGGCAGGCCGTCGGCGGGTTTGGTGGAACAAATACCCGCGAAGCAATCCAAACGAATCCCAAACTGCTCCCAGCGACCATGTTACCAAGCGAGGCCCCAGCAGGAGGATATTCGTGATTGCGTGTGCTGAAGCGGATGCATTCATGAGGAGCGAGGCGGCGGCGGCGGCGGCTCCCGCATACCAAATGAACGCACAAAAGCCAGATGGCCGCCTCGGACTTGTGAAATGGCTCCTATGCACCCACTGATTCTCCACAAAAAGAAGAGCAATAAATATCCAACAGGTGAGGAGAATGAGCCCGTGCGCGAGCCTCAGGGGTTTGGAGAAAAGCAACTCGGACACTGCGGAAACCCCGTAGTTATAACCAAACCAAATAATGCCATACGCGACGTAGAAGGTCACGTATAACACCAGTGAGCCAATCGCGAGCCCAAGCACGCCCAGAGCCAAGCGTTGTGCCGCCCGCAGCAGCAAACCCGCCGCCAAGCGCTTGCCAGAGGGTTCCGCCGCGCCGAAATCGTGCCTGATAAACCGCGGGTTTGTGTGCATCACTGGAGAAGAATATCTAACACAACATACACCGATTCGTACCTTTGAGTCAATTCCATCAGGTTGACCGCCATGCTTATCGCGTCAAGATCGGCCCACGCCGCCTCGCCAGACAGAGTGTGTCTATAATAGTCATTGGCATTTTCCATGAACTCGACTGGCTTCTGGCTGTTTGCCCACAGAACTGCCTCGATTACATGCTCCGCAACCGCAAGCCCGAGCAAGGCTCTATCGGAAGCTTCCAGCACGCGTGCCTTAGCCAGTTCCGCCCGCTGTGCAGCTATTTCCGCATGGCTGCCCCATTCGAGCCCCCTGGCGTATTTGGCACTGTACCCCGCTATCTCCATGTCCGCTTCAATTCGCCGGAATGTCTCGGGGAACAGGTTTCCCAAGCGGGTGTCGGTCGCCCAATCGCCTTTCGCCGCGCTTGGTCCAACAGCGAGAGTAATGACCACCCTGCCGTTCGGATCGGCATTTTGGGGCGGGTTGTTGAGGACAAACGCCATAAGGTTACGTCCTCCGTTCTCGCCGGCAGGGTCGCGGCTCGCCCATCGCCCCAGCCTTGCGCTGTAGTACCGAAATCCAAAAAACGTGAGCCCGGTTTCTTCATCTTCGAACTTCGTCGAGAACCGGAGCGGGTTCAGGAGCGCCATTGGCCCGGTCGCTCGCAGAGTCTCGCCGAAGGGCGAGTAGTCGTAGCGAGCGCTGGTGGACTTGTCGGATTTGACCAGGCCGGTGACGTTGCCGTTGCCGTCGTAGGCGGCGAAATGGGGGTGGCCGCTCTCGATCAGGGCGAGCAAGCCGCCCACCCCTCCCGCGCCAGCCAGCGTTCCGCTCAAGTCCTGGCCCCACAGGAATTGGTTCTGGACGGAGAGTTGCGGGTCGAGAACCAACAGCGGATTCCAGCCGCCCGAGCCGCCATCCGGCAGATCATAAACGAACACCTGCGCCGTGGCCGGGGCGGCGGCATAACCGCCGCCGGACCACGGATAGACCGTTTTGGTGGTCCTGCGCCCCAGGAAGTCGTAGGTGAACTCGAGCTTCTTGCGCCCGGCTTGCGGCACCGACAGCGTATTGGCCATTTGGATAAGCCGGTTCTCGCCGTCCCAAAGGTACACCCACACGCCGTCATTGGTGAGGTTGCCGTCCGCGTCGTATTGGAAGCTCTGGGCGGCGGGGGGCGCCAGGAGCTCGCCCGTCGTGCTCTCAGTGGAGTTGCCCTGCGTGGCCGTGGCCGTCACCGT
>JBDHQH010000177.1:0-5864 GCA_039806935.1 Verrucomicrobiota bacterium
GATTGGCACGGAATGTGAAGGTGCAAGACTGGTCAACCAGTCTCAGCTTTGAGCCATCCTTACGTGCGGATTTGGGTCACGATCATTTACGCCCGGGGTCAGGGCCGGCTGGCGGCGCTTTGAACTCCACTTCGGCCGCGATAAAATAATGATCGCTCGGATAGCGGCCGTCCCGGGAATCGCGGATGATTTGCCACGCTTGCGTCGCAACCGGGCCGCGGGCGAAGATAAAGTCGATGGGACCACGGCGGCGCGCAGCCTCGCTCTTGGGAAGGTAATTCTCGCCGAGAAAATTGTGGACGGTGTTTCCGTCATCGCGCGCGCCAGGCGCGGCCTCGTGGGTGTCGGTCCAACCGGCTTCCAACACGGATTGAATCACCGGATTGACCGCGCCCGAATTGAAATCCCCGGCCAACAATTGCGGAAAATCCGGGGCATAGAGCGCGGCTTCGTCCAGGATCATCTGGATTTGCCGCGCGCGCGCGGGCTGGCTCTTGTGGTCGAGGTGGGTGTTCAGCACCCGAAACTGCCGCCGGGAGGCCCGTTCCCGCAACCGCACCCAATTCACATGGCGCGCGCGGGCTGAATCCCAGGAGAGCGTACCCGGCAAATGCGGGGTTTCCGATAGCCAGAACTCTCCCGCCGAAACCATTTCATAGCGATCGCGCGAGAAAAAGACCGGGTTCTTGGCGATGCCTTGATAGCCCTCGAGCCGGGCGTCCATCTCCGGCCCCTCGAACCCAAAACCGGCAAACTCGGGAAAAGCCCGCTCCAGATCGAGCATTTGCTCGCGCAGCACCTCCTGGCAGCAGAAAAGGTCGGGCTTGCGCCTGCGGATCACCTCGAGACATAAATCCCGCCGGGCCGTCCAGCCATGTCCCGCGGCCTCGTCCTCCGGAAGCGACACCCGTATGTTGCAGGATAAAATCGTGTGCGTCTGGCGCGACTGCCGGGCTGCCCCTGTCGCGCCCCAGGCGCGGACTCCCGCGCACGGCGTCACAGCGGCAATCCCCAAGGTTTTTAAAAAAATTCGGCGTTGCATATCGGTAGGCAACGCGGTGCTGTCGCGTGCCCGCGTCGGGAAACTAAAAGGCCGGGGCCATGGGGGTCAAGAGTTGAGCGCGATTTCACGCGATTTCCGCGGCCGCGACAGACGCCCTTCCCGACTTTGCCAATCCGGCCAGCGCATGATTAAATCAACTTCGGCATGCGTCCAAAATAAATGGCATTTCCAGGCACGGGCGGCCCACGGGTAACCGTGGATGGCAAGTTCTTCCGGCTTGGGGGCGAAAAGTTTTTCGTGAAGGGGCTCAGCTACGGGCCCTTCGCCCCCAATTCCGCGGGGCTGCCTTTTGCCTCGGAGGAGCAAACCTCTGCCGATTTCGCCCACCTGCGGCGACTGGGTGCCAACGTCGCCCGCATCTATGACGCGCCCCCGCGGGCGATCCTCGATCTCGCGAGCGGACACGGCCTGAAGTTGTTCATCGATATCCCCTGGAACAAACATCTGTGCGTTCTCGGCAACCCGCGGCAAGAGCGGTTGGCACGCGAGGCGATCCAGCGCACGGTGGCTGCCACCGCGCGCCACCCGGCGGTGTTCGCTTACAGCGTCGCCAATGAAATCCCGCCGGACGTGCTCCGGTGGAGTGGGGTCAGGGCGATCTCCGCTTTCATCGACGGCTTGATCGGGAAAGCCAAGGAGGTCGATCCGGAGTGCCTCTGCGCCTACAGCAACTTCCCCCCCACGGAATACCTGCGCCCGGGAAATGCGGATTTCCTCTGCTTCAACATCTATTTGCACCAGCGCGCGGCGTTTCGAAACTATCTGAAACGGCTGCAAATGCAGGCTGACGCCAAGCCTCTGGTGCTGGGCGAAACCGGCATCGACTCGCTCCGCGAAGGCGAGGAAAAAAAATGCCAGTGGCTCGGCTGGCAAATCGAGGAGGCTTTTCGCGGCGGCCTGGCCGGGGCAATCGTTTTCAGTTTCACGGACGACTGGTGGCGGGATGGCAAACCAGTCGAGGACTGGCAGATGGGAATCACCACACGCGAGCGGCAGGCGAAACCCTCGGCGGAGGTGGTGAAGCGGCAATTCGCCGCCGCGCCGTATTTTCCGCTTCGACGTTCACCCAGGATCTCTGTGGTCGTCGCCAGCTATAACGGCGCGAGGACGTTGACGGCCTGCCTGGAATCGCTGTTGCGCCAGAATTACCCCGATTACGAAGTGATTCTGGTGGACGATGGCTCAACGGATCACTCGAGCGAAATCGCGGCGCAATTCCCCCGCGTGCGTTACTTGAAACAGTCCCGTAACCTGGGCCTCTCCGCCGCTCGGAATGCCGGCATTGCCGCCGCCAGCGGGGAGATCATCGCGTTCACCGACTCGGATTGCCGGGCGGATTCGGATTGGTTGCACTACACCGCCGCCGCACTGATGGAAGGCGGTTTTGTCGGGGTCGGCGGCCCCAACCTCCTGCCGCCGGAAGACTCCGCGGTCGCCGCCGCTGTGATGGCCTCGCCGGGCGGACCGGCGCATGTGATGTTGACGGATGAACAGGCTGAACACATTCCCGGTTGCAACATGAGTTTCTTCAAATGGGCGCTGGTGGAAATCGGGGGCTTCGATCCGGTCTTTCGGAAAGCCGGTGATGATGTCGATCTCTGCTGGCGCGTGCAGCAGGCGGGATTCCAGATCGGGTTCAGCCCGGTGGCCTTTGTCTGGCATTACCGGCGCTCGACGGTGCGGGACTATTTGAGGCAGCAGCACGGCTATGGGGAGGCCGAGGCCCTGCTGGTGCGCAAGCACCCGGAGTACTTCAACGCTTTCGGCGGCGGCGTCTGGCGTGGCAGAATTTACGCCCCCGGGGGCGTCGGAGGAGTAATCCGGCCCCCGATTATTTACCGGGGGTTTTTCGGCAGCGCGGGCCACCAATTCATTTACGCGATGGCTCCCGCCGGAGGTCTGATGCTCTGCACCACGCTCGAATTTCATTTGTTCCTCACCTTGCCGTTATGGATCCTCTCGGCGGTATTTCGTCCCCTGCTGCCGCTGGCCACCGCCAGCTTGCTGACCTCGCTGGGGGTGTGCGCAGCCGCCGCTGCCCAGGCGCGCCTGCCGCGAAACAAAACCCACTGGTGGTCGCGCCCACTGGTCGCGGGAATGTTTCTGATCCAACCGCTGGTGCGCGGTTGGGCGCGCTACCAGGGCCGGCTGCGATTGCGGCCCCCGGCCGCGGCTCAGCCGAGCCTGGAATCGATCGCGATGCGCAACAGCGGGAAAAGCCTTTCCGAAGTCTGCTATTGGACGCCGCGGAGAATTGACCGCTACTCCTATGTCCTCGAGATTCTGCGGCGGCTGGACGTGCAAGGTTGGGCGCACAAGGTGGACCCCGGGTGGCGCGATTTCGATTTTGAGATCTTTGGCAGCCGCTGGTCACATTTGCAGGTGACCACCGTGCTGGAAGATCACCCAAACCAGGCGCAAATGCTGCGGTGCCGCCTGCGCCCGCGCTGGTCGCTCCCGGCCCGGGCGGCTTTCGGGATTCTCGCCGGCATCAATCTGCTGATCCTTGGTTTCACTGGCGCGGCGCTCCCCTGGGTTGGGCTTTTATTACTCTCGTTGCCGCTATTCGCGTGGATTTTAAGGCGGGATCAGCGCAATCTGCAAAGCATGATCATGGTTTTTCTCGACGGCATCGCCAAAGAATGGAACATGGTGGTGATTCGCACCGGTCAACCGCCGTCCACGGACTCCTCCGCGCGTTCGCGGAGCGAAACGGCGCCGGCCTAACCCACATTCCCTTCCCCGCATGACACAATATCAAGATCTGCTCCGGCTGGTTCTGGAGCAAGGCAGGCCGAAATCCGATCGCACCGGCACGGGAACCCTTTCCTTGTTCGGCGCGCAAACCCGCTTTCGTCTCACGGCAGGATTCCCGTTGCTCACCACCAAAAGGCTGCACCTCAAATCCATTATTTACGAGTTGCTCTGGTTCCTGCGGGGCGACACCAACATCGCGTATTTGCGCGAGCATGGGGTGTCTATCTGGGATGAATGGGCGGATGAGAACGGCGACCTGGGCCGGATTTACGGAGCACAATGGCGCGACTGGCGCGGGCCTGAGGGGCAATCGATCAATCAGCTCGACCGTGTCATCGAGGAAATCAAAAAAACTCCGGACAGCCGGCGACTGGTGGTCAGCGCCTGGAACCCGGGAGAACTGGATCGCATGGCCCTCGCGCCCTGCCATGCCCTGTTCCAGTTTTTCGCGATCGATGGCCAGTTAAGCTGCCAACTCTATCAGCGCAGCGCCGACCTTTTCCTCGGGGTGCCCTTCAACATCGCCTCTTACGCCCTCCTGACCCTGATGGTAGCCCAGGTGTGCGAAATGCAACCGGGCGAATTCGTCCACACCTTCGGGGATCTGCACCTCTACCGCAACCACTTGGAGCAAGCGAAGCTCCAACTGAGCCGCACTCCGCGGCCGCTGCCGCAGATGACCCTGAACCCGGCGGTGCGAAGCATTAGCGATTTCCAGTTCGAGGATTTCACCCTCTCGGGCTACGACCCCCATCCAGGCATTAAGGCGGCGATCTCTGTGTGAACGATCCCGGCCTCGGGGAGGTTCCGAGAGGAACGCTGAAGACGCCTGCCGAAGGCGGTGATCCGCTGGACATGACTTCCGCGGCCTACTTGCGCAAACCGCGTTGCTGAAGGAAGTTTTACCTGGCAGACACCGAAAAACGCTGGTTGGAAAGGAGAAACGAGCATGTTGAGAAGGACGAGCGAAATAAAAGGTTACACCCTCGGCGCGCGCGACGGCGAAATTGGTCGGACGCGGGATTTCTATTTCGACGACCAAAGCTGGGTGGCGCGCTATCTGGTGGCGGATACCGGCCAGTGGCTGGCCTGGCGCCAGGTGCTTATCTCGCCGCACGCGGTTCTCGGTTTCCGCGATCATGATAAGATCGTGGACGTGAGCCTCACGCGGGAGCAGATCGAGAAGAGTCCTTCGATTGACCAGGACAAACCGGTCTCGCGCCAATTCGAAGCCGACTTTTTCAAATACTACAATTACCCATTTTATTGGCAGGGCTCCGCCATGTGGGGGCCCCGGCCAAGACCCGGCGGAACCTTTGCGGCTCAAGAGCCGCGCCCGCCGCAAGAGCCGGATTTCAGCCGTCCGGAAGAGGGAGATCCGCACCTGCGCAGCGCGCGGACGGTGCTGGGCTACCGCATTCACGCGTTGGATGGCGAGATCGGGCACGTGGAGGATTTCATTTTGAACGACGAGGACTGGGTGGTGGAATACCTGGTGGTGGATACCGTGAACTGGTGGCCCGGCAAGCATGTCCTGGTGCCGCCCGCCTGGGCGGCGGAAATCGACTGGGCCCGATCGCGTGTGCATCTGCAGCTACCTCGAGAGGCGATCCGGAAAGCGCCGGAGTACGACCACTCCACTCCCATCACCCGGGAGTACGAGACCCGGCTCTTCGCCCATTACGATCACAAGCCCTGCTCGCCGGGTCGAAAAGCGGCCTGAGCCGCACCGGGCCGGCTCCCGGGAACCCCGGGGACAGCGCGCCGCCAATGCTGCCTGGTGAAATCAGAAACTGGGGATTGGTTCCACTTCCTCGCACCGCGATATTGTCACGCGGCACAACCCCGAAAATCGGCCCGCTCCAGGATCACCCGTGAGAGCAATCGCAGCGGGAATCGGGATTCCGTTCGATCCTCGCCAGCCGGGGGACCGGACACACGCCGTTTGGCGCCCGCGCCGCATCGAGCTTCGGCCGGTCCTCTCGCACGGACGGCGAAGCGAGCGGGGCGAACTGCCGCTTGACCTTGGCCTGGTTTTGCATAG
>JBDHQH010000031.1:0-32593 GCA_039806935.1 Verrucomicrobiota bacterium
ATGCCGTTCCACAAAACGGAGCCAGCAGGGGAAACCTGCGAAAACCCCAATTAAAAAAGGCTTAGAACGCATGTCCTCAGCCGGAAAAATGGTCGGGGCGGTGAGATTCGAACTCACGACCTTCTGAACCCCATTCAGACGCGCTAGCCAGGCTACGCTACGCCCCGAACCATTGCGCCAGCATTCACCGGCCCGACAATACTAGCGCCTGCTCGGGCGAATTCAAGACCGAAGAATTAGTCCGCGCTGGCAAATTCGGACGCCGACTCTACGCGGCCGTTTCCGGTCTTTTCTGGCTGATGGTGTGCGTAGCCAGACCATAAAAGGCTTCGGCCGCCTCCATCAACGTTTCCGAGAGGGTTGGGTGCGGATGCACCGCCAAAGCGAGATCTTTCGCGGTCGCGCCCATTTCCACCGCCAGCACGCCTTCGGAAATCAATTCCCCCGCCCCATGCCCCACAATCCCGACCCCAAGAATCCGCTCGGTTTCCGGATCGATGATCAGCTTGGTCAGGCCGTCGGGGCGGTCAAATGAAACCGCGCGGCCGGAGGCGGCCCACGGAAATTTCGCCACTTGCACCTCGAGGCCTTTCGCTCTCGCCTCGGATTCGGTCAGCCCGCACCAGGCCAGCTCAGGATCGGTAAACACCACCGCGGGGATGGCGAGGTCGGCAAAGGCGCTTTCCTCCCCCATGATCACCTCCACCGCGATCCGCGCTTCCTTGGCGGCCTTGTGCGCCAGCAACACACCGCCGGCAATGTCTCCGATGGCGTAAATCGCCGGGTCCGTCGTCTGCTGCTTGTCGTTGACGTGGATAAACCCCTTTTCGTCAAAGGAAACCCTGGTGTTTTCCAATCCAAGATCCTCCGCGTTCGGCGCGCGGCCCACCGCCACCAGCACGCGATCGTAAAGTTCCTCCTTTTTCCCGCCTTCCAGGTCAAACTCGACCTTGATCTGCTTGCCGACCGTGGCCATTTTGTTGACTTTCGTTTTGAGGCGGACCTCCTTGAAGTGCTTCCTCGCATAAGCCACCACGGGCCGGGCGAGGTCGGAATCGGCCCCCGCCAGAATGGTGTCCAGCGCCTCGACCAGGACGACCTGGCTGCCGAGCGTGGCGTATACCGTGCCCAGTTCCATCCCGATATAGCCGCCGCCGATGACCAGCAGGTTCTCGGGAATATCCTCCACTTCGAGCGCGGCTTTCGAGGTCATGATCCGCGGGTTGCCGAGATCGAACGCCTTGGGCATGGCCGATTTCGAGCCGACCGCGACGATCGCCTGATTGAAACGGACGAATTGCTGGCCTCGCGCGGACTCGACCCGCAACGTGTGCGAGTCTTCGAAGTAGCCCCGGCCATGCATCACCTGCACTCCGCGGGCCTTGGCCAGTTGCGCCACCCCGCCGGAAAGACGGGCGAGGATCGAATCCTTCCAGGCGCGCAGCTTGTTCACGTCGATTTTTGGCGGGCCAAAAGAAATCCCGCGGTGCTCGGATTCCCGGGCTGCCGCCACCGTATGCGCCGCGTAGAGCAAGGCTTTCGAGGGGATGCAGCCCCGGTTGAGACAGACTCCGCCCAGCGTGGTGGCTTTCTCGACCAGCGTGACCCGGCGTCCAAGATCCGCCGCGTAAAACGCCGCGGCATAGCCTCCCGGCCCCGCGCCCACCACCACAATGTCCGTATCGATAGTATCCATAATCATCAACTCGTTCGCGCGGAGTTAAAGCCTGACCGCGGTTTCTTTGAAGTTTTGAAATTCCCGCGTCAAATCGACTATAAACCGCGCGGCGGCGCCGCCGTCGATGACGCGATGGTCGTAGGAAAGCGCGACGGGAAGCAGCAGCCGCGGCTCGATCTTCCCTTCCCGCACGACCGGTTTTAGCGCGCCGCGCCCGAGCCCGAGAATGGCCACCTCAGGTTTGTTCACAATCGGCGTAAAGTGCCCTCCGCCAATGCCGCCCTGGTTCGAGATGGTAAAGGTCCCGCCTTTTAATTCCTCAGCCGAGACCTTGCGGTCCCTGGCCTTTTTGGCGAGCGCCTCAAGTTCCCTGGAAAGGTCCAGCACGCTTTTCCGGTCCACGTCCCGAATCACCGGCACGATCAAGCCCGCTTCGGTGTCCACCGCCACTCCCAAGTGATAATAATCCTTGTAAACAATCTCCTGCGCCGCCTCATCCAGACTCGAGTTGAACACCGGGTGGTGTTTCAAAGTTTCGACCACGATCTTCAGGACGAAACCAGTCAGGGTCAGGCGCGCCCCGGCTTTTTCGTAGGCGGCCGCGTGTTGTTTGCGCCACTCGTTCAAGGTGGTGATGTCGATTTCCTCGAATTGCGTGACGTGCGGCACCACACTCCAGTTCTCCCACATCCGCCGCGCGATCACCTGCCGCAGTGGCGACAGCGGCTTCCTGGTCACCGGCCCCCATTGGGAAAAATCGACGGTCTCAGCCGTTCTGGGCGCGGGCTGCCCCGGAATGGCCGGGGCCTTTGGTTCAGCCGCCAACCGTTGCAGCCGCTGGATATGAGCTCGCAAATCCTCCAGTACAATTCGGCCGCCGCGCGCCGAACCGCGCACCTTGGTCAGGTCGATTCCCAGTTCGCGCGCCATTTTTCGGATGGAGGGCGCTGCCGCGGGCGCCGCCGCGCCGGGTTCAGGCACAGAGCAGTCCTCCTCCGGCTCGGGGCGCGGGATGTGGATTACTTGAGGCCGTTGCGCTTCCTCGCGCGGGCCAGGTTTCCTGGCGGCGGCCGGCGCCCCGGCCTCCTCGCCTCCAGCCAGGGTCAGGATGCGCTGCCCGACACTAAGCTTGTCTCCCGCCTTGACGTGAATTTTGGCGATTGTGCCGGCGGCGCTGGCGGGAATGGTGGCCACCGCCTTTTCGTTCTCGAGTTCCAGCAAGGCCTGGTCTTTGGCGATTTGCTCGCCCTCTTTGACGAACACATTCACGACCGTGCCGGAATCAGCGCCCTCGCCCAGATTGGGTAATTTTAAATCCATGGTTCTATCTTCGCTTAGATGATTTCTGGAAAAATTTTCTCTGGGTTGACGCCCAGACTCTTGATCGCGCGACTCACCGCCGACCGCTCCACTTGTCCCCTCTCCGCCAGGGCGTGCAGAGTGGCGATGGCGATGCACTCGGCGTCCACCTCGAAAAATCGCCGTAAATTTTGGCGCGTGTCGCTGCGGCCAAAGCCATCGGTTCCGAGCGTCGTCAATCCGCCGGGCACCCACGGGGCAATCTGATCCGGCACGGTCTTCATATTGTCTGAAGCGGCCACAAAAACTCCCGGCTCGTTTTCCAGCGTCCGTTCGAGATATGATTTTCGCGCCAGTTCCTCCGGATGGAGCATATTCCAGCGCCGGGCGCGCAGAGCGTCATTGCGCAGGAGTTTGTAACTCGTGGCGCTCCAGACATCGGCCGACACATTGAACTGGTCCGCCAGAATCCTTTGGGCCCGCAGCGTCTCCCGCAAGATCGGTCCGCTGCCGAGGAGTTGCGCTCGCGATTGCCCTTTGGCGCCCGGCCCGGTGTTAAATTTGTACAACCCCTGGAGCAGCCCCTCCCGGATCCCCTCCGGCATTGCCGGCATCGGGTAACTCTCATTGTACAGCGCGAGATAGTAGAAGAGATTCTCCCCGGCCTGATACATCCGCCGCATGCCCTCGGCAATGATCACCGCAACCTCGTAGGTGAAGGCCGGGTCATAGGTCGCCAACGTCGGGATGCTGCTCGAGAGCAGCAGGCTGTGCCCGTCCTGGTGTTGCAGACCCTCCCCCGCCAGCGTCGTCCGCCCGGAGGTGGCGCCCAGTAAGAAACCCTTTGCCCGGATATCCCCCGCCAGCCACATCAGATCGCCAATGCGCTGGAACCCGAACATGGAATAATAGATATAGAATGGGATGGTCCATTGCTCCAGCGTGGAATAGGAGGTGCCCGCCGCCACAAAGGTGGACATCGACCCCGCTTCCGTAATCCCCTCCTCCAGAATCTGCCCGTCTTTCTGCTCGTTGTAAAAAAGCAGCGATTTCTTGTCCACCGGCTCGTAAAGCTGGCCTTTGGGCGAATAAATCCCGATCTCGCGGAAGAGCGCGTCCAATCCAAACGTCCGCGCCTCGTCCGGGATGATCGGCACCACCCGCCTGCCCACCGCCTTATCCCGCAACAACAGGCTGATCAGCCGCACAAACCCCATCGTGGTGGACATCTCGAATTTGCCGGAGCCTTTGAGCAATTCGCCAAAAACCTCCAGCTTCGGCACCTCCAGTGTTGCGGCTTCCCTGGGAGATCGCGCGGGCAAGAACCCGCCGAGCTTTTTGCGCCGACTCAGGAGATATTGACGTTCCCGGCTATCTTTGGCCGGGCGGAAAAACGGTGTTTCGGCGATGACCTCATCACTTACGGGAATGCCAAACCGCGCGCGGAACTCGCGCAATTCCTTCTCGTTCAGTTTTTTCTGTTGATGAGTGATGTTGCGGCCTTCCCCAGCCTCTCCCAAGCCATAGCCTTTGACAGTCTTGGCCAGAATCACGGTTGGCCGTCCGGTATGTTCGACGGCCGCCTGGTAAGCCGCGTACACCTTCCGCGAATCATGCCCCCCCCGCAGCAGTTTGTGGATTTGCTCGTCGGTGAGGTGATTCACTAATTCGAGCAGTTCAGGATATTTCCCAAAAAAGTGCCGGCGCGTGTAGCTCCCCCGCTCGACCGAGTATTTCTGGTAATCACCATCCACAGCCTCTTCCATCCGCTTGATCAACAATCCGGAGTGATCCGCCGCCAGCAGCTTGTCCCAGTCCGATCCCCAGATTACCTTAATGACATTCCAGCCAGCGCCTTGAAAGGCAGCCTCGAGCTCCTGGATGATCTTGCCGTTGCCGCGCACCGGCCCATCCAATCGCTGCAGGTTGCAGTTGATCACCCAGACCAGGTTGTCGAGATTCTCGCGGGCCGCCAGCGTTAGCGAACCCAGCGTCTCCGGCTCATCCGTCTCGCCATCCCCGAGAAACGCCCAGACCTTCGGCTCGGCCCCGGGGAGGAAGCCCCGCGCCTGGGCGTAGCGGTTGAAGCGAGCCTGGTAAATCGAGCAGATCGGCCCCAACCCCATCGAGACGGTTGGAAATTGCCAGAAATCGGGCATCAAATACGGATGCGGATACGAGGATAACCCTCCGCCCTCCGCCAATTCCTGACGGAAATTTTGCAAGTGGCGCTCGTCCAGCCGGCCCTCGAGATAAGCGCGCGCGTAAATGCCTGGCGCCGCGTGGCCCTGAAAATAAACCATGTCACCGACGAAGTCTCCGGTGCGACCGCGGAGGAAATGGTTGAACGCCACTTCGTACAGCGTGGCCGCCGAAGCGTAGGTCGAGATGTGGCCCCCCAACCCGTTGTGCTTCCGATTGGCGTTCACCACCATCGCCATGGCGTTCCAGCGGGTGTAGCTTTTTAACCGCCGTTCCATCTCCCAATCTCCGGGAAACTCTGCCTGCCGTTCCACCGGGATGGTGTTGACGTAGGGTGTGCTCACCACCCGGGGCGCTTCCACCCCGTCCTCACGCAACCGCTCGGTGAGCCCTTCCAGGAAACGGCTGACCGCTCCCGGAGCCTGGCGGAGCAGCGCCTGCCCGGCCACCAACTCCAGCGCCTTCACCAGTGCCTCCCCCGATTTCCCCTTCGGCGCAGGCGCCCCCGGCGGCGCGGGAACATTGCCGCCGACCTCTGTTTTCGTTAGTTTCACTTTGTCAGTCCATGGATCAAAAGTTAAAGTTCGCGGCACGATGAATCTGGAAACGTTCCCTATGCGCGCCGCACCCCTGGCCTCCGCCAAACCAGCGTTTCCTCGCGTTCTTGGCCCGGCCCCGCGTCCGTTCAGGCGCATACAGTACAAGTCCCGCGGATTTTTGCAACTTGACGTTCGCCCCTGCTCCGTCGCGGATGGGTGCCGCGCCTGAGCCTCTCCGCGAACTATGCTGCTGCTCGATCTCACCCTTCCCCGTCCCGAGGAAAACCTCGCCTGCGACGAGGTGTTACTGGACACGGCCGAGAGCGGTGATGGCCCGGAAGTGCTGCGGTTCTGGGCGCCGGCTCAATTCTTCGTGGTGGTCGGCTACGCGAATCGGGCCGCTCGCGAAGTGAATCTCGCCTGGTGCCAGGAGCACGGCATCCCCGTCCTCCGGCGCTGCTCCGGCGGCGGCACGGTCCTGCAAGGCCCCGGTGTGCTGAACTATTCGCTCATCCTGCGCGCTTCCGCCTCGGGCCCATTCCGCACCATCACCAGCGCCAACCAATTCATCATGGCCACGCATCGTGATGCCCTCCGGACGCTGCTCGCCCGTGAGGTTACTCAGGAAGGGCATACCGATCTGGCGCTCGAGGGACTCAAGTTCTCCGGCAATGCTCAACGCCGTCGCCAGCAATTCCTCCTCTTTCACGGATCGTTCCTGCTGGATATGGATCTCGATGCCATCGAGCGCGCTTTGCCCATGCCCTCCAGCCAGCCGGATTACCGGGCCAACCGCCGCCACCGCGATTTTCTCACGAACTTTCCAGTGCCGATGGCTGGCGTGAAACGGTCGTTGACCAAAGCCTGGAATGCCGCTGGCGCAGCCTCCGCGCCAATGGCCGCAATCGCCCGCCTCGCCGCCTCGAAATACAGCCAGAGCGCGTGGAACTTAAAGTTCTAAGCGGTCTGGACGCCCGCGACCAGCGGGATCAACTCCCCTCAAAGCAGCGATGGGAAACGCCGCGGGTTGCCTCTCCTGTGCGCCGCGCCCATTTCTCGCGGTTTCCTTTACACCCGCCCCGTCCTGCCCTAATTTGCGAGCGTGCCACAAGCAGGCGACAGCAGGTTTTTCGTCCGATCGCTGGATTTTTCCGGCGTGGTGGTCCGTCACGGCCTGCCCACGCCCCCTTAGGTCCTCCCCTGTGTCCGCGGGCTGGAGCTTCCTCAGCCCGAGGATTGATGTTATTTGAATTTTTCCAATCCCGACTGTATGACGACGACTGAACAAATCGCCCGGCGCCGCACCTTCGCAATTATTTCACATCCGGATGCCGGCAAGACAACGTTGACCGAGAAGTTCCTGCTCTATGGCGGTGCGGTGCAACTGGCCGGTTCGGTCACGGCGCGCAAAAACCAGCGCGCCACAACATCAGATTGGATGGAACTCGAGCGCCAGCGCGGCATCTCGGTCAGTTCCACCGTGCTCCAATTTGAATACCGCGGCTACTGCGTCAACCTGCTCGACACCCCCGGGCACAAGGATTTCTCGGAGGACACTTACCGGGTGCTCACCGCCGTGGACGCGGCGGTCATGGTGATCGACGCAGGCAAGGGCATTGAGGCCCAGACGCGCAAACTCTTCGAGGTCTGCCGCCTGCGCGGCATCCCGATCTTCACCTTCATGAACAAAATGGACCGGCCCGCCCGCGACCCTCTGGCGCTCCTGGACGAACTCGAGCGGGTGCTGGGCATCGCCGCCTGCCCGATCAACTGGCCCTTGGGTGACGGCCCGGAATTCCGCGGGGTATTTGATCGGCAGGGCAAACGGGTTCACTTCTTCGAACGGGTGCCTGGCGGGGAATATCGCGCTCCAGTCTCCGTCCACGGCCTCTCCGACCCGGCGGTCC
The DNA here is from genome assembly GCA_039806935.1 of Verrucomicrobiota bacterium. Classification (GTDB taxonomy): domain Bacteria; phylum Verrucomicrobiota; class Verrucomicrobiia; order Limisphaerales; family UBA8199; genus JBDHQH01. The sequence continues at coordinate 7,626 of JBDHQH010000031.1, forward strand.
GTGAACCGATGTCTCCCGAGGCCTATCGTCGCACCGTCGAAGAGCTGGCCATGCTCGACGGCGCCGGCGCGGCCTTTGACCACGCCGCCGTGCTCGCCGGCCGGCTCACGCCGGTGTTTTTTGGCAGCGCGGTCAATAATTTTGGCGTGCAATTGTTGCTGGACGCTTTTCTCGAACTGGCTCCCCCGCCCCGGCCGCGCCCCGCCGGCGACCGGCTCGTTCGGCCCGGCGATCCCGCCTTCTCCGGTTTCATCTTCAAAATCCAGGCCAACATGGATCCCCGGCACCGCGACCGCCTGGCCTTCGTGCGCGTCTGCTCGGGCCGGTTCGAGCGCGATATGAGCGTCATCCACACCCGCTCCGGACGGAAGCTGCGTCTCTCCAGCTCCCACAAGATCTTCGGGCGCGATCGCGAGACCATTGACGAAGCCTTCCCCGGCGACGTGGTGGGTCTGGTCGGGCACTCGGATTTTCGCATTGGCGACACCCTGGCCGAGGAACCCACACTCACCTTCCACGAGATTCCCCGCTTCTCTCCGGAATGCTTCGCCTGGCTGCACAGCCCCAGCACCGCCCAGTTCAAGCGGTTCCGCGAGGGCCTGGATCAGCTGCTCCAGGAAGGCGTGGTCCAGGCGTTCTCCTTCAAGGATTCCGCCCAGCGCGTGCCGCTGCTTGGCGCGGTCGGCCCACTGCAGTTTGAGGTTGTCCAATACCGCCTCCAAACCGAGTACGGCGCGGAATCGCGGCTGGAGCCAGGCGCCTGGAAGATCGCGCGCTGGGCCACCACCGCTTCCGGGACGCCCCTTGATCCCACCAGCCTCCCCACCGGCGCCCGGGTGGCCTGCGATCAGGCCGGGCAGGAAGTTGCCCTCTTTCCCGAACAGTGGAGCTGCGATTTCTATGCTGACCGTCACCCCGAGGTAACCCTCTCCCCGCTGCCGCCGGAAGCCCAGCTCGCGTTCGCGATTGCCGAAGACTGAACCTGCGTTCATAAACGGAACAACCCGATCTCGAGTTGCGGTTCGGCCGGAGGAAGAAAGAGTTGGGTGTAGAGCCGCCTCCGAGATGAAATATTTTAACGCCCCGCGTTGGGGAGCCACGCGCCGCCGCGCGGGGAATCTCCCCGTGCCAACCAGGCTCGGATCAGCGTTGAACTTCCCTTTAGCGGTTGAATTGACGAAGGAAATACCAGAGGAAAGCCGCGATCAACGCCACTGCCACCAGCCACCAAAACCAAGCCAGACCAGGCGGGACAGGCGATTTGCGCGCGCCAAACTCGCGTTGGACGAAATCCCCGTAATCAAACTCCTCGTCCGGCAGCCCAAGATCGGGCCCCTGGGCATCGTCCGCCCACCCGGTTTGATCGTCGGAGCCGCACTCCGGGCAGGCTTTAGCGTTGCGAGACAAGCGCGCGCCGCAGTGAGGACAACTCGGCGGAGCCATTGAGCTATCCGACACCGGCGTATTCCTCGTCGATTTTCAACTCCAATCCCATGAGCACGTAATCATGAGTGATGGCCTGCATGTCTTTCACATAATCCTCCAGGCGCAGCAAATTACTGAACCCCATCAAGGCAAACATGTGGATGGCGGCTTCCTGTTCGCCGATGAACTCCGCCTCGACCTTCTCCAGGCCGAGCACCCGCGCCAACGACACAATCTCGTTCACCAGCGCGCGCGCCAGGCCGCGTCCACGGTAATGCGGCAGCACCAGGACACTCACCCGCCCAATGTGACGCTTCCAACCGCCGAGTTGCTGATGAAGCGTCGCCACCCCGGCGATTTTGCCGTCCATAAGCGCCAGCAACGGCAGGTTCCGGCCCAGATCGATTTCGCGGCACCATTGACGTATCACTGCGGGATCGGTGACGCGATGTTTGATGAACATGCGCTCGCTTTCGGGCACCGCCAGGAAAAACTCGTGAAAAGGCATTTCATCCTCCTTGCGCAAAGGCCGCAAGCGGCACTTCGAGCCGTCCTTGAGCGTGATCTCTCGCGGAAATTTCTGCAGTGTAAATTCGAGCGACATATAAACCTGTTGTTGATCCGAGATTGCCGCAGCCGCCCGGGGAAAGCAAGGGGCCGGGATGAAAATCGCCAGGTCCGAAATTTTCCCGATCCTACGAGAAGCCTTTTCAAACATTTAGAGGTGACGTAGTTTGGCCAAAGTGGACTATTTGTCACGATTAGAGAACCAGAGCGTCTATATCCTGCGCGAGGCGTTCCATAAATTCGAAAATCTTGCGATGCTTTGGAGCATCGGCAAGGACTCAACCGTGCTGCTCTGGCTGGCCCGCAAGGCCTTTTTTGGCCAGGTGCCGTTTCCGCTCGTGCATGTTGATACCACGTTCAAAATCCCCTCCATGATCGAATACCGGGATGCCCTGGTGCGCGAATGGAATCTGAAGCTGGTAGTGGGAAAGAACGAAGCCGTCCTGCGCGCGGGCGTCACCTTCCCGGCCGGCAAGGCCACCCGTGTCGAGTGCTGCGGCGCTCTCAAAAAGGACGCGCTGAAACGAGTGCTCGACCACCACCATTTCACAGGCGTCATCGTCGGCGTCCGGCGCGACGAGGAACCCACCCGCGCCAAAGAGCGGTACTTCAGCCCGCGGGACAAGCACATGGAATGGCATGTCGAGGATCAGCCGCCCGAGCTGTGGGACCAGTTCAAAACCGACTTCGAACCAGGCGCGCACATCCGCATTCATCCGCTCCTGCACTGGACGGAAATCAACATTTGGGAGTACATTGAGCGCGAAAAAATTCCCGTCATTCCGCTCTACTTCGCCAATGAGAAAGGCGAGCGTTATCGCAGCCTGGGCTGCGCGCCCTGCACCCTGCCGATCCAATCCGAAGCCCGAACCGTGCCCGAAATTATTGCCGAATTGCGCGCCACCCGCGTCCCCGAACGCGCGGGGCGCGCCCAGGACCAGGAAAGTGAGGATGCTTTCGAGAAATTACGCCGCGATGGTTACATGTGAACAACTCAAAATCGTGATTGTTGGCCACGTCGATCACGGCAAATCCACCTTCGTCGGCCGGCTTTTTCATGATACCGGCAGTCTGCCCGAAGGGAAGCTCGAGCAACTGCGGCGGATCGCCGATCGGCGGGGCGTCCCCTTCGAGTGGGCCAACCTCATGGATGCGCTCCAGTCCGAGCGCGATCAGAACATCACCATCGACACGGCGCAGATCTGGTTTCGCACCGCCAAACGGCAGTATGTCATCATCGACGCTCCCGGCCACAAGGAGTTCCTGAAGAACATGGTGACCGGCGCGGCCAGCGCGGAAGCGGCCTTGCTCCTGATCGACGCCCAGGAAGGCGTGCGGGAAAACTCCCGCCGCCACGGTTATCTCCTCCATCTGCTGGGCCTCCGGCAAGTCGCCGTGCTGGTGAACAAGATGGACCTGGTCGAATACTCTCAGGAGCGATTTCAGCAAATCGTGGCCGAATACCGCCAATGGCTTTTCTCTGTTGGTCTCGAGCCGCTGTTTTTCTTGCCGATTTCGGCCAAACAAGGCGGAAATCTCGCCGCCCCCAGTCCCCAGATGCCCTGGTGGGCGGGACCGACGGTGGTCGAGGCGCTGGATGGCTTTCAACTCGCGGAAACACCGGCCGATCTGCCGTTGCGGTTTCCCGTGCAGGACGTGTACCGGTTTGACGACCGGCGGATTCTCGCCGGACGGATCGAGGCTGGCCGGGTAAAGGTCGGAGACACCCTGGTTTTCACGCCGGGAGACAAGACCAGCAACGTCAGAACGATCGAGCGATGGAACGCGCCGGCCTCCGACCAGGCATCCGCTGGCGAGTCCATCGGCCTGACCTTGACCGAGCAGATCTTCGTGGCGCGCGGCGCGGTCGCCTCCCTGGAAAGCTCTCCGCCGTTTGAACTCTCGACCTTCCACGCCCGGGTGTTTTGGCTTGGCCGAACACCGCTCCTTCCCGAACGGACTTATCGGCTGAAACTCGCCACTCAGGAGGTCGAATGCCGCGTCCAATCCATCGAGAAAGTGATCGACGCCTCGACCCTCGAGACCATCGCTCGTCCGGCCGAGGCCGGCGTCGGACGCCACGAAGTGGCCGAACTCACCCTTCACACGAAGAAGCCGATCGCTTTCGACACCCATGCCGAAGTGGCCGCGATGGGCCGCTTTGTCCTCGTGGACGGCCTGGAGGTCAGCGGCGGCGGCATTATCGCGGGGAATAACTACCCGCGGCGCACTCGGGATCCTGCCACCAAGAGCGGGAACATTTTCTGGAGCCGCGGCAAGGTGACCCCGCGGCAACGGGAATTGCGCAACGGCCATCCCGGCTGTGTGATTTGGCTCACCGGTCTCTCGAGCTCGGGGAAATCGACCATCGCCGCCGAGCTCGAGCGCGCCCTCTTCAACGCGGGAAGGCAAACCTACGTGCTGGACGGCGACAACATCCGCCACGGCCTGGCCGCCGATCTGGGGTTCTCGCCGAAAGACCGCACCGAAAACATCCGCCGGATCGGGGAAGTGGCCAAGCTCTTCGCCGACGCCGGGTTTGTCTGCGTCACCGCTTTCATCTCACCCTGCCGCGCCGATCGCGATCTGGTTCGCAAAATCCTGCCGCCCGGAACCTTCCTCGAGGTGTTCGTAAACGCCCCGCTGGAGGTTTGCGAACGGCGCGACCCGAAGGGCCTCTACGCCAAAGCGCGCGCCAACCAGATCCAGGAGTTCACCGGCATCAGCGCCCCTTACGAGCCGCCTCTGGATCCCGAACTCGAGCTGCGCACCGACCAGCTCTCGGTCGAGCAGTCTGTCGCGCGCGTCGTGGAGCTGCTGGAACAGCGGGACACCGAGACCGAGATCTCAATCTAAGCGTACAAACCGCCGCCATCTTTGGGATTGGACTCGGGAAAAAATTTCGTTATCTCTGGGCCATGCCGGAGAAGACTTCGAGTGCGTTGCCGCGCGATCTGCGCGTCCTGATCGAACGAGGAAACGACGCGTCACTGAGGGAAAACTTCGATTACGCGATCAGCCTCTACACCCAGGTGCTGGTCAAAGAGCCGGGCCTTTACGAATGCCGGAGGGCCTTGCGCGCGGCGCAACTGCGCAAGGCCGGCGCCGGCGGCGGCTTTTTCAAAAAAATGCGCAGCAGCGTCAGTTCCTCCCCGCTCCTGGCCAAGGGGGAGATGGCCTTGCGCGCCAATCCGGCCGATGCGCTGCAAATCGCCGAGCAGATCCTGAACAACGATCCCAACAACACCCTCGCGCATCGGCTGGCCGTGCGGGCCGCCACCCAGATGGAGATGCCGCGCACCGCGGCCATGTCCCTCGAGGCCCTCCAGCAGCATTCGCCGGACGACAAGGACGTCGCCATCCAATTCGCCAACGTGCTGGCCGGAATCGGTGAGGTGGAGCGGGCCGAGCGCATCCTGGCCGAGCTTTACCGCGCCCATCCGGCTGATAGCGACCTGGCCCAGGCCCTCAAAGACATCTCCGCCCGCAAAACGCTCGATCAGGGCGGCTACGACGCCCTTTCCCAGGGCACCGGCTCGTATCGTGATATCCTCAAGAACAAGGAGGAAGCCGTCAGCCTTGAGCAACAAAACCGTGTCGAGAAAACCGAGGATGTCGCCGAAAGGCTGATCCGGGAGTATGAAGCCCGCCTTAAAACCGAGCCCGGCAACCTCAAGCTGATTCGCTCGCTGGCGGAGCTCCATACCCAAAAGAAGCAGTTTGATCTGGCCCTGCGGTACTACGAGCAAATCAAGGCCTCGGACATGGGGAATGACGCGGCGCTGGACAAGAGTATTGCCGAAACCACCTCCCGCAAGTTCGACCACCAGATCGCCGGGCTGGATCCCGCCGCGCCCGATCACCAGGAGCGCCTCGCCTCACTCCAGGCGGAAAAGCAGGCCTATCAGCTGGCGGAATGTCAAAAGCGAGCCGAACGGTTTCCCACCGATCTCGGCATCCGGTTCGAACTCGGACAATTGTACCTCCAAGCCGGGAAAATCAGCGAAGCCATCCAGGAATTCCAGCGGGCGCAGGCTAATCCGCACAAGCGCATCGCCTCGATGAACTTTCTCGCGCAATGCTTCACGCGGCGCCGAATGTTCGACCTCGCCGCCCGCACGTTGCTGGGCGCCCTTAAGGAAAAGCCCGTTTTCGACGACGAGAAGAAGGAGCTCCTCTACAATCTGGGCACGGTATTTGAAAATATGGGCAAAAAGGAGGAGGCCATCGAGCAATTCAAACTCATCTACGAGGTGGAAATCGGCTACCGCGACGTCGCGGCGAAAGTCGATGCCTATTACGCCAGCCTCTCTTGAGAAGCCGGGACGCCGGCGAAACGCGGCTCTCAACTCTCGCGGTGCAGCAAATATCCCGCGATGGCTTCCAGCGCCACCGCCCGGCCGCGGAACACTCGCAGGGAAGCAAACGCCTTCTCCGTCAATTCGCCGGCAATCCGGCGGGAGTTCTCCAGCCCGGTGATGGATGGGTACGTGGCCTTCCGCGCCTTCGCATCCTTCCCGGCGGTTTTGCCCAGCTTTTCGCTGGTCTGGGTCACATCCAGAATGTCGTCGATGACCTGAAAGGCAAGGCCAACGTGATACCCGAAATCGCTGAGGGCCTGGAGTTGCGCCGGCGGGCAATTCGCGCTCATGCCCCCGAGCCGGGCCGAGCAACGCAACAAGGCCGAAGTCTTGCGCTCGTGAATGTATCGCAACTCCCGAGCCGAAATGCTTTTCCCCTCGGCCTCAAGATCGGCCACTTGTCCCGCGATGAGTTGCAGCGATCCGGAGGCCGTCGCCAGTTCAAGGACAATATCGCGGTGTGAGTAACGCGGCCATCCCCTGCTTCGCGCCGCGATTTCAAAAGCCTGGGTCAACAGAGCGTCGCCGGCCAGCACCGCCACGCCTTCGCCGAAAACCCTGTGGTTGGTGGGTTTGCCGCGGCGAAAGTCGTCGTTGTCCATGGCCGGCAGATCATCATGCACCAGGGAATACGTATGAACACACTCGACGGCGCAAGCCAGAGGGAGCGCGTCCTGAACCCGCCCGCCGCAAGCCGCCGCCGCCGCCAGGCAAAGCGCCGGACGCAGGCGTTTGCCGCCCGCGAACAACGAATAACGCATGGCCTTATGGATTGTCTCCGGCTTGGCCTTTTCCGCGGGCAAAAACCGGTCGAGGGCGCGATTTACCGCCTCGGTGGCGGAGGTTAAAAACTCCGCCAGGTCGAAAGGTTGAGTTCGTTCGGATCGGGCGGTTCGGCTGCGCGCTGCCATGGAGCGCATGGTTTAGGCAAAGACGCTTTTTGAAGCAAGGGATTTCTTATTTTAATATTGCTTTAGGCCGTCAGATCGATATTTTAACACGCTCGTTCGGAAAATCCTTTTTTGCCTTTGAACGCTGAACTTACACGGAAAGCATTGGAGAAAGTTGGCAACCCCAACATTCTGGTGAATCTGGTCTCTCGCCGGGTCCGGCAACTCAACTCCGGCTCCGGCGGCTTGAGCCGCCCGTTGGTCGCAGAGACCGGCAACTACGGCGCTGCGGATATTGCGCTGCTCGAAATCATTGAGGACAAGATCGGGTTCGAGCTTCCCGAGCCGGCGGAGTTGACCCGAACGAGCGTCCGGAAGCGCAAGAAGCGTCAAAGCTAGAATCCTGTTACCCCGCCTGCCGCACCTCATGGTGCGGCAATTTGCTTTGAGCCGACGGCGCGGTTGACGGCCCGCCGAGCCGCGCCCGGTCTTCAAGGCGCCAGCGCGATGCGCAGATTGCCCGGCGGAGCCGGCCGCGGCGCCACCGTTACCCGGAAAGTGGTGCTGGCAGCGGCCAAGCCGTCGCTGACCGTCAAGGTCACATCGGCGAACCCGGTCTTTGACATCACCGGAGTGACGGTGACCGTGCGATTGGCCCCCGTGCCGGCCAGAACAACGTTGGCGGCCGGGACCAAGCTCGGATTGGAGGACTGCGCGGAAACCGTAAGGGCAGCCAACGGCGTGTCCAAATCGTCAATGGTGAACGCCAGCGCCGGGGACTTGCTGTCCATCGCGATGATCTTGTCCGCAACGGTTGAAATCGTCGGCGGGCGATCCACGGTCACCTGGAAGGAGCGCGAGACGGTGCTGTTCACATCGCCGCCATCGTTCACGGTGACGGTGATTCGAGCCACTCCGTAGGCGCCGGTCACCGGTTTAAATGCCAGGCTGCCGCTCGCGTCAGGGCTGGTGTAGGTCACCGTCGGGTGCGGAATCAAGGCTGGGTTGCTGGAAGTGGCCGTGATGCTCAGAGTTTGTTTCTCATTCGGTGCTCCCGTGGTGATGCCGCCGAGGTTCACTTTCTGCTCCGGATCATTCATGACGAGGGTCATGTCGCTCAGCGCGGCCAGCGTCGGCGTCTGGTTCACCGCGTTGACGGTCACCGTGAAGGTCCGGGTGATCGTGTTGTTAATCGCCTGGCCGTCATTAACCGTGACCGTGATGGTCGCAATCCCGAAACCGAACGTAACCGGTGTGAAACTGAGGAGGCCGGTCGCGTTGGGGCTGGTATAGGTCACCGTGGGATTCGGAATCAGACCTGGATTGCTGGAGGAAGCGGTGACGGTCAACGTCTGGTTTTCGTTGGTGGCGCCGGGGCTGATGCCCTTCAGGCTCACCACTTGGGCGCCGGCGTTTTCATTGATGGTCAAATTGAGGATCGGGTCAAGTGTCGGTGGCTGATTGATCACCGGCGCAGCCACTCGATAGGAGATCTCCACTGAGTAATCGCTCTCCTGGGCAAGCTCGTCCTGGGCGGTCGCCGCGAAGAAGTACAAGCCGCCCGCCACCAGGTTTGACACGGTGGTGGTGGTCACATTGCCCACGGCCACTGAATTGGTGTAGTTGCCCGTTGTCGGACCGTAGTAAATTTTGTATCCCACAATGGTGTTGGGTCCTGGGCTGGCATCCCAGGCCAGGGTGACATTGGCCGCGCCGACGGAACCGCTCAGCAACATCCCGAGAGCGGCTCCGAGCAAGGTCGCCACGTGGTTGACCCGACCAGACAGAAAATTCTTAAACATCTTGGCGTTCCCAAGGCATAAGCCGTGCCAACAGCCAGAAAGACCCGCGTAACCATAGCTCATGGCAAAGCCAGGAAAAATAAGGGGGCTTTCGAGCGGTCCCCGCCCCGTCATGAATGGTTGGTGGGCGCGCCACCGGAGACGGCTGACCGTCCCGGATGGTCCCCCAAATCAGGAATGGACACTCTCAAAGACATAAGTGTACTGGAACTTGGCGTGATTTGCGGACTGCGGGCCAGCTTCCCCGCCTCGCCTTCCGGCGAGGCCATGCGCCGCCGCCGCCAGCCAGACTTGTCAGAAGCCTTTCGGAGCAGCACAGTAAGCGGACACGATGGCGGACATCATCACGAATTCCAAAGCCCGGCGGGATTACCACATCCTCGAGACCTTCGAGGCCGGCCTGGTGCTGCGCGGCACGGAAGTGAAAGCTCTGCGCGCCGGACGAGGCCAGATCCGCGATTCCTTCGCCCGGGTGGAAAACAACGAGGTCTGGCTGCACAACGCGCATATTGACGAATACTCCCACGGCAATCTGAACAACCACCAACCGACCGCCAGCCGCAAGTTGCTGCTGCACGCAAGCGAAATCCGCAAGCTCGCCGCGCTGGGGGCGGTCAAAGGAAACGCGCTTATCCCCTTGTCTCTTTACTGGAAAAACGGCCGGGTGAAAGTCGCCCTGGCCGTCGGCAAAGGGAAAGCCGAGTACGACAAGCGCGAGGATCTCAAGCGCCGCGAGGCCGAGCGTGAGCTGAAGCAAGCCGCGATGCGGCGCTTGAAAAACTAAGCGCCGCGGAATATTCATTCATTTTGTTGCCTCCGCCGGCTGAATTTCCTAAGCTTGGGCGTCGTCAAAACTTTTTCCGATGCTTGCACGAGACCGACTGACCACCACGACCTCGGGCGCGGCAGCCATAACCCTGCTGGTGCTCCTGGCGCTCACCGGATGCAAAAATCCGGCACCCGCGCCGGCGCCCGCCGCCCCTGCGCCCAAGGTAAAATACAGCGAGGCGCATGACGCCGAGCTGAAGGAAATTCTCGATTTGGCGGCGAAAAACCGCTGGGAGGAGGCTCAGGCGAAAGCCAACGCGCTGGCGGTGGAAGATCCGAAAAGCCCAATGGTCGCCCGCATTCGCACCTGGATCGAGCAACAGGCCGAAGCCAAACGGGCCCAGGCGCTCGAGGACAAAATCCGCGAGATCGACGCCAAAAACTCGGTGTTTAGTCCTACGATCAAGAGCTTGCTCACCGAGCAGCGGGATCGCGGACTGCCCGCCCGCAAAGATATCCGTGACGCGGTCAGCCGGATCGAGAATTCTCCCTATATCCCCGAGACCTACGATAAGACCGTCAAAGAACAGGGACCCCTCTTCGACATGGAGAGCAATAAAGGGCGCATGTCGAAGATGCTCGAAAAGGAGATCTCGGTGCATCTGGACAATGTTCCGCTGGAAACTCTGTTGGTGAACCTAAGCCAGACGGCGGGGGTTAACATCGTGGCGGATAAATCCCTGCCCGCCCTGAAGCAGATGCTCAGCGTGAACCTGGACAAAGTGAAGCTGGGGGAGCTGCTCCGCTACGTGGCGCGCAATTACGACCTCCAATTCCAAGTGGGCGATGAACTGGTCTGGGTGGTGGACGGCAAAGATCCCAAACAATTAATGGAGGAGACGCGATTTTTCCGGCTGCGCAAAGGCTTTGTATTGCCAGCCGAATTCGGCGCCGAGGATGTCAACCGCTCACAGATCACCGTTAACAACGTTACCACCGTCACCGAGACCACCAAGTTCCGCAAGTTCGTCAACGATGAAGCTCCGGTCATGCCCTCGCTGGAGAAGGCGATCAAAGAGTTGTTCAACGGCTCAAAATACCTGATCGACTACGAGCGCAATCTGGTCGTCGCCCGGGGAACCCCCGAACAACTCGATGTCATCGAGAAAATCATCACCGAGTTCGACAAGCCCATCCAGCAGGTCCTGATCGAAGCCCGGTTCATAACCATCTCCAAACCGGCCTTTCTGCAGTTGGGCGTGCTCTGGGAAACCGGACGCAAGCCTGGCCTCGTCCGTTCCGGCACCAACCTCGTCGAAGGCGTGCGCCCCCCGCAGGACTTCACTGGCTTGGTTCGCAGTGACACCGTCAACTCGCTGGGCATCGGCATCCAGGAATCTTTCACCAATATCATCCGCGGCTCGGATCTGAGCGCCACTATCAGCGCCCTCGAGCAAACCGGCGAAAGCCAGACCCTCTCCGCCCCGCGCCTGACCGTCCTGAACAACCGCCCGGCCACCATTTCCGATGGCAAGGTCCAGTACTATTACGAGGAGTACGCGGTCAAATCGACGGTGCAGCAGTATTACACCGCCTCCTCCTTCGTTCCTTCCGGCAAACCGACCAAAATCACCGCCGGCGCCGAACTCAACGTCCTGGCCAGCATCAGTGGGGATGGGCGCAGCATCCTGCTCGCCCTGAACCCGCGCGTGAACACGGACGTGCAACTCGTGAAATACGCCACCCTTACGGATTACCAGGGCGGCGGCGGCCAGAGCACCTTTGACATCAACCTGCCGCAATACCGCACCCAGGAACTCTCCACCCGCGTGGTCGTCAATTCCGGCGATACAGTGGTCATGGGCGGCGTGCTCGAACGCCAACGCTCGACCTTTGTCGAATCCGTCCCCGTGCTGGGCGATATTCCCATCATCGGGGCCCTGTTCCGCCGCCGCACCGAACAGGACACCCCACGCTACCTGCTGATTTTCGTGACCGCGACCATCGTCAAAGATTCGGGCGAGTTCCTGGTGTATGAGAAGGAACCGGCGGCGGCCAACCACTCGCCCGCCGCCCAATGATCCCCGCCACCCACTTGCTCCGCCCTCCGGCGATGACCTGACGCCGTGCCCAGCCCGTTTGCCATTCTAAGGTCAGGACGGCTTCAATTGCCCCTGCGTCGGGTACTGGCCATCGACGTCGGCCAGCGCCGCATTAAGCTGCTGCTGGCGGAGAGTTTCTTCGGCCGGTTTCGCGTGGTCCGCGCCGAAGCATTGGATCTGCAATCCGAGGGGCTGGTCTCGCCCGAGGAAATCAAGGCGCACCTGCAGACGCTGCTCGACGACGCGGGCCATCCGCCAGTCACAATGGTGTTGCCCCAGCGGCTTTCCACCGCGCAGATTCTGGATTTGCCGCAAGCGCCGGAAAGCGAGGTCGAGCGGTTGATCGCCGATGAGGCCCTCAAGCTGGGCGGGGCCAGCGAAAGCCGGATCGTTTATGATTTCACGCGGTTGAATTCCTCGGATCCCGCCCGGCAGCAGTTCTGGGTCACGCTCTGCCGCGAGGAAGAGATTCGCGAGCGCATCCACAGCTTCGGCCTGGAACATGAGGACATCTGCGAAATCACCACCACCGCCAACGCGTTGATCGCCTCCTGGCAGCGCGTCGAACCCGGCTCCCACCGGGCCGTCCTGGTGCATCTGGGCGCTCAGAGTACGGTCGTGGTTGTGCTGCTTGAGAATCAGGGAATCTTCGCCGCGAGTTACGAAATTGGGGCGGACTTCTTCACTCGTTCGCTGGCCAAGTCGCGTCAGCTTCCCGAGCCCGAGGCCGAACAGCTCCGCCGGTCACAGGACTTGCTGAATGGCCCCGCCGCGGCTCCCGAATTTCGCGCCGCCGTGGACGGCTGGATCCTTGAGTTGCAACAACAACTCCAGGAAGGTTTCGCCCAGCATCCCCAGCGCGGCAGACTCTCGGAATTTGAGTGGATTGCCAGTGGCGGCGGATTCGATCAGCCGGGCTTGCTGGAGTATCTTCGCTCGCGCGCGGACTTGCGTCTTCGCCGCTGGCCATGGGAGCAGGGCAACGGCGGATTTGATCACACGCGAGATCCGCGGGGTTACGAGGTGGCGCACGGCGCGGCTCTGCAAGCCTTGGGCCACGCGCACCAGGCCATCTCGCTCCTGCCGGAGGAGCAGCGCCGCGCCTGGAGGAAGCGCATGGACCGCCAGCGGGTGGACTTGCTCAGCCTGGCGCTGGTCTGTCTTTGCGCGCTGGTGCTGGCTTGGGGAACCTGGCGCAAGCTCTCGGTCATCGAGGAAAAGGAGGCGCTCGCCGCCAAGATTCAAGCCGCGCAGGAAGCGGTCGATTTCAACGATTCGCTGGCCGCTGATTTGATCTCCGAATACGACTCCCTGCGTCCGGTGTTCGCCGGGCAACAAAACAGCCTCGATACCTTGGAGAGCCTGGCATTGCTGCAGCAGTCCCGCAGCAACCGACCTTATTGGTATGTGCTCGTCAGTGATCAGGACAGCTACTTTAGCTATCCGCGATTGCCGGCCTCAACCAACCGGCTGGTCCGGACCAATCTCCTCGGGCCTTTACGGGAAACCGCCGAAACGCAGCCGCCCGCGGGCTGGCTCGGCCCCAATCGCCCCGCCACCAACGCGAGTCCGGCCAAACCGGGTTTGATCGTCGAACTCTGCGCGCCGGGAGACCCCGAGTCGGCCCGCGCCACCCTTAGCGAGTTGGTCAAGGATTTGAAGCAGCAACCGCTGTTCTCGAAAGCCGACTTGCTCTCCGAAGATCTGCGCCGAAACCTGGCCGACCCCCAGGTGGTCCTGCCGGAGCGGCATTTCGTCCTGGCGCTGGATTTCGCCCACGCCGAATACAGTCAGCCCTTTATCCTCAAAAAGTCGGCCGGCGGTCGCCTCGTCCGCCCGCACCGTGCGCCGACGGCGCGCGAGAACGGCCCATACGGCCCCAGTCAGCCGGCGCCATGAAATTTCCTGAGTACAAGCGTCGCATGGTGTTGCCGATCGCGGCGGTGGGGCTGGCCGCGTATTACGCTTTCGTGTTTCTGCCTCTGGCCCACCGCTCCAAGGCCCTGGACCAACCCATCGAGGTATCCTGGCGGCGGCTCGCCGCGTCCATCGATCAGACAAACGCCATCACCCTCGACTTCGCCCAGATCACCAATCAACTGCGGGAAACCCGGCAGGCGCTCACTCTGCTGGATGGGGCCAAGCAGCGGGCGATCGAACGCTTGCGCCTGCCGCCTGAGGTGCGGCGCCTGCTGGCAGCGCCTTTTGAGTTGGTCGAATATCAAAACCAGCGGAGCAAGGAGATAGACGATCTGCTCCGGCGCGCGGGGCAGTTGAAGGTGAAATTCGACCCCGGAGTGCTGGCCGGCTTGCCTGAGCACACTGCCGAAACCCGCGATCCAGCGCTGCTCTGGGCGGCTCTGGCGCTGACCGACCAGGTGCTCCAAACCGCCCTGAATTGCAAAGTGCTCGCCATCCATTCCCTCGAGGTGCCCGTGTCATGGACCAATCGACCCGCCAACCCCGAGGCTGATGCCTGGGCGCAAGTCCCGGTTCAGATCGAGTTCACCGCCCCCGCCGGTTCCGCGGCCAATGTCATTGAAAGCCTGCCGCTGCGCGGCCCCGAACTGGAGTCGCGCGGACTGCCGGCCGCCTCGCCCGATAAAATGCCGATGTTTATCGACAAACTGGTGATCCGAAAGCAAAATCCCGCGAAACTCGACGAGGTCCGGGTGTGGCTGCGCGCCGTGGGCTGCATCCAACGCCAATAAACGATGTCACGCGCTCCGACCCATCCTTTGCGCAGCCGGGCACTGGCGATCACCGTCCACCTCGGTCTGTGGGTGCTGTTGTACCTGGCGCTGAGCAAGAGCGGAGGCCGCGGACCGGAGTATCAGGAGCGCACCGCCTTCACCGTCACTCCCCGAAGCAGTGTCCCGGTCGCCGGCCTCGACGGCTTGTTCGCCGCGGAGCGTTGGCCGCAGGGACTGGTGTTTTCCAATCTTAACAACCCTTTTTACACGACTCAGTTTGTCCCGCCCCCCTCCCCGGCGCCCCCCCCGCCGCCCACCACTAAAAAGGTCTCCGTCGGCTACCAGGGCTATTATCAGACCGGAGACGGCCCCAAACAGGCGATTGTCAAACTGGCGGAGAGTTATGTGCTCGGCAACGTTGGTCTGCCCATCGCCTCGAATGTGTTCGTAGCCAGCCTCAGCAGCCAACTGATGACGCTGACCAATGCCGCCGGGATCACCAATCTTGTGCCGCTGAACGTGACAAAGGAAGTCGAGGTGCCCATTCCATGAACCCCCTCCCCTCCCCCCGCGCGCGCGAACCCGGCGATCACTTGCTCGAAGAGGGCAAAATCACCGAAGCGCAACTGGAACAGGCGCGCCGCCGCCAAAAACGCCTGAACCTGCCCCAACACCGGGCCATTGTGGACCTCAACTTCGCGTCGGAAGAAGACACCTGGCGCGCCCTGGCCGCGGTCAGCCAACTTGAGTTTGTCGATCCGCTCGCGTTGAACCTCAGTCGCGAGACCTTGGAATTGGTGCCCATCCGGCTCCTTTTTCATTACCGTTTCCTGCCGCTCGGACTCGAGGAGGACTGTCTGACCCTCGCCTTCAGTGAGCCTCCCCGGCAGATCGAGCAAGGCAACCTGCGCCTGTTGCTCGGAAAACGCTTCAAGACCGTGCTAGCCACCCCCAGCGCTGTTCACGCGGTCATCAAGAAAAACTTCGGCCTCGGCGCCGAGACCATCCAAAAATTGCGGGAAGAGCGTGGCGGAGGCGAGCTTAGCCACGAAATCGTCTTCGATGTGCAGGGCAAGGAAACCGACTCCGCCATCGAGGCTTCGGTTTCGACTTTCGTGGATCAAATTCTGCAGGAGGCTCTCCGTTTGCGGGCCACCGATGTCCACCTCGAGCCCTATGCCAATCACATCCGCCTGCGTTATCGCATCGACGGCCTGCTGCAAAACGTGCCCGTGCCGGCGGACATGATTCATCTCCATAACGCGGTCGTCTCGCGGCTCAAGATCATGGCGGGCCTGAACATCGCCGAAAAACGCCTGCCGCAGGACGGCCGCATCGCCATGAAAACCGGCGAGGAGGAATATGATCTGCGGGTTTCCATTGTCCCCACCAAATTCGGCGAGGCCATCTCGCTCCGCATCCTGGGCCGCCAAAGCCTCTTTCTGGACCTTTCACAGCTCGGCATGGAACCGTCCCAGGAGGCGATTCTGTCGCAGTTAACCCGGCTGCCCCAGGGCCTGATACTCCTCACCGGCCCCACCGGCAGCGGCAAGACGACCACCCTCTACACCGCCCTTGCCCAGGCCAATGACGAGACGCGGAAAGTGATCACCTTTGAGGATCCCATCGAATATCAACTCGAAGGCGCGGTCCAAATCCAGGTCCGCGACCAGATCGGCCTCACCTTTGCCGCCGGGCTGCGCTCCGTCCTGCGCCACGATCCCGACGTCGTGCTCGTCGGCGAAATTCGCGACTTCGAGACGGCTGAAATCGCGGTGCGAGCCGCGCAAACCGGCCACCTGGTTTTCTCCACCCTCCACACCAACGACAGCATCAGCGCCGTCACTCGCCTGCTCGAAATGCGCATCGAACCATACCTGATCGCCTCCTCCCTGGTATGCAGCATCTCGCAGCGGCTGGCCCGCCGTATTTGCCGCCATTGCGCGATTGCGGACACTTCGATTTCCGAAGCGACCCGCGACGAAATGGCCCAGGCGCTGGACCTTCCCCGCGAGGAGATCAAAGCGTGGAAAGGCGCAGGCTGCGTCGAGTGCAATCAACGCGGGCATCGGGGCCGCGTCGCCATCTACGAATTTTTTCTCCTGAACGAAGCGCTGGCTGATTTGATTCAACCCGGATTACGCACCGGCCAGCTCCGCGCCAGCGCTCGCCAGTACGGGTGGCGCTCGCTCCGGGATCTAGCCTGGCCCAAAGTGCAACATGGAATGATTCCGGTCTCCGAGCAAGAGCGATGGACCCACGCGCTCGATCCCGCAGCGCTCCTGAAAATAAAGTCGAGCGGAACGATCGTGAGTTGACGCGCGGGAACTCGCGGCGGACAATGCCGCATGTCCGATACGCTGCTTTCACGATTTCTGCGCTATGTTCAAGTTGACACTCAATCCGACGAGTCCAGTGATTCCTACCCCAGCACCCCGGGGCAGTTGGAACTCCTGCGAATGTTGAAAGAGGAGTTGGCCGCGCTCGGCGTGGTGAATCCGCAAATCACCGAGCACGGCTACGTGCTCGGGACCATTGCCGCCACTCCAACGAAGCATCAGGCGCCTACGATCGCGTTTCTCGCGCATGTGGACACCGCCCCGGATTTCTCCGGCAAAGGAGTCAAGCCGGTCGTGCATCGCCAATACAGCGGCGGCGCGATCACTTTTCCGGACCAGCCGCGCTTGATCCTGGATCCGGCGAGCTCCCCGGAATTGCTGACCGCCCGCGGCAAGGACGTGGTCACCGCCAGCGGCATGACGTTGCTGGGCGCGGACGACAAAGCCGGCGTGGCGGTGATCATGACCCTGGTCGAAGCCTTGTTGTCCGGCGGGATTGAGCATGGCGAGATCCGCGTCTGTTTCACTCCGGATGAGGAGATTGGCCGGGGCGTGGATCATTTGGATCCAAAACTCCTCGGCGCCCAGGCCGCCTACACCCTGGATGGCGGTGCGCCCGGGGAAATTTCGTGGGAAACTTTCTCCGCCGACGCGGCAGAAGTCACCATCGAGGGGGTAAGCACTCATCCCATGGAAGCCCGCGCCAAGGGCATGGTGAACGCCGCCCATCTCGCCGGCAAATTCCTCGCCGCGCTGCCCCGCGAGCGATGCGCGCCGGAGACCACCGAAGGCCGGGGCGGATTCATTCACCCCGTCCGGATCGAGGGTCGGGTCGAGCGCGCTCGGGTGAATCTCATTCTGCGCGACTTCGAGCTCGCCGGTCTGGACTATAAAGGGCGTATTATCCAGGAAATCTGCCAGGCTTTGCGAACTGCGGAACCCGCCGCCCGGGTTCATTGTGAAATCCGCAAACAATACCGCAACATGGCGTACTGGCTGAGCCAGGACATGCGCCCGGTCGATTTTGCTCGCGAGGCCTTCGCCGCCATCGGCTTGGAGCCCCGCGATTTGGCCATCCGCGGCGGAACCGACGGTTCGCGATTAACCGAGATGGGGCTGCCCACGCCCAACCTTTTTTGCGGGGAACGCAATCCTCACAGTCCCCTGGAATGGGTGGCGGTGCAGGACATGGAAATGGCCGTCCAGGCCTGCCTGAAGCTCGCCGAGATCTGGGCGCGGGAACCATGATCGTCGCCCGGCGCTTAACCCGGCGTTGACCTGGCAACCCCTTTGCCTCATAACTGCTCTCCGTTATATGCGTCTCATCATCGGTTCTCTGATTCTCCTGGTTACCGCCGGCCCTGGCCGCGCGCTGGCAGCGCTCCCGGTCGAGTTGGCGGCCAAATACAATCTGGTCACCGCTGCGCCGCCATCGCCCCTCTCTTTGCGACAGGGGGATCGGCTGGCGATCTGCGGTGATTCGATCACTGAGCAGAAGATGTACTCCCGGATCATCGAGGATTACCTGACCATGTGCGCGCCGCAACTGGAAGTGAGCGTTCGCCAATACGGCTGGGGCGGTGAACGCGCGCCCGGTTTCCTGGGACGCATGACCAATGATTGTCTGCGGTTTAATCCCACCGTCGCCACCACCTGTTACGGAATGAACGACCACGAGTATCGTCAATACGAGCCGCGGATCGGGATGACTTACCGTTCCAATTCCCTGGCTATCCTTGAGGCGTTCCGCGCCCGCGGCGTCCGGGTGGTGCAAGGCTCGCCCGGCTGCGTCGGCAAGGTGCCGGGCTGGACCAAACGGACCAACGACACCGTCGATGAGCTCAACTGGAATCTCGCGCAGCTCCGTAATTTCGGACTTCAACTCGCGCGGACCGAAGGCGCTGGCTTCGCGGACATCTTCCCGCTGATGATTGAGGCGGGAGCGACGGCGAAAAGCCAATACGGACCAGACTACGCCATCGCGGGGAAAGATGGGGTGCATCCCGGCTGGGCCGGGCATACGATCATGGCTTACGCTTTTTTGAAAGCTCTGGGGCTTGGGGAGACCCTCGCCACTTTCGAGGTTGACTTGAGCGCCAATTCCGCAAGCGCATCTCCGGGCCATCAAGTGGTGCGGGTGAAACCGGGCGAGTTTGAGATTCGCAGCTCACGCTATCCGTTTTGCGTTTGCGCGCCCGCGGGAGACTCGTCTGCATACCCGGTCTGCGGCCAGGACGGCCCCCATAGCGATAATAGCATCCGCTCCGGCTTGACGTTGGCGCCGTTCAACCAGTCGCTGAACCGGTTCATGCTGATCGTGCGCAATCCACAAGCCCGCGCGTACCGAGTGGCGTGGGGTAACACCAGCCGCCGATTTGATTCAGAGCAACTCGCCCTGGGCCTCAATCTGGCGGCGGAATTTCCGGAAAACCCATTTAGCCCGTATTTTGCCAAGGTCGATGCCGCCGTGCTCGCCAAACAAACTTTCGAGACCAGGCAAATCAAACAGGAGTTCCGCGCGCCCGAGGCCATCCACAACCTGGCCGCAGTGGTCGCCCGCACCGAACGCGAGCGCGAGGCGCTGGTTCGGGCCGTTCAGGCGGCTTTTGTGCCCGTGACGCACACGCTGCGCATCACTCCGGAATAGACTTTAGCCGTAGCGCAAGGCCTCGATAGGATCGAGCCGGGCCGCTTTGGCGGCGGGAAACAGGCCCGCGAACACTCCCACCGCGGCGCTGAAAGCCACAGCGATGATCAGCGCGGTGGGGGTGATGACCGGCGCGTTGGCGGTTGGCGCCAGCGCCTCCAGCACACGCACAAACCCGTAGGAGGCGGCGACGCCGAGGGCGGCTCCAAGCATGGCGATCACCACGCTCTCGATCAGCACCTGGGTGAAGATGGAAGCACCGGTCGCGCCGACGGCCTTGCAGATCCCGATTTCCCGGATGCGCTCATTGATGCTCGCCAGCATGATGTTCATGATTCCAATGCCCCCCACCAGCAGGCTGATGGCCGCGATCACCCCGCCGCTCAGGCGCGCATTGCGGATTTGTTGGTTAATGCTTTCGAGTTGGTTTTCCTGGGTCCGAAACCCGAAATCTTGAATCCCTCGGTGGGTCAACATCAAGACATTGCGGGCCTGTTGCAACGCGGGTTCGAGATGCTCCAGGTTTGAGATCTTGAGGTCGATGTCGCTCAGGCGTGGATCGGGAATGCCATCCTGGCCGCTGGCCGAGCGGAATCGGATCCAGGCGGTGTTCAAAGGAATGTAAACGGTCTGATTTTTGCGGTAAAAAGCCCAGTTTCCCCCACGACCCCAGCCGCGTCGGCGGGCCGGGCCGCTCTCGGCTCCCTGCGGACGGGATTTGGCCAGCTCGCGCTCCTTTTTCTCCTGTTCTCCCTCGTAGCGCTCGAACATCCCGACAATGGTGAACGGCTGTGAGTTGATCAACACGATTTCGCCAAGGGGCACGATTTCACGGCCAATCTCCTCGGGTGACCCGAACAGGTCGTCGCGGATGCCCGTGCCGATGACGCACACCGGGCTGGCGCGTTCCTCATCCAGATCACTGAAAAAACGCCCGTGCTCCAAGCTATGCAAGTTCATGTCCAGGACCGCCGGCCAGACGCCGACACACTCCGAGGGAATGGCCATGCGCTCACCCCGGGTGAGCACCGGCCGATCCACGCGCATTTCCGGAGAAATCAGCCGCAGCAGCGGCGCGCTGTCGCGCAAGGCCACGACGTCGCCCAGCGTTCGTCCGGGCGCTTGATCCGCCAAATGCTCCTGCTCGACCGGCACGTCCTCCTCCTCGAGCATTACTTTATCCGCGCCGCCCATGGCGATCATGGTCTCTTTCATCCCGTTCTCCATGCCCTTGATGATGGCCGACATGCCGACCAGGCTGGCGACGCCGAGGATAATCCCCAGCATGGTCAGGACGGAACGGAACTTGTGCGCCCAGACCTCCTTGAGGCCAACGAGAATGGTGTTGGTCAAGGCCATGATTTATTCGTAGCGAAGGGCCTGAATCGGGTTGAGGCGAGCCGCTTTCAGCGCCGGGATCAAGCCGGCCAGCACGCCGACCAAGGCGCTGAAGGCAAACGCGACCAGGAGCGCGCCGGCGCTGACAATGGGCGCGTTCTCGGTCGGAGAAATCGAACCGAGCGCCCGCACCAGGGCAAACGAGGCGAGCAGGCCCGCCAACCCGCCCAGGATGGCGATCACCACCGCCTCAACCAGGATCTGCGTGAAGATGTCGAACGTCGAGGCGCCCACCGATTTGCGAATGCCGATTTCACGGACACGCTCGGAAATGCTGGCGAGCATGATGTTCATAATGCCGATCCCTCCGACCAGCAGACTGATTCCGGCGATCAAACCACCGCTCAACCGGGCATTGCGGATGAAGGTGTTGATCTGCTCGGCCCAGTCCTCCTGCGTGCGAAAGCTGAAGTCTTCGATGCCTTTATGGGTGGTCATCAGCACGTTGCGCGCCTGCTGCAACGCCTCGGGCAGGCGATCGATGCCGCTCAACCGCAACTCGAGCGACGAGAGGCGCGGATCCCCGGGAGCGGAGGGCGCCCCGAAGCCGCCGCGGCTCTCACGCGCCTGCTGCTGCGCGGTCAGGGTCATGCCCGAGCGGAACTTCATCCACACGGTGTTGAGCGGCACATAGACAGTGGCGTTTTTCAGGTAAAAAACAAAATTGCCCGGCCGCCGGTTGTAACCGCGGTTGCGAGCCACCCGCGGATTTGCATTGCCGCCCGCCTCCGCCGCCGCCAGTTCCCGCGTCTTTCGCTCCTGCTCGCTCTCGTAATGTTTGAACATGCCGATGATGGTGAACGGCACGCCATTGATGAAAACGGTCTCGCCCACGGGAATGATTTCGCGCCCCGCCTTTTCCGGCGAACCCCAAAGCTCATCCCGGGTGGCGGTGCCAATGACGCAAACACTGCGAGCCATTTCATCATCAAGCTCATTGAACATCCGCCCGTGCTCGACCACATGCTCGCTCAGCTCGAGGGCGACCGGCCACACGCCCGTGCAATTCCAAGGACGGAAAGTTTTCCCGTTGGCCGAAAAGGTGGCGGGCAAGCGCATCTCGGGAGAAATGCGCGTCACCAGCGGCGCGCTCGCCTGTAACGCGCGCACGTCGTTGAGCGTAATCCCCGCCGCCTGATCCGCCAGGTGGCGCTGTTCTTTCGGCAAGTCCTGCGGCTCGACGCGGACTTTCTCCAGGCCGCCGATGGCGATCAGCGCCTCGCGAGCCCCTTTTTCCATGCCAGAGACGAGAGCCGACATCGCCACCAGGCTCGACACCCCGAGGATGATCCCCAGCATGGTTAGCAACGAGCGGAATTTGTGCGCCCAAATCTCCCGCAAGCCGGCCAGCACCATCACCACGAGCTGCGCCCGCGAGGCGCGGATCAAAGCCGTTTCCCGATCGCGAGCCTCGTTCATGCGGACGCGCGCTCCGCCCCGGAGAGCCGGGGATCCGCCTTGAGCGCCACCTTGCCGTCGCGAATCTCAATCCGCCGCGGAGTGACGGCCGCGATTTCGGGATCATGGGTCACCAGCACGATCGTGCGCCCTTCGCGGCTCAGCCGGCGAAACAGGCCGAGGATGGCCTCTCCGGTGTGGGAATCCAGGTTGCCGGTAGGTTCATCGGCGAAGATGATCCGCGGATCATTCACGAGCGCTCGCGCGATTGCCGCCCGTTGTTGCTGGCCGCCCGAAAGCTGGCTGGGCCGATGCCGCGAGCGGTTGGCCAGATCGACCGCCTCCAGGGATGCCATCGCCCGGCGCTTGCGCTCCTCGCCGCCAATGCCGCTGTAGATCATGGGCAGCTCGACGTTTTGTAGCACGTTCAGCTTGGGCAGGAGATTGAAAAACTGGAACACAAACCCGATCTTCCGGTTGCGAATGGCGGCCAGTTGCCGGGTGGTGGCTTTCTCGATCATCATCCCGTCCAGCCGGATCGTTCCGTGAGTCGGCGAATCGAGACAGCCCAGAATGTGCATCAAGGTGGACTTGCCGCTGCCGGACGGCCCGATGATCGAGATAAACTCACCCTCCTCAATGTCCAGATCGACCGCGTCGAGCGCCCGGATTTCCTCATCACCCAAACGGTAAATCTTGCTGACCTGACGAAGCTCGACCAGTGCCATAAGACTACGCTCCGAAAAGTTCAGGATTGGGCTCCCGCGGCGGCGCGCGGCCGGACGGCCGGCGCCGCGGCCGGGGTGTTGGTTTGGCTGGCTTTCCCCGCCGGCGCGGCATTGGTGCGGCTTCCCCGGGTTCCGCTTCCGCGCGCCGGGCCGGCCGCAGCCCCGGAATCGCCCCCTCGGCCGGCGATTTGTTTGCTCTTCTTGTCCCGTTCCTCTTGCGGCAGTTCCAGCGCCACTACCTCCCCTTCGGTCAAACCGCCCTGAATTTCGGCAAAAAAGTAATCCGAGACCCCGACCTTCACCGGACGTTTTTCAAAAGCATCTCCGCGCTGCACGTACACGAACCGCTCCATTTGATCGCCCTGCGGCTCCTTTTCTGTGTACACGGCCGCCAGCGGCACCGCAGTTACGTTGTCGGCCGTGGCCACCGGAATTCGCACATTGGCTGTCATGCCGGGTCGCACCCGGGGGTCGGGATTCCGCAGCACGATGCGAGCGGCATATCCTTTGATGTTGTTTTTGATCGTAGCTTGCGGCGCGATGCGCTCGACCGCCCCGGTCACCACCAATCCGGAAACAGCCTCGACAGCAACCTCCACAATCTGATCCAGCTTCAGCCGGGGCACATCCGCCTGGTTCACATGCGCGTTGATAATCATCGAGTTCAAGTCCGCAATGGTCAGCACTTCCGTGCCGCTATTGAAACCGCCCGAGCCGGATACGGCCTGCCCGATCGAGACCGGCCGCGTTAATACCGTGCAGTCGAAGGGAGCGCGAACTTCCGTCTTCGTCAGCCGCTCCTCGATTACCGCCAAATCGGTTTGCGCCCGTTCCAGGGCGACTTTCGCCAGTTCGTACGTGGTCTTGGTGTCCTCAAACAGCTCCTGCGAAATCAGCTTGGACCCCGCGAGATTCCTGGCCCGGTCAAAATCACGCCCCGCTTTTTCCAATTGAATCCGGGCGCGCTCGACATCAGTGAGGTTCGAGGCGCGCTGCTGCTGGAGTTCCTTATCGTCAAGCTTGAAGAGCAGATCCCCCCGCTTCACCTGGTCGCCCAGATCGACCGGCAACAGGTCGATCTTGCCGTTGATCTCCGGGCGCACCGAGACCTGCTCGGCGGGAGTAATCTCGCCCGCCGCCATCACCGCAAACCGGATGTTGCGCAACTCCGCGCGCGCGGTCGGCAGGCGAGGCGGAGGGGCTGAGGTCAGCACCCCCGGCTTGATGTGATTTCGGAGGGCAAAGGCGGCCACTCCGAGGGCGCCGACCACAAGCAGCACTAAAAACTTCTTCATCTCAAACCACCAGCGTAGAAACAGGAGCAAGCCGCCCGCAAGCAATTTAGGCCCGGCGGCGGCGGCGCGCAGCGCCAATTCATGAAAGGTTGAGTGCTTGGCCGCGAAGTGGTTGCGAGCTGGATGGCCTCACGGCGGTGGTCTTCGGCTAACCGCGCTTGAAAAGCATTGGTGGTAACGTGCTCGGGGCGGCGGCGGGTGGAGCGCCATTCCAGGTACAGGCTGGTGGCCCGGCGCCGAACCATGCCGAAGAGCCAACTGCCCGCCTTGCTTTGCACCCGGCAGCGGTCGTCGTTGAAAGAGACACCCAGCCGTTGGTGCAGGCCGTTTTCAATGCCCCAGCTTTGACGATCGGGCTGGAGCCAGGCAGCGGGGCTCAGGCGCTCGGGCGTGGCGCTGGTGATCAGCGCGACTTCCTCGTCTTTTCGACCGCGGGTCTGGCGCAGCCAGCGCGCCCCCTTGGCGGGCGAAGGGGAAAAAACCAACCTCCTCCGCCTCCAGCGGGGCGGTGCGAGTTACCCGGTTATCCTCACGGCCCTGGTTCTTCTTCTGGGT
>JBDHQH010000032.1:0-32439 GCA_039806935.1 Verrucomicrobiota bacterium
GGATTCCGGGTCCACGGGCCGCAAGCGCATCTTATGCCGTACCGCCTTGCTGTATTGGATGGCGTCGGTTAACAACTCATCCATCCGGGTTGCCGACAGGATAATGCGTCCGGCGAATTCCTGCTGTTCGAGGGTGAAATTCCGCCGGCCGCCCGCGAGCAGCAGTTCGGCGTAGCCATTCATGGCGCGCAAGGGGGCCCGCATCTCATGAATCATGTTGTAGGCCATGTGCTCCAGTTCCGCGAGGGCGTCATCGAGCCGGGCCGTCCGTTGCCGCACCAATTGCTCCAGATCAACATTAGCGGCGGCGAGCTGGTTCCGGGCTTGTTCCAATTCAGCATGGGCTTGCTTTCGCTCGGTGATGTCCTCGTAAGTGCCGAGAATGCCAATGATATCGCCGGCTGGATTTCGCAGCGGGAGCTTGCTCGTTCGCAACCAACGCAAGCGTCCGTTCGGAGCGGTTTGAGGCTCCTCATAATCGAGCTTGGCCTCACCCGATTCCAGGATTCGCCGGTCATCCCGTTTGTACAACTCCGCCTGATCGCGCCAGGGCAGGGCCGCATCCTCTCGGCCAATAATTTGATCCGGCGAATCAAAACCCGCATCGTTGGCAAAACGCTGGTTGCAGCCGAGGAAGACGGAGTTGGTGTCTTTCCAGAAGACCCGCGTCGGAACCGCGTCGAGGATGATCCGCAGCAAACCAGCCTTGCTTTGCAAGGCCTCCTCGATCCGCTTGCGCTCAGTCAAATCGCGCACTGAGGTCAGGCGTAAACAGCGCCCCGATACGCGGATGGTGCGTCCACTGACTTCCACTGGGAGCCGGGCGCCGTCTTTGCGGAAAACGTCGTAATCTCCGCGGGTTGGCTTTTCGGCGGCAACCTTCTCCAAAATGCTTTGCCGAGTCTCGACAGGGATAAAACTGATTAATTCCCTTCCCAGCAATTCTTCTCGACTGGTGTAGCCCAGCAAGCGCGCCAATTGATCGTTTGCGTCCACCAGAAGGCCGCCTTCGCTGATCGCGAGGCCTTCAAAGGCGGCGTCGGCCAGGGTGACCAGCCTGGATTCCCCTTCATCAGTTTGCTCCCGTGTCGGCATAACGATAATGACTCGCTACCATGGGATCTATTGTAATTGAAGCTAAACAGCGCGAGGCGGGAAGTCAAGCGGGTGAACTACAACTGCTTTGGAAATCCCTTCCCACCACTAGCCACACGCACCCATCGGCACCAAGCCCCGGGGGAAGCTGAATGGTGGCGAAACGAGGCCGAGCCGCGCGATTGGGAAAGGAAGGCAAACGAGAACCGAAGCTGCCATAACGCGCCGCTTTTGCCAGCACGCGGGCAGACTTCACCCGCAGCCGGTTAAGGAGGCATCACTTGGCTAATGATCCTGGCGCTCGGGCTTCAGGAGCGGTTCACGACGGAGTCGCCGCCTTTCGCCATCTCGTCATAAATCCAAGCGTAGGTTTTTTCCATTCCGTCCCGCAGCTTTGTTGAAGGCTCCCAGCCGAAGACTTGTTTGATGAGGGTGTTGTCGCTGTTGCGTCCGTTAACGCCTTTGGGGGCGCCCAGGTTGTACCGGCGTTTCAATTGGATGCCGGCGATTTCCTCGACGATATCCACCAATTGATTGATGGAGACCAGTTCATTGCTGCCGATGTTGATGGGCTCGGCAAAATCGCTGCGCAGCAGCATCTGCGTCCCTTTCAGGCAATCGTCAATGAACATGAAACTGCGCGTCTGCTCGCCGCTGCCCCAAATTTCGATGTCGTGGCGGCCGGTGAGTTTGGCGGTGATGACCTTGCGGCAGATGGCGGCAGGGGCCTTTTCCCGGCCGCCATCATAGGTGCCGTGCGGGCCATAAACGTTGTGATAGCGGGCCACCCGTGTCTGGATCCCAAAGTCCTCGCGGAAATGGCGGCACATCCGTTCGCTGAACAGCTTTTCCCAGCCATAACCATCCTCGGCCAGGGCAGGGTAGGCGTCTGCTTCCTTCAGAGCGGTGACGTTCGGATCGCGCTGCTTGTCGGCGTTATAGACGCAGGCGGACGACGAATAAAAATAGCGTCGCGCGCCGAACTTCCGGGCGGCCATAAGCAGGTGCGTGTTGATGAGCACGGTGAGCATGCAGAGGCATTTGTTCAACTCGATGAAGCCCATGCCGCCCATGTCGGCGGCGAGGTTGTAAACCTCCTCGGCTCCGGCGACCGCCTGCTCGCAGGCTTCGAGCCGCGAGAGGTCGAGCTGAAGGTTTTCCACGTCGTCGAACCGTTGGTACCAGTCGCCGGGCGGTTTCTGGTCCACCGCGCGAAGATCGGTGTAGCCCTGCCGGCGGAGGTCCGCCACAAGATGTCCGCCGATGAAACCACCGGCGCCGCATACAAGAATTTTGCTCATTGGGTTTGGAATCCTATTTTTACTATGAAGACGGCGTTCGCATTTGTGAGCCAGCCGCCGATTAATCGACCGGATAGGTCCGGAGCCCGCTCAACTGGAGCGCGATCCTCCCGAGAAACAGCGGATTGTTGACGCAGTAGCGCTTCCACAGCCGCCGCGGCTCGCTGCAAAGTCGGAAAAACCACTCCAACCCGGAGCGTTGCATCCAGCGTGGAGCCTGGGCGACCCGGCCGGAGTGAAAGTCAAAGGCCGCGCCGACGCCCAGCATGATTGTGGTGTCCAGGCGGGGCAGGTACTCGGCCATAAACCGCTCTTGTTTAGGCGTGCTCAGGCCCACCCAGAACAAATCGGGTTTCAGCGCGGTGATTTGGGCGGCGAGATCAGCCTGTTCCCGCTCGTCGAGCGGGCGAAACGGGGGGCAGTAAGTGCCAATGATTTTCACCCCTGGAAATCGCGTTTTAAGAGCCTCGCTCAAGGCCTCCGCCACGCCGGGCGCGCCGCCGTAAAAGAAATGTGTTACGGCGCCATCCTGGGTCGCCTTGAACAGCTCGAGCATGAAATCGGGCCCGTAAACCCGGTCCACGAAGCCGCCGACCTGGTGTTTGCCCAGCCAGACCAGCGGCATGCCATCGGTGGTGTTGAGAAATGCGCCGTTGAGGATACGGCGGAACGCCGGGTCTTTTTGCGCCTCGGAGACGCCATGAACTCCTGTGACGCAGACGTAACCTTTGCGTCTTGCCCGCGCCGCGGCCAGCACCGCGCGCGTCGCAAGCTCGAGGGTCATGGCACTCAGAGCGACCCCAAGGACGTTGAATTTCGCAATGGATTCCGCCATGGCAGAAGGTTTCTCAAAATCCACGCGGCGATAATAGGTCGTGCATTCCCAAGCGCAAGCATCGAGTCCAATCACGATGCCTGAATTGGTTCCGATCCAAGGAATGCCAGGTTTGACAGCCTCGCGCGCGTTCGTCACTCTGAAGCATGGCTAAGCCAGCTTTGGGCCGGGGTCTCGGAGCGTTGCTCGGCGGTTCGCCCGCCAAGTCCTCCACCGCCGCGCCGGCAGCAAATATTCCCGCCGACGAGCAGGCGCGGTCCGGGTCGGGACCGCGCATCCAGCGTGTTGCCTTGGACCAGATCGTCGCCTGTCCGTTTCAACCGCGGAGAGAATTCACCCCGGAGGCGCTTCAGGAACTGGCCGATAGCATTCGCGAGCAGGGGATTATGCAGCCGCTCGTCGCGCGCGAGCGCGAGGGGCGCCTCGAGTTGATCGCCGGCGAGCGCCGCTGGCGCGCGGCGCGGCTCGCAGGCCTGACTGAGGCGCCGGTTGTGATCCGCCAGGCGGATGATCGGGCGGTTTTGGAATTGGCGCTGATTGAAAATCTCCAACGCGAGAATCTGAACCCGCTCGAGGAAGCGCGGGGTTACGCGCAATTAAACGAGCAGTTTCACCTTACGCAGGAGGAGGTCGCGACCCGGGTGGGTAAGAGTCGCGCCACCGTCGCCAACGCCCTGCGTCTGCTCAAGCTGCCCGCCGAGGTGCAGGGCCATCTGCGCGAGGAGCGGCTCTCGGTGGGGCATGCGAAAGTGCTCCTCGGCCTGAGCACGGAACGCCAGCAGCGGCTCGCCGCCGAGCGCGTCGTGCGCGAGGGCTTGAACGTTCGCCAGACGGAGCTCCTGGTGGCCCGGGCGCGCGATCGGGAAAACCAGACCCCCAAGGCCGGGGCCGCGGAAGCGGCTCCGGGAGATCCGCATGTGGCCAGCCTGGAAAACCGCCTGCGTGAGCGGCTCGGGACCAAAATTCGCCTCCGTTACGCGCAAGGCAAAGGGGCGTTGGAAATTAATTTTTTTAGCGATGCGGAATTAGAACGGATCTTGCAGATCCTGGGCGTGGAGCCCGAGTGAAATCAATTTGAACCCTCGACCAAAACAGAAATGAATACCCAGGAATTACGTGAACAAACAGCCCAGGCACTTCAAGCCGCCATCCCCAAGGTGGCGGAGTTAAGCGCTTTTGTGGGCTTCGACGGCTTTGTCGATGACATTTTGCATGTGGTGGACAAACGGGAAAGCGCCGAAAAATACCTGCGCCTGCCGACGATTGCGCAATTGGCCGAGAGATTCGCCGCGGCCGCGGGCAAGAGCACCAATCTCGAACTGGTCAGCCAGGGCAGGAAACTGGGTGGCAACGGCCCGATCATGGCCAACGCCCTCGCCCGGCTTGGGCTCAAGGTCACTTACGTTGGCAACCTTGGTTATCCCAATCTCGATCCCGTCTTCACGGAATTCGCCAATCGCGCCGAAGTGCATTCCATCGCTGATCCGGGCTACACCGACGCCCTGGAGTTCGAGGATGGAAAAATCATGTTGGGCAAGCACCAGTCCCTCAAGCAGGTGAATTGGGAGAATCTTCGGAGCCGGTTCGGTCTGGAGGCGCTGGCCGCCCTGCTGAGCCGGGTTGACCTGGTCGGGTTTGTGAACTGGACGATGCTGACCCAGATGAGCGAAATCTGGGCGGCTGTGCTCAAGGAGATTTGCCCCGGATTGCAGGGGCCTCGCCGGCGCCTGTTCATTGACCTGGCGGATCCGGAGAAACGGACCAGCGAGGACATTTTGGGCGCCCTGGAACTGATCACGTCCTTCCAGAAGCACTTCGATGTCGTCCTGGGCTTGAACCAAAAGGAATCGCACGAGATCGGAAAAAATCTGGGTCTGGACACGAGAGATACTTCGCCTGAAGGCCTGGCGCGCCTTTGCCGGGAAATCCACTTGCGCGTCCGAATCGATACTTTGGTGGTGCATCCCACCGCCTACGCGCTGGCTTCAGGGCCGGACGGGGCGCATCAAATTCAAGGCCCCTTTACACCCAAGCCCAAAATCACCACGGGCGCCGGGGATCATTTTAACTCCGGCTTTTGCCTGGGCAATCTTTTGGGCTTGTCCACCGCCCAAAGCCTGCTAGCGGGGGTGGCCGCCAGCGGTTTTTACGTCCGCACCGGCGAAAGCCCCTCGATTGCCGATTTGGCTGGGCTATTGCGAAGCTGGCCGGCATAAGCGATTTTTGTTAGTGACTCGCGAGTTTTCAGGCAGAGCATGATATTGAACGTGGTAAAATACGGAGCCTCCGTACTGCGCCAGCCAGGCGTCTCGGTGGAGGCCATCACACCGGAAATTGACAAGTTGGTGGCGGACATGTTTGAGACCATGTACGCCAGCAAAGGCATCGGTTTGGCGGCTCAACAGGTGGGGGTGGCCAAACGGATCACCGTTATTGATGTTCGCGGCATCACGGATCGGCCCTCGACCCTCGAGCTGGATAATCTCCCCGCCGACGTCGAGCGCTTCATGCCGCTCACCTTGATCAATGCTCGAATCACGCCGATGGGCGAGTCGGTCGCCGGACCAGAAGGCTGCCTTAGTTTTCCTGACATTTACGCCGATATTGTCCGCCCCGAGATGGTCGAGGTGGTGGCGCTCGACCGGCGGGGACGCCAAATTCAATTTCGTTGCGGCGGTCTGCTCGCGCGGGCGGTGCAGCACGAGGTGGATCACCTCAATGGCGTTCTGTTCATCGACCGGATGGATCGCAAAACCAAGGACAGCTTGCGTGAGGAACTCCAGCTTTTGCGGGAGGAGACCCTGGCCCAGGCGGTCGCCAAGTAACCTCCGGTCCGGGCGGGCGGCTCAATACACCTTTCGCAGGTTCGAGGGCAGAATGTTCAGTTCCGTCCGATACTTCGCCACCGTTCGGCGGGCGATGACAATGCCTTTGTCCCGGAGCATCCTGACCACTTCCTGATCGGATAATGGTTTGGCGGGATCCTCGTTCTTGAAAATCTCCGAGATCATATCCTTGACGCTGGTGTTGGACATGCCGTCGCCGCTGGCGGTCTGAATTCCGGCGGTGAAGAAGTACTTCATCTCGAAGATCCCCTGCGGCGTCTGCATGTATTTGCCTGAGACCGCGCGGCTGACGGTGGTTTCATGCACTTTGACAACTTCCGCCACCTGGTTCATGGTCATGGGTTTCAGGTGCGCCACGCCTTTCTCGAGGAACTCGCGCTGTCGGCTGACGATTTCCCGGGCGATGTTAAGGATCGTCTGTTGCCGCTGGTGCAGGCTCTTGATCAGGAATTTCCCGGCTCGGATTTTCTCGCGAATGTAATTGCGCACTTCGGAGGAACTGCCGGACTGCGCCATGAGATCCTTGTAGGTGTTGCTGATGCGCAGGTGCGGGAGTTGCTCGTTGTTGGTGGTGATGTTGAAATCGTCGCCCTGGCGGGTGACAAACACCTCGGGAAGGATGTATTGGTCATTGTCGGGCAGATAGGCCCGCCCGGGGCGCGGCTCGAGCTTGGCGATGTTTTCCAGCGCGTCCTGCACCTCGTCCACCTCGGTGCCGGTGCCGCGCGCGATCTCCGGGATGCGCCGTTTTCCCAGCGCTTCCATGAAATCGCGCACGATCCGGTACTCCAGCGTCTCGTGCTGCCGGTTCCGTTCCAATTGCAGCAGGAGACATTCGCGCAGGTCGCGCGCGCCCACTCCCGCGGGATCGAAGGTCTGAATGACCTTGAGCACCTTCTGGATCGTTTCCACCGGCACGCCGGTGGTCATGGTCAGTTCGTCGGCGCTGGCCTTCAGATAACCGTAATCGTCAATGTTGCCGATGAGCATCTCGGCCACGGAATATTGCTCCGGGGAAAGCTCCGAGTCGCGCACCTGCTCGAGCAACACTTCCTGCAGGGAGGTGCCCGCCACCAGCGAGTCGAACATGAATTGCCGCCGCTCCTCATCCTCTGCCGAAGCGCGCATCGGGAGGTTGGTCTGGGCGAAATGATCCCGCCATTCCTGATCCAGTTGCACCAGGCGGTCGAATTCCGCCTGAAACTCGTCCGCCGGCTCGCTACGTTCAGTGGCCGGATCGAAGGTGACGTCCTCGGGCGGCTCGGCCGGGTCATTCGCCGTAGCTTCGGTCTCCCGCTCCCTCTCCGGCTGGTCCAACTCGGGCGCTTGCGCCTCCTCGAGCACCGGATTTTGCTGCAATTCGGCTTCCACCAGGGCTTTCAGCTCCAAAGTCGGCGCCTGCAGCAAAGCCAGCGATTGCTGTAGCTGCGGCGCCAAAATCAGCGACTGGGTCAGTCGCTGTGACAGTTGCAAACCTTGTGCCATGGCTTGATTCTAAATCTCTCCGACGGTAACACAAGCGGGAATTGGCATGAATTCCGCTTCAATCCAGGGCACCCGCCATTGGCTAGGCTAAGCAGGCTGGCCAGCACGGCCGCGCCCTGCCGGTTGGGCAGTGCGATTGACGTCCTCCCCGAGCGTGACGTCTCGCCGGTAATGGATGCCGTTTCAGACCCCTCTCTCTTCACGTCCGCGACTCCAGGCGGGACCGGACGCACTAATGCGAGGTGGTGGTCACGATGGGATCGGCAAATCCCCATCCCGGCAGGGATGGCAACCATTAGCCGGGGGTTGCGCGAGGAACGAGCGCCACCCCCGGACTCCGAGCATCCAGATGCCCCCGATCCCGGAGGGATCGCAGCTCGCGGCTGGCATCCCTCCGGGATGCGGATGGTTTTGTGGGTCGTTGGTGGTGCCGTCCCTGCGTTCCTTCCTCGCCAGGACGCGACTCCATTCGAGCGCGGTGAATCTTGATTGCGTCCAGCTTGGGTTCAGGCATGTTCAGGCTTATGAAACGTTGCGGGTGGTTACACGTCATAGCGCCGCTGCTGGCCGCTCATCTGGCGCTGGCTGAGAGAAGCCCGCTTGAGCAGGCTTCGGATCTCGAGGTGGCCGGCCGGTTCGAGCAGGCGGCGCGGGTTCTGGATCAGGCGCTCTCCGCCAAGAACCTCCCGCAGGCGGAGCGGAAGAGGCTCGAGTTCGACCGCGACCGCCTCGGCCGTATTCGGCGAGACTATTCTCATACGGAGGATTCCCTTTTCGAGGCGCTGCAGGGATCGGTGCGTGAACTGAGCCGAGCGGAATTCGACGGGTGGGTGAAAGCCGGATACTTCGACATCCGGGTGATCGACGGCCAGCGGTGTTTCATGGGTTCGAGCGTGAGCAACCTGTTTTTCCGCCATCCGGAGTTGGAGCCGCGCCGGATTGATCCCCCAAACCGCAGACGGCGAGCCGAGGCAACGCTGGAAAGCTGCCGGAGCATCTCGGCCGCCGCGCGCGCGGAACATAAGCCCTACGTGCTTCCCAGGCGTTTCGAGATGGTGATGACTGTAACCGCCAAGCCGGACGCCGCGCCTGCCGGCGAGATGATTCGCGCCTGGCTTCCGATCCCCCGCCGGTATCCGTTCCAAACCGATTTCGAACTGTTGAGCAGCTCCTCCCCGGTGCGCCATCTCGAACCGGAGACGAGTCCCATCCGCTCGCTGCAATTAGAGCAGCCCGCGCGCGCCGGAGAGCCGACCTCCTTCAAAATCTGCTACAACTACACAGCTTACGGCGTGAAGTTTTTGATCGATCCCTCGCGGGTGACTCAGCCGAACGCGCGCGACCCTGAGCTGAAGCCGTTTCTGGTCGAGGGGCCGCATGTGGTGTTTTCGCCTGAAATGAAAGCGCTCGCGAAGGAAATCGCAGGAAATGAAGCCAATCCCGCGCTCAAAGCGAAGCGGTTCCACGATTGGATTGCCGAGAACATCCGCTACAGTTACTCGATTGAGTATTCGACTGTCCGCAACTTGAGCGAGTATTGCCGATCCCATCGTTACGGCGACTGCGGGCAGGAGGCGCTGCTGTTGATCACCCTCTGCCGATTGAATGGGATTCCCGCCCGCTGGCAGTCCGGTTGGAGCACTTTTCCGGGCGGCAAATCCATTCATGACTGGAGTGAAATCTATCTGCCGCCTTACGGCTGGATGCCGGTGGATCCCTACATGGGCATTTACGCGATGCAATATACCTTCGGTCTGCCGGAAGCGGAGAAGCGCGAGATACGCGATTTTTATTTCGGCGGCCTCGATCCATTTCGAATGATCGCCAACTCCGATCACAATCAAACGCTGACGCCGCCCAAGCAGTCTTTGCGCTCGGACAACGTGGACTTTCAGCGTGGCGAGCTGGAATGGGGCAGCCACAACCTGTATTTCGACAAATACTCCTACGATCTGCAGCTTCGCGAGTTGCCGCCGAAGCCCTGAATTTCAACTTTTTTCGTTGTGGCTGAAAATCGTTCTGTTAAAGCGAACCTTGTCTCTCTCCAGGCCTCGGCCGTGGCGGCCGCACGCGAGGCCGGGGCGCTCCTGCGCCGCCATTTGCACTCCGTCAAAAGGGCCAACGAGGTGACCCGGCACGACATCAAGCTCGAACTGGATGTCCGCTGCCAAAAACTGATTGAGAGACGCCTGCGCCGCGCCTTCCCCGCGGCAGCGGTTGTCGGCGAGGAGGGAATTCTGGGCGACCCCCAGGCGGAGCATCGCTGGGTGGTCGATCCGATCGACGGCACGGTAAACTTCAGCTACCAGATTCCGCACGCCTGTGTGTCCATCGCGCTGCAACGCAAAGGAGGCGGCGCGGCGACTTACGAGGACGGCTACGAGACCGTGGCTGGCGTCGTTTATGACCCTTTTTGCGAGGAGACGTGGACGGCGCTTCAGGGCAAACCGGCGTTTCTGAACGGCAAACGCATCCACGTCGGATCCCGGAACAAATTGGCGGAATGCGTGGT
The DNA here is from genome assembly GCA_039806935.1 of Verrucomicrobiota bacterium. GTDB lineage: Bacteria > Verrucomicrobiota > Verrucomicrobiia > Limisphaerales > UBA8199 > JBDHQH01. Next base: position 10,075 of record JBDHQH010000032.1, read on the forward strand.
TTCCATTGGCTTTACTAAATCCCGGGAAAGTTTGGAGGCGACGCTGCCTTATTTCAGCGAACTCGCCCGTCAAGTCCGGAAAATTCGCATGATGGGATCGGCGACCTTGGCGCTGGTGTATGTCGCCTCCGGGCGATTCGACGCCTACATCGAGCGTGAAATCCGGCTTTGGGATATCGCGGCAGGGGGATTAATCCTGGAAAGTGCCGGTGGCGAGTTTTGGCGTGAATCCACCGGCGCGGGCTACCAGTTCCGCATGCTTGCCAGCAATGGCAGCCTGCGGCGGTTGCTCAGAATTCCGTAGGGCCAGGCGGGGTCGGCCCATGCTGGCGGGCAGGGACGCTGTTTGAGGAAAAAATCTCTTGTCAAAAACAGGCATGGGTGCATAGTAGAAGCTGTGCTTAAACCCTGTGAAACCGAATCGTTAAAGGTTAATCGTTTCACCACATAAACCTATCCCTGCTTTCTTATGAAGATCAGATCCAAGCTCATCCTTCTCAGCGGCGCGATTTGGGCATCGCTGTCCTCCGCTCCGGCAGCTGACTTCAACTGGGGCGCCGGGGGGATCGGCGGCGCCGGCACTTGGGACAATGGTGTCGTCGCCAATTGGTTTAACGGCACAGCGAATGTGCCGTGGAGCGCCGGCAACACGGCCGTGTTTGGCGGCAATCCCGGCGTCGTCACCGTCAGCGGCCCGATTTCCGGAGTGGCGGGTCTGGCCTTTACCACCGGCGGGTACGCAATCCTCGGCAGCCGGCTCGATCTGGCCGGCCCGGCGATGATCACCGTGGGGCCCGGCTTATGGGCGACGAATAATTCGTCCGTGAGCGGCACCGGCGGAGTGACCATCAGCGGCGGCGGAGTTTACATCGCCGGCGGCGGGAACACGAACAGTTCGCTGACGATTCAGTCCGGAACGATCATGTCCGCAGTGGGCGCCGCCTCACTCCAACACACGACGAACCTGACGGTCAACGGGATTCTGGAGGTAAGAAACAACGGCGCCAACGTCAACATTGCGCCGATGCTCAACGGGTCGGGATTGATCACCAACTCGAGCGGCACGATGTCCAACCTGCGGATGGCGGGCGGCGGACTGCCTGCCGGCGATTTTGCCGGCTCCATTGGCGGACCCGTTCAGGTGATTTTCCAGGGCACCGCCACGCAGATCCTCTCCGGGGCAAACACGCACACCGGATTTCTGCTGCTGCGGAACAGCGGCACGCTCCGTTTGGCGCATCCAGGCGCGCTGACCCCGAACTCGTACCTGGATCTGCAGTCCGGGACCTACAATACGATCGAACTGGCTGCCGGTGACTTCGTGCGCAGCAACGGGATGGGGGCGGCTGGCGTCAGATTTAACGGGGGCAGCGCCTATTTCGCGGCCCTGGGCGCTCCCCGGAGCGTGACGGTGACGAACCCGACGGAGCTAATCTGGGGCGAGGGGTATTTCAATCTGACCACGCTGGGTTTCGGCTCCTCCAACTCGACGCATGGAGTGACCTGGACGGAGCCGTTCAGCCTGGGTTCCCCGAGCGCGGCAACGGATCGGGTGGTCGTGGTGCTGGACGGACCGGCAGCGGTGGACGCTGAAATCATCGGCAACATCTCGGGGGGAGCCAACGCGCGGCTGGACAAGCGCGGGGATGGCGCGTTGCTGCTCAGCGGGAACAACACCTACAGCGGTGAAACCCGCCTGGAGGCGGGCACCCTGATGCTGGCGAACGATTCCGCCGCGGGCGGGGGCAACATCCGCTTCCATCTTTCTGGGGCGACGCTGCGTTCGGCGGACGCGACCCCGCGGACGCTGGCCAACAATCTGGTGTTTGCTTTGAACCCGATTCTGGGCTCCCCCGGGTCGGGCGAGCTCATCGTCAACGGCAACGTCGATACCGGCAGCGGGGGCAAGGTTATCGCGGTCAGCAACTCGATCACCACGTTCAACAATGATTTCAGCGGCGCGTCCGCGAACCCAAACGTCAAGACCGGGCCGGGCAAACTGGTGTTCAACGCGTTCACCAGCGCCAGCAAGCCGTTCGAGATTCTTGAGGGAACCGTGGCGCTGGGGCCTTCTGGCGGACTGCTAAGCTCAAATTTGCTGGTAGGCGCCGGGGCGGTGTTGGAGGTGAGCGCGGTGAGCGGCGGCTATTCGTTGGGGTATAACCAGACGCTGCGGGGCGATGGCCTGGTGAATGGCGCTCTCACGGCGGGCTACGGGGCGACGCTCAACCCGGGCACCAACCTCGGCACCCTGACCGTCGCCGGGGACCTGACCCTGGCGGACACCCGGGTGGAGTTTGAGTTGAGCGACCAGACGACCGAGGGCAGCGGAGTGAATGACCTGCTGCTGGTGAACGGGAATCTCAGCCTTTCCGGTCTCAGCGAGGTCGCGCTCACTCCGGTGGCGGGCAATCTGGCCAACGGCACATATAAACTGATCCGTTATACCGGCGCGCTCGCTGGCGGAGCGGGCAACTTGAACCTGTCCGGCTTTGGCGGGGGCGCCACCCGGCAGACGGCGAGCCTGCGGACCGCGACCGCGCACGAGGTGGATTTGGTCGTGAGCGGCGCGCCTGCGGACCTGGTGTGGCAGGGCGCCAGCCCGAACCCCACCTGGTGGGATGTCGCCACCACCGTCAACTGGCTGCGAGGCGTCACCCCGGACGCGTTTTATAATTTCGACAACGTCCGCTTCGATGATTCGGCCGCGACGCATAACGTGGAGTTAATCACGGAAGTCTCGCCCAGCCGGATCACCGTGGATACCGGAGATACCTACGTCTTCAGCGGCGCGGGCAACCTGGGCGGCATCGCCTCGCTGACCAAGGCGGGTCTGGGAACGCTGTTGCTGGGAAATTCTGGATTGAATGATAACACCGGCGCCACCACGATCGAGACCGGCACGATCCAAGTGGGCGCCAACGACGGCACCGGATCGCTAGGCGCCGGCCCGGTGATGAACCACGGCGCGTTGAAATTCCAAAATCTTTATCCGATGATGGTGCGCAGCGCCATCAGCGGCGAAGGCGCGTTGATTCACGAGGGACAGAGCGAGTTGCTTCTCAACGGCAACAGTTCGTTTACCGGCCGGGTGTTGGTTAACACCAACGCCTTGTTGGCGTTGCGCAGCTCGGCCTCTCCGGCGAGCACCGCCGCCAGCCTGGGCAACTCGACCAATGTGACCGTCCTTTCGGATGGCGCCCTTTCTCTGGCGCTGAACGGCACATTCGACCTGCCATTGTTTCTGACTGGAGACGGCTTTCAATTTGAATCCAGCGGTGCGTTGCGTACGGCCGGCAACATTTCGTGGAATGGCGTGGTGACCCTCGGCGGCGATGCCACCATTGGCTCGGATAGCGGCACGCTTACGCTCGGAAACCGGCTGCTGGGCGGCGGTTATACGCTGACCAAGGCGGGCGCGGGCGCGCTGGTCCTGGCCACCAATAACAGCTATGGCGCCACCATCATCAGCGCGGGCACGCTCCAAATCGGCGTCGGGGCCACCAACGGCTCGCTCGGACAGAGCACCGGCGTCCTCCGAAACGACGGCACCCTGGTAGTGAATCGCTCCGATACGGTGACCATCGCCAACCCTATCACCGGCACCGGCGGGGTGACGCAGAGCGGTTCCGGCACCCTGGTTTTGAGCGGCGCCAATACCTTCACCGGTGAAACGCGCATGTCCGCCGGCGTCCTCGCCTTCGCCAATGACGCCGCCAGCGGCCAGGGCTCGTTCCGCTTTCATCTGCCGGCCACGGTGACCTCGTCCGACACCAGCCCGCGGTCGATTTCCAATTCCATCGATTTTGCCACGAGCGCGACGTTCGGCGTCTCCGGTTCGGGTGATCTGCTCTTCACCGGGCCGGTGAACACCGGCGTCGGGGCCAAGACGTTTACGGTCAATAACACCGTTACCACGTTCAACAGCCCGATTGCGGGCGGTCCCACCGCAAATGCCAACACCAAATCGGGTCCAGGCACCCTGATTTTCAATGGCCAGAACACTTACGACAAGCCGACGGTAATCAGTCAGGGGTTGCTGCTGATCAACGGCGCGCTTTACACCAACACAGTCACCGTGAGCGGTGGCATCCTGGGGGGCGTCGGCGTGATCTCAGGTCCCGTCACCGTCCAGGCTGGCGGCACTCTGGCTCCCGGCGGTTCGCCTGGCACTCTAACCATCAACAACACGTTGACGCTCGGCGGCACCCTGGCGGTCGAAATCAACAAGACCAGCCATTCGAGCGATCGGATCGAGGGGTTGACCGCCGTTCTCTACGGCGGCGTGCTGCGGGTGGACAATCTGTCGGGCGCGCTCGCCGCGGGGGATGCGTTCAAGCTCTTCAGCGCCGGGACCTACGATGGGAGTTTCTCCAGTTTCGAGCCGGCGCGCCCCGGCCCGGGCCTGCTGTGGGACGTTAGTACACTCACCACCGATGGCACCCTGCGTGTTGCCCAGGGGGGTCCGATGGTTGGAACCAATATCACCGCCGTGGTTCAGGGAAATACTTTGCGGCTTTCCTGGCCAGCGGAATACACGGGATGGATCCTGGAGGGCCAGACGAACGCGCCAGGCACCGGTTTGAGCGGCCACTGGTCACCTGTGGCCGGGTCGGGAGGCACCAATCAGGTGTACTTCGATCTAGACCCCGCCCAAGGCAGCGTCTTTTACCGGTTAATTGACAAATAATTGACCAAGCGTGCGGGGCGGACTGGGAGGTTGGCCCTGCGCCTGGAAATTGCTGTTTTTGCGGAACATTAACTATTGCGCGGGTGGGAGCGTGGGCCTAGAGTCAATTGTTGCCAGAATTTGCTTGAAGAGCCCTGAGATGAAACCGTGCAAGCAGAATTGGACCGGTAGCGGTTAAACGTTTCACAAATTATGAAGCGCTCGATAATGCCTCAACTTCTCATAGGCAGCCCCTTGCCGAACCGGGCTTTCCGCCCCCGGCATGCCTTCACTCTGATCGAATTGCTCGTGGTGATTGCCATCATCGCGATTTTGGCGGCGATGCTGCTGCCGGCGCTGGCTTCAGCGAAAGAAAAAGGCAAGCGGATTGCCTGCGCTAACAACCTGCGGCAAATCGCCATCGGGATGAATATTTACGCCAGCGAGAACGATGACAAAGTCGTCGAGGCCCGCCAGAATTTGGTGCAAATCGCCCTCAATCCTCCGGAGAGCAAGGCGGCGGGGACGGTGGGCCTGCTGGTGGGTTCGAATGCCAACTCCAGCATCTGGAATTGCCCGGGGCGGGTCGGGAATTATCCGCGTTACGAGGGATCGCCCTACGATCAATGGGTGATTGGCTATCAATATTTCGGCGGCATCACGAATTGGCAAAACCCCGCGGGCACGTTTCCTTCCTGCAGCCCCGTGAAGCTGGCGCAGGCCCGGCCGCATTGGGTTCTGGCGGCGGATCCGGTGATGAAAATCGGCAACGCGTGGGGCACCGATGACCGCGATCTTTTCACCGGGATACCGCCACACCGCGGCGGACGGTCGGCGCTGCCAGTGGGCGGCAACGAGGTGCTGGCGGACGGGTCCGTCCATTGGGTGAAGGCCGAGCGGATGCATTTCCTTCATAGCTGGAAGCCCTCCTGGAGCGAGGGCCGCGTCGCTTATCTGTATCAAGATCCAAAGGATTTCCCGCTCGCATTGCAAGCCGCGCTGCCCGCGCTGAAGTTCAAGCCTTGAAGAGATCCGGCCATCCCTCAAACCTCGTTTGCCCTTTTGTGAATACCCCGCTCGCCGGATGGCTGCTGGCCTTTCTCGCGGCGCTTCAGGTAAGCGCCGCGCCGTTTGTCAATTTGCGCCTCACTTTCACTCAGCCAGATGGCACTCCGGTGGAGGTGATCGGTTCCGGGGACGAGTTTTACGCCGTTTTTGAAACTCTCGAGGGCTACACCACAGTCTTTGATCAGAGCCAGCAGGCTTATTGTTTCGCCCGGGAAGAGACGGACGGACGGCTGGTTTCGACGGGAGTGCAAATCCATCGGGGCAACCCCGCCGCGCTGAACGTGAAACCGCACGCGCGCATGTCCGGGGAATGGCGGCGCAGCCAGGCCCGGGAACGGCGCGAGCGGTGGGAAGAGGGAATGCAGGTCGAGCGCCGGTGGTCCGAGCGCAAGACGACCCGGCGCGCCCAGGCGATGGCAGGCAGTTCCGCCGGGGATGAGCCCGGCCCGGTCGAACCCAGTCCTCCCTCGAGCACCACTCTGGGGGTCAAGGTGGGCCTTTGTCTGCTCATTGACTTTGATGACGCGCCGGGCACAATTCCGCAAGGGGAGATCATCAATTTTTGCAACGCGGACAATTACACCGGTTACGGCAATTACAGCTCAGTCAAAAAATACTTCCAGAACATCTCCAACGGGTTGCTGACTTATACCAACGTGGTGACGGTTTATATCCGCATCCCCAACTCGTTGAACCCGCGCAGCTACTACAACGATACGAGCAAAGATTGCGGGGCGCAGGGCAATCTGCTGATCCGTGACGCTCTCAACATCCTCAAAGCCCTGCCGAATTACACGACCGAAATCCTCCCCACCTTCAAAAATCTGACCGTTGACTCCCTTAACCGGGTGGTGGCCTGCAATGTGTTTTTCGCCGGTGGCAACAGCGGGGTCTGGAACAAGGGTCTCTGGCCGCATTCCTGGTCGTTGTACAATGTCGGCGCCCAATGGTTGTCAACGGGCGGGAAGCGGGTTTATCGCTATCAGATCACCAATATCGGCAGCAGTCTCTCCATCGGCACATTTTGCCACGAGAACGGCCACCTGCTTTGCGGGTTTCCCGATCTCTACGATTATGATTACGATTCCCGGGGTGGCGCCGGTAATTTTTGTTTGATGGGATATGGCAATGGCGGCAACGGGGGCCGTTGCCCCGCGCAGGTGAGCGCCTATCTCAAACGCGCGGCGGGTTGGGCCGCAACGATCAACCTGAGCAGCAACTCGGCCATGAGCGCCATGGTCTCGGTTGCGCCGGGGTCGAATTTTAACACCTTCTACCGGTTGCAAAAGCCCGGGGTGGCGACAGAATACTTTTTGATCGAGGGGCGATATAAGACCGGCCACGACACGTATCTGCCGGGGTCGGGCGTCGCCATCTGGCATGTGGATGAGTTGGGGAGTCGGGATAACCAAAGCCTGACGCCGAACACGACGCATGCCAATTTTGAGTTGAGCCTGGTGCAGGCCGATAATCGATGGGATCTGCATAAGAATGTGAACGCGGGAGACGCCAACGATTTGTATTACGGCGGCAATCCCTCGACTGGCTACCTGAATCAATTCAGCGATAATTCCTCGCCCAACGCGCGTTGGTGGGATGGGTCGCCTTCGGGCGCCATGTTCACCAGCTTCAGTCCCCCTGCGGCCACGATGACCTTTAACATCGGCAATGGACCGATCATCCTTGCGCAGCCGCAGAGCCGAACGGTGACCATGGGCACGGATGTCACCTTCACCGTCGGCGCCAGCGGGCAGGGGATCACCTATCAGTGGAGATTTTACGGCACGAACCTGGCCGGCGCCACGAAGAGCTCGCTCACCCGCACAAATGTTCAGCCGGCGGACGCGGGGCCCTATGCCGCGGTGCTCAGTAACGCGGGTGGCAGCATTTTAAGCGCCACCGCGGCGCTCACGGTCAATGCGCTGCCCATCATCACGGCTCAACCCGCGGATGCCTACACTGGTCTGGGGTTGAGCGCGACTTTCAACGTGACCGCGGCCAGCACCGCGCCCATGACTTATCAGTGGCAATTTGAGGGGGCGAGCCTGGCGGACGCCACGACCAGCAGTTATACGGTGGCGGAGGTGCGACTGGAGGATCAGGGGGCCTACACGGTCTTGCTGACGAACGCGTATGGCTGGACGCGCAGCGCGCCCGCCTGGCTCCGCGTCCTGGATCCGTTCATTACGGGGCAGCCTCAAACCCAGGTGGGGGAGGTCGGCGGGGCGGCGCGGTTTGACGTCGCCTCGATTGGGGCGGCGCCCATGAGTTATCAATGGCGCTTCAACGGGGCCGCCTTGGCGGGCGCGACCGAAGCCAGCTTGCTGCTGACGAACTTGCAGCTTGATGACATCGGTTTCTATTCAGTGACGGTTTCCAATCCATCCGGAGAGAGGGAGAGCCAGCCGGCGGCGCTCGTGCTCGAAGGCGCGCCTCCGAGGCTGGCGCTGGCGCCGCTGGATCAAACCGTTCCCGCGGGATCGACGGCGGCTTTCACGGTTCAAGCTCTTGGCGTCGAGCCCCTGAGTTTCCAATGGTTCCAAGGCGGCACGCCCCTGGCAAACGCTGGCAAAATCAGCGGCGCCCAAAGTCCGTCGCTGGTGCTATCCAATGTCCAGACGGGCGAGATGGGCCAGTATTCAATCCTCGTCAGCAACGCCTACGGCAGTGTGGCCTCCTCCAACGCTTCCCTCATTATCTGGCCAGTGCTGGGCTGGGGGCAGAACACCTACGCGCAGGCGGACATCCCGGCGGCGGTCACCAACGCGGCTGCGGTGGCTGCGGGCTATTACCATAGCCTGGCGCTCAATAAGGATGGTTCGGTCAGCGGCTGGGGCGCCGGGATGGTCGATTCCGGGGTTAGTCCGCATTATGGCCAGGCGCAGGTGCCGAGCACGCTGGCGGAGCCTCCGAGTATGGAAATGGGCGCCACGGTGGCAGTGGCGGCCGGGGCGTATCATAGCCTGGCCTTGCGGGCCGACGGAAGAGTGGTTGCCTGGGGGGCCGGGTCGGCAAACACCGGATCCAGCCCGCATTACGGCCAGGCGATGGTTCCGGCGGGCCTGAGCAACGTGACCGCCATCTCCGCCGGCGGGTATTCGTCCCTGGCGCTTAAGCGCGACGGCACCGTGGCGGCCTGGGGCGCCGGGACAATTAATACCGGGGTGAGCCCGAACTTCGGCCAGGCCGCGCCGCCGGCTGGGCTGGCGAATGTGGCGGCCATCGCCGCGGGTTCCTATCACGCGCTGGCCTTGCAGGCGGACGGAAGAGTCATCGCCTGGGGCGCCAATCCCTACGGCCAGTCCGATGTTCCAGCAGGCTTGAGCAACGTGGTGGCTATCGCTGCCGGCGCCGACCATTGCCTGGCATTGACCGCTGGCGGAACTGTCGTCGCCTGGGGAAGGAATAATTACGGCCAGATCGACGTGCCGCCCGGCCTGGATCAGGTCGTAGCTATCAATGGCGGCATCAATCACAGCCTCGCCTTGCGGTCGGATGGGACCGTTGTGGGCTGGGGCGCGGGCGCGTGGGGCCAGGCGGTGACTCCGGCTGGTGTGGCCAACGTTGCGGCGATTGCTGCCGGCGGCTCCCATAACCTGGTCGTGGAAACCGGTGGAAATCCGACCGTGGTTGTAGAGCCGGTGAGCCGTTACGGCGCACGCGGCGATGGCTTCCAGCTCACCTCATTGGCGGTTGGCAGCCCTCCGTTGGGTTTCCAATGGTTCCACAACGGGACGCCGGTGTGGGGCGCCGACTCGAGTTCGATGGAACTGAGCGATCTTCAACCCGCCCTCGCGGGTGACTACTTTCTCGTCGTTTCGAATCACCTCGGCGCGGCCACCAGCGCGGTTGCCATGGTAAACCTTTCCGAGGGGATGTTGCGAACACCCCGCTGGACGGAGGGCGGCTTCCTCCTGGAAGTTTCAGGCATCCCAGGCTGGGATTACGTGGTTCAAAACTCAACCAACCTCATCGATTGGACATCGCTCGCCACCAATAAGGCTCCCTTCACTTTTCTGGATTCCTCGGCGGACGCCGGGTCGCCGCGCTTCTATCGGCTGTGGCGGGATCCCCGCCAGGGTTGGCAGGACGACATTTAAGCCAGTTGCCGGGATGTTTTCGCACTGGCGCGGCGCGCCATGCTGGAGGGGGTTCACGGTTTGTGCAGGCGGAAGAAGGTCGCCGGAGGCGGATCGGAGACTGGCTTGCGAAGCTCGAAGTTGAGGCCGCCGACGGAGTAAGGGCCGGGGATCGGTTGCCAGGTGGTTGAGAGGTTGTTGGTGTTGGATTCGAGGAGGTAGCCGGGGTAATTAGTGCTCCAGTAAACCACCACCGCGTCCTGGTCTGGCCGGATGTGGATCCTGGGAATGCGGGGCGGAGCGGAGGCCACGATGATGGAGCCGGCAAAGTCAATGTCGTCGCCTGGCAGAGTGCGAATCAAGGTTGGATAGCCCCCGCAATGGCTCAGATCCTCGCTGAGGGGGATGATCCAGAGGCCGTTGACGCCGAAGATTCGACCGGCCCCGACCAGGGCGTCACCGGCGGGCGACCACAGCGCCCCGTGCGGGAAGCCGTTCACTCCATCGGTGAATTCGGTAATTTGACTCAAACCGCCACCGTCGGCTTGAACGACCCACAGATTGATGCCGGAATCGGCTCCGAAGGCGGAACTGGTGTCATTGCCGTCCGCGAACGAGATCCATTGGCCGTTAGGCGACCAGGCTGGCCAGCTCGAGATCACCGCGCCCAGATTCATTCGTTGCCTGGCGGTATAATCCGGGGAGGTGAGATACAAGCCCCGGATCAAAGAATTCGCGCTGAGGTTGTGGAAGGCGAGCCGTCCATCCACGGGATTGACGGCGGGAGCGTCGTCGTAGCAATCCGGGTTGGGAATCGGCAGCACCGCGCTGACATCGACAATGGGGTTGATACGCCAGAGCCAGCAGTACCAGTCGAAGATCAGGTTGGTTCCGGAGAGATCCCAATCATAACCAATGGTGAAATTCGTATTCGCATAGAGCAAAGACTCCTGCCCGGTGCGCAGATCGCGGACCCAGGCATTGCCCTGGGTCGGGAGCTCTCCGCGGAGGAAGGCCAGATAACGGCCGTCTCTGGAAACGCGCGGCCGGGCGCCGGCGGTGATGTAAGTATCTCCACTGCCGTCCAGATTGATCGACCAGATGGTGAAATTGCGGTTGGGCGAGCGGCGGCCGTAAAAGAGAGTTCCCACGGAGGAGAGGACGACCGGGTTGGTGATCGCCGGCGGCACGGGTGGATTGGTGGTGCTGGTGCCGTCCTGGAGGTTGAGGGTCGGAGTGGGTCCGCCATTTCGCCCGAACGAGTAGCTGGCGAACTGGATCAAGGAGCGCGTGGCGCTGCCCGCATTGGTGCCGTAGTACTGCACGGTGGTGTCGTTGGTCAACGAGAACGGAGCGGAGTACTGGCGCCAGGCCGCGGCGGCCCCGGGGCGGTATAACACCTGGTCCGACCCGTTCAGGGTGCTGAACGAAACCTGGAGGGGGCTGGCGTAGCTGCCCGGGGGCGGCGAAATCGTCACGTTGACCGGTTCGGCGGCGCGCGGGCTGGCATAGCTGAACACGGAGATGGCGGGGTGGTATTGGTTTGGCAGGCCATACGAGGATCCGGCCGGTGGCGCCGTTTGAAGGTCCGTGGTGAGATTGCCCAGACCGGCGCTGGAGCCGCGGTCGGTCTCTTTTCTCAGCAAGAAGGCGCCCGGCAGTCCGCTCACTCCGTCGCACCAGTCAGCCGCGTTCAGGGAGGCGACGAACCCGGGTTCGCGGCTGACGAACGGTTCGCGTTGGAACAGCCAGAGGTTGGCCCGGGTGCCGCGCGCGGTGATCGCCGGCAGGTTGGTGGCGCTGAGCTGGGTGAAATGGGAGCCATCAAATTGGACGACCTGGCCATGCGCGGCCACGCCCGAACCCGGGGGCGCGTCCAAGATGGCCACCCGGCCATTGCCCAACGGCACCAGGCCGGTGAAGACGTTCCCGGCGGCGCCCGCCCCGGCCGAGTACGTGGCGGACAGCGCCGGCGATCCGCCGGGCAGACGCAGGCCTCGCACTCCATCGCCAAAATGGATCAGCAGACTGCCGTCCGTTCCCAGATCGGTGTAATAGAGACCCTGAATGGCCTTGCCCGCCGGGACGGTGATCGGCGGGTCGAAGGCCAGGCCGCCATTGGTTTGGATCAGCGAGCGGAGAGTAATATTGGACTGTCCTGGGACATAAAAAGCAAAGCGCGGCAGGTTTTCGCCATTGAAGCGCCCGAAGACATAATCTCCGCCCGGCGGCAGGTTGCTGAGCGTCAAGCACGCGGCGGGAGAGTTGGTGAACTGCCAGATGCGCAACCGATCTTGAGCGCCCCGCGCCAAACCGACCGCAAAAGTTCCCGGGCTGGTGGAGAGTGGCAGCGCGTTGCCGCGCTCGAAGGGAGCGACTTCGGCGAACTGGGCGGAGGTTGCCACGGCTCCGGCATACAGGCTCATCAGGTCCAGCCGCTCCGCCGGCGCGGAGTTCAATCCGCTGGCGGCCAGCAAGCTGGGGAAGGGCGGGGGCGCTCCCCCCGGGGGATTCGGCAGGACGGCCAGGGTGCGCGGCCCGATTCCGGTCGGAGTGACCACCATCGACAGTCCGGCGGTGTTGGTCCGGGAGAGGTCCACGAGTTGGATGCGGTTCAGGCTGGGGGCGGTGGCGGCGACGGCATCGCGGGTGGTCTGCAAGAGGCGTCCGACTGCGCATCCCGCGACGTTTTCCACTGCGGTGACCAGCGGCGCCGACCAGGTGAGGCCGCCGCCAGGATCCGCGTAGCCGACGCGCGCGTTGCCGGTGAGCTTATCGAGCACGAGAGCATCGCTGACGCCGTCCCCGTTGAAGTCGCCGGAGGTCAAGAATTCCGTCGGGGTCTCATAGACGAAGGCGGCGTTGGCAACCGCGGACGAAAGACCCAGCGCGAGCAATCTGGCGGCGAGCCACGTGCCGCTTCCTGGGATCGAGAAGGGAAATAAGCGTGTCATGACGGCGGTCCTCAGTTTGATGGAATGGTGACGGTTCCGGCCGGGATGACCTCGGAAATTTCGTGTTGGGCGTTCAGGCGTACGACAAAATACTGGTAGGCGGCGCCGATGATCACCGGTTGCTGGTCCCGCAGATATAGGAAATACTCCGCGCCGTTGCGTTCGCGATCGACCTCCAGGCCCGCCCCCAGCAGCCGATCATAAATGGTGACGAAGGTTCCGTCGGGCTCGCAAGTGGGACAAGCCACCGTCGAGTAGGGAATTCGCTCCAGCAACGGCGTCACCTGCGTGAGCGCGCCCGAGACCTGCGGAAAATTTGTATTGGCGACCTGCTGCCGGTACACGACGATCGGCAGCAGGAGTTCACCCTTCCGGGTTGGATCCTGCGATTTGCGCGTAAAGACCAGCGTGTGGGGATCGGCGGGAGGAGCGATGAAGGTGATCCGGCTCCCAACCGAAGGCACCACATAGGTGATCAGATTGGTGGTGCCGATGGTTTCGGGAGAGGCGGGGATTGGGCCGAACTCGCCGATGCGGATTCCGACCGGATACCGGAAATCCAGTTGGAGGTTGGGATTGCGCAGCAATACCGCCGATACCCGGGGAAGGAAAGCGCCGTTGGTGGTAGCGAACAGATCTTCATCAAAGCCTTTCGCGGGGGGCAGCGGGCGCGCCGGCCAGGGCACTGTCGGGACGGGATTGGTGGGCTGCCAGATGAATTTCCAGACCTGGGAGGGATCGCCCGAGTGGCCTTGGTTGTCCATCGCGGCGACCGAGATCTGGTAGGGCACGCCGGACAGAACGTTGGCGGCGAGGGTGAACTGCGGACCGGGGCCAAAGGCGTTCCCGACCGGCGGGGTGAGGTGGGCCTCGTCAAAATGAGCCGGAGCGGTCCCGCCCTCGATCAGCCCGTAAAATCGGGCGTAAGAGTTGAAGGCGACGGAACGGACCAGCTTGCTGCTGGAGAACCCGGTCGGCTGCCCGCCGCCGGGTTGATCGGCGCGTTCGATTTTGATCTCGAAGCGATACACCCCCGCGGTTGGGCAAAACCAGTTTAGCATCACCTGCGGAGCGCCGGCGTTGCCCTGGGCTTGCGGCTCCGCCAGCACAGGGCGGGGCAGTTTCGCGGGCTTCACCTCTTTGCATCCGAGCAACACCATGGGGCTGCTGTTGCCGTGTTCATCGAGCAATTGAACGAAATAGCAGAGCCGGGCCGCGCTGGGCGGCATGGCGTCGTCCGTCCGGACCATGGTCCGGCCTGCCTGATAAGCCGCGGCGCCCTGGCTGAGGAGGGAGAGCGGGCCGTCATTGATGCTGCGGTAGAGCCGGTACTCGCGCGTGCGCGGGGTGAGCTGAAACCGGATCTGAATCGGCGCCACGGCCCCGCCATCCGCCGCGCGGGTGACATGTTGGGAGCAATCGACGCCGCCGGGCAGGCGGATCTGGCAGCCCCGGAATGGCGGTAGCGGGTTGAGCGGGCAATCCGGAAAGTGGATCCAATAGAGGTTGTTGGTGTCCGGCATGGCGACGCCGAGATCGGCCCAAAGAGGTCCTCCCACCGGGTTTCGATTCGTGCTGACCTGGACGAGCATGGGCCCGCTGGGACGGACATCAAAGCTCATGGAGACCGCGCCGTCGGGGTAGGCGGTGACGAAGTTTCCCGGGAAACAAGAGTTGGGGTTGACGGCGCGCGCCCTGAGAGGGTCATCCGAACGCATAGACGTCAGGAGCAATTGGCCTGCGAAGAATACGGATTCGAGCCTTTGATTGGGCAGCGGCGAAGCGGCAAAATACGCATATTCCGGTTCGGAGACGACACCGTAGTAGGTGCCGACGGCGCAGGCCACCGCGGCGAGGGCGTTGGATCCGGCCAGAGTGACCGAGTAGTCCGCCTGAATGGCATCCCCATTGGGCGGAAAGTAGAGCGGCCCCACCACGTCAAGTTTTCCGATTTGATTCGTGGTGAGGAACATCGCCCAGGCGATTCCGGGATCGCGCCGCTGGCAAGTGAAACGGTAAGTGAGGTGAAAGACATCCGGCGGGCCGGAATTGGTTAGCGTGTTGGATTGCAGAAACGCCACCACCGGAGCGCCGCAACTGCCCACGACTGTGCCGGTGGCGCCCGCCGGGCCGGACCGTTCGCGCAGCACTCCCCAGGCCGGCGGCGTGTGCGGCGAGAGCAACGGTCCGCAAGCTCCCTGGCTGACGGCGCGGACGGTGTACCAGAAATTTGTCAGACCCGGCACCCGCGGGGCCGTGGGGCCGTCGTCCAGAAACGAATTGGCGTCAGCGCCGGGAGTCTGCGCGACCACCCCCACCCGGTTGCTCAAGGGCGCGGAATCGTTTGTCCAGACCATAGACGGATTAGGCCATCGGTAAACCCAGTATTCGCTGACCCGGTCCGCGGCATTCGTGTTTTGCTGCCAGGCCAAAAGCAGGTTGGACACGTTCGTTTTGTTGCCGCCCAGGGTAAGCACCCGCGAGGTATTTTGAACGGCGAGCCCACCCGGCGGCTGCGGCGGCGCCCGGCGGCAGGCTTGCGCCAGCCCGCCAGGGGATACCAGGCCGTCGCGCCCGAGCACGTCTCGCGCGGTGACGAAGTAGTAGAACTGAGCGCCATCCTCGAATGGAGTCAGGCCGCGGGCCCGGCCATTGTCATCGGTCAGAAAGTAAGTGACGAGATCGGCGGGGTCATCTGCCGCGCCGGCACCGTGGCCGGTGGAGAAATCTTTTCCGGCCATGACCGGAGCCTGGTTGGCGGGAACGAAGCGGGCATTCGCGTAGAGTTGGCTGAGCGAGGGCGGGTTGGTGTGATAACCGGCGGTCAGCGCGTCCGCCAGAGGGATGCGCCAGACGTTAAAGCCGAAGCTCAAGAGTGAGAGTCGGCGCAACTCGGGCGGCGTTCCCCAGCGCAGCCGGATCCGCAAATCGTCGCTCGGGTCGGAGGTCAGGACTTGGAACGGATAGCCTGGCGCCGGGAGGATGACGGGAGCGCCGGGAGTGATCGTCACGCGTCCCAAGACATCGCCCGGAGAGCTGGTGGCCAGATCCACCTCGCGCACCTCGTAAGTCGTGACCGCGGCGATTTGCTCGGCAAAAGCCCGTCCGGCACAAAGGGTCAACCCCGGGTGGACGTGGGCTAGCAACTCCAGCAACTGGGCGGTGTTCGCATCCGAGGCGGCGGCCTGAAATGCCGCGGCCACTTTTTGCGCCAGCGGCAGACCGGAGGCGCCGGGCACGTTGCGCAGCAGGACGTTCAGAGAGTTGCTCAGGGAAGTCAGGTTGCCGCCCAAGGCGGTGGACTGGCTGAGCAAGGCGCTGATAGCGCCGGGATCGTTTTGTTGGAAAATCGTTCCCCGCAAAGTGTAGGGGACGGCGTTGGTGGGGAATCCCGGTTTGCCGAAAAGCGAAAAGCGTTTGCCGGCCAGCAGTTGCGCGCGCGGTGCGCCGATTAAAACATAGGACCAATGGTGGCCGCCGGAGTCTTGGATGGTCGTGCCGACGGTGAAGACGAGATTACTGACCGGCGCCTGGGCGGCGGCGGGCAGCGCGAGGAGCCAGAGAGCAAGGGCGCACAGCGCAACTGCGGCTCCCGGGCGCGATCGCGTTGGGTCGTCGAAGGATGGAACTGGAACGTCCAAGCCCCCATCCCGCCGTTGGCGGGAGAGCCTTGAGCTTTGCCTCACCGGAGCTTTTGAGTGGCCGCGCATTTTAGTAATCGAGGTGGTAATCAACTCCGCCCGCGTTGACGGCGCCGCGGATTCCCAGCCCGGCGCAGCCGGAGATACAAAACGGGCAGGGTCCGATCGAGCCGCAAAGCTCGACATTGCCCGCCAGATCCAGCTCGTAGCCCGAGGGGGTGTGGGTGAGGGCGCCGAACATGGTGGTGCTGGCATTGCCGCTGAGCAGGCATAGCAGGGACAAGTCCAGCTTGAGTTTCTGGCGCATTCCTACCTGCTGTTTGGTGGGGCCGCCGTTGTAAAAGGTCGCCGTGGTCACCTGCGCCCCGACATCCAGCACGCAACTGGAGGTGCCGAGCAGTATCTCCGAAAGCGACAACCCGCCGCCAAACTGCACGTAGATGCCGCTGAAGGACGCGCCCTGGCCGCCGAGCACCTGGTCCGCCTCCGGGTCGATGAACCGCAACGGATCGAGCGAACAGGCATGTCCGACCAGCAGCCCGGCCTGGACGTTCACCGGGACGGCGAGAATGGTGAAGGTGCCGGCTGCCTTGGCGGCGAAATAATTCTCAAGTTCGCCCAAGGCCAGTGTGGCCCCGATCTCATTGATGCTGCAGCCCTGGAAACCCACTTTTCCTTTGATATCCACCAATCCCCCGAGGCCGATGACATTGCCGGCCTGCAAGGTCCAGCGAGCCTCCACCGTGAGCACCAGCGGCGTTCCCGAGGGGTTGAGCCCCGCCCAGTCCAGCTTCACATCCCGGGCGCCCAGAGTCACCTCGGCGGCGGGCGTTCCCGCCGGCACGCAATCGACCGGCGAGGACTGCGAATCGAGTTCCTTGATCTCCATGAAGGCATTGAAGTTCATGGGATCGGGGAGGTTCAACTGGATCGCCGCATCCAGATGGATTTTGCGAAGGGAATCACCGTTGAATGTGGGCGAGCCTCGAATCTTGGCGGTCAGCAGGGTTTGCGGCATGGAACCAATTCCCTTCATATTTTGGAAAATGCCGTCCTGCGCGTCGGTAATAAACGAGGAAAGCCCGTCGCGGATCGAGCGGTTGATCTGGTCAAACAGCACATCCATCAGTTGGTTCACGGCAAAATTATCGTCGAACAGGAACTGCCGCATGGCTTGTTGGGAATTGGAGGGCAGCGCCGAGCCTAGAAAGGCGAGGATGAGCTGCTTGCGAATCGCCGCCTTGGCGGCCGCCGGATCCGCGGTGAAATAATCGCCCGAGGCGGTGATGACCGCGGCCAGATGATTGGAGAGGGCGACGCCTGCCGACTGCATGAATTGGTTCATGCCGCCGAGGTCGCCCAGGGCCAGGCCCAGCGCCTGGTTGAAATCCCCGGAAACCAGGCTTAGCTGCTGCCGCGCTCGCGCGACCTGGTTGCTGACATCGGCGAAGCCGCTCTGGATTTTGGCGAGGGAAGGCTCCAGCTCCGCCAGCAGCGGATCCACCGCGGCGTCCGCCAGCCCGCTGGCGAACCCAAGATCCGGTCCTTGATCGGCGACCAGTTTCTGGATGATCACCCGGACCACATGCCGCTTGCCATCGCCGGGATCTTTATTCAGCACCCGCGAGAACAAACCCAGAGTGTCGGTCACCTTGCCGAGCGTGCCGTCGAGTTCGCCGATGACAGTGTTGGCCTGTCCGGCGGCGCCGTTGATGTTGAGAATGGCCGCTTGCAAGCCGTTCGCCGGAAGGCGGACGAGAGCGGCGGCGTTGCTGAGGAACAGGGTCAAATTCGTTTGCGGCAGCGCGGCGAGTTGTGCGTAGAGCGTGTCCACCACGGGGTTGAGCGCCGGCTCGAGGACCGGGTTGAAAAAGCTCGAGGCATCTTCGCGCAAGGTTCGTTGCAGTTGATTCAAACCGGTGGTGTCCAGAGTGGCGCTCAATGCGGAGCGGATGGCGTTGGAAACCGATCCCAGCGGCCCGTTCAGCTCGTTGGCGGCGTCGTTGAGGAAATCGAGCACTTTGAGGCGCGGCAGTTGCAGGCTGACGTCTTGCGCGAAATCGAAGTCCACCTTGCCTGGTGAAAGTTCCTTCAAGCGGCTGTTTACGTTGATGACCGGCAGGAGCACCGGAGCATCCTGAAACCCCGCGAATTCGCGCAGCGCCGGGTTCCATTGCAGCGAATAATCGAAAATGGCGACCTCGATCCAGTCGCGTTGAGCCCGAGCTCGGTATTGGATGGTGCTGGAATTGCGGTAGGCAGCCGGGTTCGCGACCTGCGCCACCGGCCAGCCGTCGTCATGCGGGTCGAATTTGGCCTGAGTAAAATAATTTCCCGGTCCGACGCTCCACCCGCGATCCGGTCCCGGAGCATCCGCTCCGGGCCATCCGCCCATTAAATCGATATGGGCGGTGTTGGGGCCAGTCGGCGTGATATGGAGGTGGACCTTGACGTCCGTGAAAAACGGCACGCGCAGTTTGCCGGCGAGATTGTAGAAGCCCGTGGTGGGTCGCCCGGGCGTCTCCCAATTATTGAAATAACCCTCACTGGCGGCGGCGAGGGGAAAGAAGCTGTCGCCCGGACCCCGGAAATTGAGTTGCGCCGGGACCGCAAAACGCGAGTCCACCCCGGCGACTGCGTCCGCAGAGGTGACCAGGTTGCCATTGGGTTGGAAGCCCAGTGCGGCGTGGAGTGCCTGCGGCAGGAAAGGCAGCTTCGTCTCGACCCCGAGCACCAGGGAGCGAGGCCCGGCGCCGCAGACGTCGCTGGCTTTGGGATGGAACTCGATGCTTTGCGGTTTGAAATCCACGTTCCAGTAATTCAAGTGCTTGGCGCCGCTGTTGGGCGGCACCTCGGCTTTGTCGAGCCCGCCGCGGCAGGTGAATTTCATCCTCTGGAACTCCTGTATGAACCCTGCTGGCTGCGGCGGAAACGAAATGGCGCCATCCGTCCGCGACTCCCGGTTCTTGCTGTCCAGGTAGGACAATCGAAAGTAGAGAAAAGTGAACTGGTAACCATACAAGGACAGGTTGCCCGGAAAAGTCAGCGCTTGATGTTTGCCGCTCACGCCTCCCGCCCGGACATAGTATTTGGAATCCGTCAGGGGATACGGGCCGGTATCCTGATTGGCGAGGTAGCTGCGGCCCGTGGCCGGCAGGCGGAAGTTGAGGCCCGCGTAGTTCGCGGCCCCGAAGAGATAGTTGGATTGGCCAGGACGCTCGCAATACGCCGGATCGGAGGCATCGCCAAAGCCGGTGAAAAGCAAGGCCGCCGGCCGGAATCCGGCCGGCAAGGCGGTCTGCTCCCCGCGCAGGCAGGTGCCGGCGACCAGATAGGCTCCGGCCTGCACTGGTCCGGCTTGCTGGGCGAAGTGGCCACTCCCGGCGTAACCCCAGGATAGGGTGTCGGACGGCACGGTTCCATAAGCCAACAGGCCGCCGTCGGGGGTGAAGCCGAGTTGATTGCCCGCAGCGCTGAATTGCAGGACTGCCGGTCCCGCCAGCGAGGCGCCGCAGTTCGTGCCCTCGCAATCGCGAGCGTAGGCCACGGGCAACGTTCCGCTTACCGGCAACGTGCCGCCCGCCACGACCCAACCGTTCGACAATTCGAGATTCCCGTTCGGCGCGGTAGCGATCTGCGCTCCCGGCGCCGGTCCAGAGTAAGGAAAGTGCGGGCGTAACTCCGGAGGATTCAGCGCCAGTTTGATCGAGAGCCGCGCCGCCCGGTTCGTATCCGCCGACACGGTGACCTGGCTGCCCGGAACCAGGTTTGCGTTGCGGAAATAGCCGTCGTTGGAAATGCGGTTCGCCGCGTTCGTCTCAAGGAGCAGCGGCCGGTAGCTGGAGAGCAAGTCATCCTCCGTCTGCCGCGCAAACACGCCGCCAGTTGGATTCAAAATGATCTGGCCGCTGTTGACCTGCCAGGTCAGCGATGGCGCCGCGATCCAGAAGGGGAGCTGCTCCGATACGCCGAGCAAAGGCCCCGAGGTGGTGAAAGTGGCGCTCACGGGATTCAGGTCGGTATTGAGCGGAGTGTTTGGGTACTCCAGAACGCCGAGCGAGAGCCGAAGGTCGGTGCTGATGCCAACGCTGAAGCCGGCTGGAAGGCGCAGGCCCAGAAATCCTTTAATGAAGTCGTTGCTCAACACCAGGCTGGAACGATTGAAGCAGATATTCTGAATGCAGCCGACATCGGCACCCGTCAGTGGAACCGTCGTGCCTGGCGCGGCCAGCGCGTCGCCGTTGCCGAGCAGCACCACGTTTAGCGCCGTTCCGTCGCCATAATGATACGCCGGATTCGCGTCCAGGACGCCGGAATTGCCGCTGACCGCCAGTTGGGTGGCGATTCCGCCGCCGCTCCCGGATCCGGGGGCGGGTTCGTTGCCGATCGCGGTGAAATGAGTCGGGATCGATCCAAAAAGGAGTTTGCCATTAAAATGGAGCAATTGATCCGCGGAAGTGTACAGCGTGTTGCCCTCCAAATCGGGCAGTCCCGCGCCCTCCTCCACTGCCATCCTCACCACGGCGTAATAGGTGTTGGAAACGGAATCGATCTGGCCGGCCGGTTCCAATAACAAGAGATCTGCGAAGAAGGCCGAGCCGACGGTCTTGGGGGTGCCCGCGGTGTAGCTGGGCACCGCCCGGACGAAGTTGGTTGAACTGCTCTTGAGCGGGACCAGCGCGCCGGTGCCGGCATTGTGCAGTTCAAAATGAAACCGCACCGTCACATTGTCGGTGGTCGGCGATGCCGAGTTGAAATTGTCGTAGCGATACAGGCCATAAAACGTGCTCACCTGAAAGGTGTTTTGGTCCGGGGCGGTTTTGATGGCGTAAAGCCTTTCCCAATCGCTCGCAAATTGGTAGGCGATGGTATTCACCGAAAGGTCGCCGCTGACCAGGTTGGTGAATTGCAGATAAATCGTCGATCCGGAGTTGCCGGTCGCCCCCGTGAACGTTCCCAGGCGGAGGATGCGCAGCTCGACCGAATAGAGGTTGTAGGGATTGAGGCGGAACACCGGCTTGAGCGCCGCCGTGGTCGTCGAGGAGGCGGTGGCCAGACTCCCGATTAAAACCGTGTTGGTCACGTCATAGGTGTAACTGGCGTTGGTGACGCCGGTGGCATCCAGGATGGGCTGGGGAAAATTGTTGGTGTCTAACAGGCGATAACTCAGCACATAGGTGGTGTAATGCCGCGCGTTCGAGGTATTGGTGGAGACCACAGTGGAGGCCACCAGCAGCCGGTCCCGGTTATAGGCGCCCCCGAACAGGGCGTCCGAATCGTAGATGAAATTATCGATGTTGGTGACGGCTACGGACATCACGCCCTCGTTGACGACCGGGTAGCGCCAGGCAAGCTGGTAGTTGCCCGCGGCGGCGGCATACCCGTCAACGGCAATCCGGTATTCCGCGCCGGCCACCGCGACAAAAGTCACCGCGCTCGAAACGTCGGGAGGCAGGATGTCGTCGTTTCCGGCGATCGTGGCCAGCGCGCCGACACTGGTTCCGGCATACACCCCGAGCAGCGTGTCAAAAGCGCTCCCTGCCGTGTTAAAGACCACGGTGCCAGCCGCGGGCGCCACCCAGCGAAACCACACCGAGGCGCCGCCCGCCCGCCCGCCATGATTGGGCTCTCCAGGTTCTTTCGACGCTCCCGCTGAACTGCCGTAGATCGTGCCCGAGACGCCGGAGAGCAGCGTGGCGTTGAGGAAATTGTCATTTGCCGGAGCAGCCCCGGCGCCCAGCGCGGCGGCCAGCGCGGCGGCCAGCCACAGCAGCACCCCAAACCCCGCCGCCCAGCACCGGGCGTGGCCTGGCTTTCGCCCCCCCGGCCAAATTAATTTACTGCGCATACATTTCGCCCGCTCGCGGCTCAACAAGAGAAACTGGAAATAACCATGGAATTATCTCATGGCGCTTTCGGTTGTCAAGGCGAATCCCAAAGCGCAGCGGAAATGC